>NC_016078.1:3588224-3944837 GCF_000230555.1 Pelagibacterium halotolerans B2 | reverse complement strand
CCTTTGTTTTATCGCGTGTCCGAACCGCAAAACCGTTTCCATCCCCGATCGCGTCGAGGACATGCTTTTGCTGGACACGCTCTAGAAGACGATCGAGAATAGCGCCCAGGCGGCAAGGATGCCCAGCGCGATGAGCATGGCCCTGTCGTAAAGGCTTATGGCTGTTGCGATATCGTCGGCGGTGAGGTTGCGTTTGCCCTCGCCCATTTTCGGCAGATCGAGCGTTTCGCCCTTGTAAGCGCGCGGGCCGCCGAGACCGAAGCCGAGAGCGCCGGCCATGGCGGCTTCGGGCCAGCCGGCGTTGGGGGAGGCGTGGTGGGGGGCATCGCGGCGGGCGGCTTCCCAGGCGGCTTTCGTGTCGGCTCCGGGCATGGCGCGGGCGGCGAGGGCGAAGAGGCCCGCCGTCAGGCGCGCGGGGATGAAATTGACCAGATCGTCGAGCTTTGCGGCGGCCCAGCCGAAGGCGGCATAGCGCTCGGAGCGATGGCCGATCATGGAATCGGCGGTGTTTATGGCCTTGTAGATCGCGGCGCCGGGCAGGCCGAAAAGGGCGAGAAACAAGAGCGGCGCGATGACGCCGTCGGAGGTGTTTTCGGCCAGGGTCTCGATGGCGGCGCGGGAGATCTCGGCTTCGTCGAGTTCGGCGGTGTCGCGGCCGACGATGTGGGCGACTTCGCGGCGGGCGGCGTCGATGCCCTGCTGACCAAGGGCGCGGGCGACGGCGAGGACGGCGTCGCGCAGACCTTTCTGGGCGATCAGGGTCGAGGCGAGGAGGATTTCGACGAGCCAGCCGAAAGGCACAAAGCGCAGGACCTGCTGGAGGCCGAGGGTGACGACGAGGACGGTGAGCACGACCGTGGCGATGGCGACAACGCCCGCTATCCGCCGGGAACCAAAGGATTTTTCGGGGTCGTTCTGGCGCTGGTCCAGCATCTCGATCAGTTTGCCGATCCAGATGACGGGGTGGCCGATCCTGTCGGTGAGCCAGGCGGGATAGCCCACGATCCGTTCGAGGATAGCGGCGAGCAAGGCGATCACGATTGCGGCTCCCGGGCGAGGGCGAGGATGGCATCGAGGTCGAGATGGGTCTCGAGATGGGCGGCGAGATCGTCAAGGGTCTGGTCGATCAGGCGATCGAAATCGAGCAGCGGATCGATGGAAATGTCAAGGTTTGCAAGGAATTGGCGGCGGAAGGCGTCGGCGGCAAAGAGCCCGTGGAGATAGGTGCCCATGATTTTTCCGTCCGCCGAACGGGCGCCTTCGGGGACGCCGTCGACATGGGCGAAGGGGCGGGCTGTATCGGGGCCGGATGTTGCGCCCATATGCATATGGTAGCCGGTGAGCGGCAGACCGGAGGCGGCGTCGGTGGCGGTTTCGAGGCGGAGCTGTTTGACCCCTTCGAGGCGGGTTGCGATGTCAAGATGGCCAAGCCCTTGAGTTTGCCCGGGTTTTCCTTCGACGCCATCGGGGTCTGCGACCGAGGTGCCGAGCATCTGGTAGCCGCCGCAGACGCCCAGGACATGACCGCCGGCCCGGATGTGGGCGGCGAGATCGATATCCCAGCCCAGGGCGCGGAACAGGTCGAGATCGGCACGGGTGGCCTTCGAGCCGGGGAGAATGACGAGCTTTGCGTCTCGGGGAATGGGCTGGCCGGGCTGGACGATGACCAGGCTGACGCCGGGCTCGGCGCGCAGGGGATCGAGGTCGTCGAAATTGGCGATCCGGCCCAGCCGGGGTACGGCAATGACGGTCTTCCCCGGATTTTGTTCAATATTTTCAATGGCTAACACATCTTCCGCCGGCAAACGGGATGCGTGCGCGAAATGAGGCACGACGCCGAGACAGGGGCGCGCGGTGTGGGTTTCGATGATGGCGCGGCCGGTGTCGAACAGCGTCGGATCGCCGTGGAACTTGTTGACCAGCGTTGCCGCGATCAGATCGGCATCGGCGCGATCGATGACGGCAAACGTGCCGGCAAGGGACGCGATGACGCCGCCGCGATGAATATCGCCGACAAGGATGACCGGAATTGTCAATTCCTGCGCGAAACCGAAATTGGCGATATCGCCTTCGCGCAGATTTATTTCCGATGCACTGCCGGCGCCCTCGACGATGACGAGATCGCTTTGGGCAGCGAGCAGATTAAACGCATCGAGGACCGCGGGCATAAATCGGGATCGATTTCTGAAATAATCGCGCGCCGACATCGATGCGACGCGCTTTCCCCTTATAACCACTTGAGAACCCGTATCTTTTTCCGGCTTGAGCAGGACCGGGTTCATGGCCGTAACCGGCTCTTTGCGGGCGGCTTTGGCCTGCAGGGCCTGGGCGCGGCCGATCTCGCCGCCGTCGGATGTGACGGCGGCGTTGTTGGACATGTTTTGCGGTTTGAAGGGCGCGACCGAAAGGCCGCGATTGGCAAAGGCGCGGCAAAGTCCCGCTACAATCAAGGACTTACCGACATCGGACCCGGTGCCCATGACCATGATGGCGCGGGTCATTTCCGGGCTCCCTCGATGATGTGGGCGTAAGAGCCCATGACTTTTTCCAGCACGCAGCCCATGGGGTCGAGGGGGGTATCGAGCGCGTCAAACGCGCCAAACAATGGCGGCAAAAGGTATGGAGTTGAGCGTTCGGTGACGCCAGATTGCTCAACATTGGGGAAATATTGTTGGGAATAATGAAATTCGTGCGCGCGCAGGCTTTCCGGCCAGGGCAATGGCGAGGAATGGGTGAGACGGCGATAGCCGAGGACGCGCCTGGGGCGGTCGATGGCGGTCGAAACCGGCAGGAGGCCCGCCATGGGGTATGTGGCCCCGGTTTTGTCCGTGAGGGTTTGCCCCAGGACCATATAGCCACCGCATTCGCCATAGATCAGCGCGCCACGGTCGCGGGCTTTGAGGAGGCCCGATTTGAAACCCGACGCATTGGCGAGGGTGGCGCCGTGCAGTTCGGGATAGCCGCCGGGGAGGAAAACCGCGTCGGCGTCTGCATCGGGCGCTTCGTTTGCCAGGGGCGAAAAAAAATTCAGCGATGCGCCGGCAGTGTGCCAGCTTTCGAGCAGGTGGGGATAAATAAAGGCAAAGGCCGCGTCGTGGGCGATGGCGATGCGCTGGCCGAGGGGGGTAAGGCTGGGGATTTGCGCGGCGGATGCCACCGGCGCGGCGATGGCGCCGAGCAGGTGAAAATCGAGATGGGTGGTCATCATCGATCCGGCGCGGGCCAGATGACCGTCGATGCCCTCGATATCGCCGGGGAGGACGAGGCCGAGATGGCGCTCGGGCAACGCGAGATCGGCGCGGCGGGGGATGGCACCGAGACAGGGGATGGCTGTCTTGGCCAGCGCGGACCGCAGCATGGTTTCGTGGCGGTCGGAGGCGACCTTGTTGAGGATGACACCGGCGATGGCGACATCCTCGCGCCATGAGGCAAAGCCGTGGACCAAAGCGGCTACGGACTGGGCCTGACGGTCACAATCGATGACGAGAATGACGGGGAGGTTGAGCGTTGCGGCAAGATCGGCGGTGGAGCCCGTGCCGTCGATAGCGGAATCGAAAAGGCCCATGACCCCCTCGATCAGGAGGGTATCGTGGTCCTCGGCGTGTCGGGCGGCGCGGGCTTTGAGGGTGGCGGCATCCATGGCCCAGGGGTCGAGATTGATGGCGGGGGAGCCGGCCGCTCTGGAGAGGAAGGCGGGATCGATATAGTCCGGGCCGGTCTTTGCCGGGGCGACGCGATAGCCCGCATTGACGAGCGCGCGGGCGATGCCGAGCGTTATGGCGGTCTTGCCCGAGCCCGAACGGGGGGCGGCGATGATGAAGCCACGTGGGGACGGATCAGTCACGAGCCAACTCCTGCGCGGTCAACCACTGCCGGCGCGCGTTCTGCTGCCGCCCTGCCCCGGTCCCGGCTTTCGCCGGGATCAACTCCGGCCGGGGTCCAGCGGCATTGGTCCAACCGATAGAGTTCGTGGCGACGCACATGGGCCCCGGCTTTCGCCGGGGAAGCGATGGGGGGTGGGCGAGTGTGGGGGGAAGAGACGCGTTGGCGGGGTGAAGGGCTTCAGCCAATGGTGTTCTCCCGCAGGGGGCCTGCGTACCAGTCGAAGGTTTCGCGGTAGCGCGAGACCGGGCCGAGGACGATGATTGCGGGGGTGGGCACGGCGGCGTCGGCCAGATCCCCTGCCCGGCCCAGCGTTGTTTCGAGGACGGACTGATCGGGCAAGGCGGCGTTGGAGACGATGGCGAGGCGATCGGACCCATCGCGGCCGGCGGCGATCAGTTTTTCGGCGATCGAGGGGAGGTGCTTGACGGCCATGTACATGACGATGACCGGGGACGCCGTGGCGATGGCGGGCCAATCCACGCCCTGCGGGATGCCGCCTTTTTCATCGTGGCCGGTGAGAAAAATCACAGTGTGATTGGTGTCGCGATGGGTGACGGGAATCCCGGCATAGGCCAGCCCACCGATGCCCGCCGTGATACCGGGCACGATGCGGAAAGGGATATTTTCGCGGGCCAGGGTCTGGACCTCCTCGCCGCCGCGTCCGAACATCATGGGGTCGCCGCCCTTCAATCGCAGCACCCGTTTTCCGGACCGGGCGTGTTCGACGAGTTTTAAGGTGATATCGGCCTGTTTGGGCGAAGGCTTGCCGCCGCGCTTGCCGGCATAGATTTTTTCGGCCCTGGGGTTGGCCATATCGAGCAGGGCGGGGGAAACGAGCGCGTCATAGACGATAATGTCCGCCCGACCCAGGGCGTGATAGCCCAAAAGCGTCAAAAGCCCGGGCGCGCCGGGGCCGGCGCCGACCAGCCAGACCGAACCGGGCGCAAAGTCGGGAAAGCGTGCGGAATCGAGGGCGGCGAAATGGCCCTTTTCCACCGATTTGCGCCTGAACCAGCCGAACACGCGAATCCCCATTTCCTTTTTCGTAGCGCTGTATAAATCTATGCCATGAATTGGGGCAATCGCGACACCACCGGACGGCGCATATTGATCCTTGGAGGCACGACCGAGGCGCGCGAGCTCGCGGGCCTGCTGGTAAAGGCCGGTTACGCGGTCACAACGTCTCTGGCCGGGCGCACCGACACCCCGCGCTTTCCCGAAGGCGTGGTGCGCATGGGCGGGTTCGGCGGCAGGGAAGGGCTGGCCGAGTACCTCAAATCGAACCGGATCGAGATGGTGGTGGACGCGACCCATCCTTTCGCCGCGCAAATCTCGGCCAATGCGGTTGCCGCGGCAGCCGATGCCAAAGTGCGCCTGATCCGGCTGGAACGCCCGGCGTGGAAAAAGCCCGAAGGCGCGATCTGGCTGGAGGTCGGGTCGACCCTCGATGCGGTGCACGCCCTGCCGCGCGGCGCCCGGGTGTTGCTGACGGTTGGGCGGCAGGACCTTGGACAGTTTCTGGCCCAGACCAATGTCGAGTTTGTGGCGCGCATGATCGAGGTGCCGGCAGGACTTCCGACTGACTGGACGGTGATTGCGGCGCGCGGGCCATTTACGCTTGAAGGGGAAACCGAGCTTATGGAAGAGCACGGCATCACCCATCTGGTGACCAAGAATTCGGGCGGGGCGCAGGTGGCAGCCAAACTCGCCGCCGCAACGCAGCTTTCCATCCCCATCATCGTGATCAGGCGCCCCCGGCTGCCAAGGGCCGAGACCGTGGATTCGGTGGCCTGGGCGCAAGAGGCTATAGCGCGGATTTTCCGAACCGGGTGATGTCTATGGGCGTATCGGCCCGGCCCAGAGCGCAGGTCACATTGCCCGCGATCTGTTTGGGCACGATCAGCGTGCCGGCCTTTATCGCCACCGCCTCGCACACGCCGGCCACGCCGATGGCCGCCTCGACAGTGGCCGATGGGGTTGCCAGGCGCTTTTTCTCGCGGTCGATCTCGCGGCGGGTGAAGGTGCGCAGGGGTACGCCGAAATGATCGGCGGCTTCGAGCAGGGCCGGGGTTCTGGCGTGGGTGTGGATGGTGGCGAGCGCGGCAAGGGCCTTGGGCGCGACGCCGGCGGTTTCGAGCGCTGCCTCAAGGAGGTCCACCACTTCGGAACAAGCGGCCCTGCTGGTGCAGCCGAGCCCGGCAATTATGGTTTTGGGGTGGACGAGCAGGCCGGGGCCGGGTGCAGGGCTTTCGGTGAGACGGAGCAACTGGCTGCCATCGCGCGACACGGGATAGCCGGCAAGCTCGAGCCAGCCCGACAGGCCCTCGACGCGCAGTTTTTCGCCCTTCAAAAGTGCCGCCATGAGCGGGCGCACCGCCTCGGGGTTGGCCACCACATAGCCTGGGGGCGGATCGTCGAGGGAGAAATCGTAAAGCGTATCGGAGGTGGCGGTGACGGCGGCAAAGCCGCGAAAGCCATCGGCGATCCAGCGGGCCAGAGCGTTGGCGCCGCGATGGCTGCCGAGCAAGGGAACGGCGACCTTGCCATCAGCGGAGACGGCAACCACGGGCGGCTCGGACATCTTGTCGCCCAAGACGCCATCGAGCAGGCGGATCAGCGCGCCTGTGGCGCAGACCCCCACGATGGGCGCGCCCTGGCGATAGGCATCGGCGACCAGAGGCGTGGCATCGACACGCCCCGGACCGCACAGATGCACCGGCGCGCCCAGAAGCTGGGCCACGTGACGGGCGATCTCATCGCCGCGAGGCGAGGTGGAAAATACGAGCGGGGTCTTCAACGCCAAAATTTAACTTGAGTGAGGCAGTTCGGTTTTGTCGCCTAGCATGGTTGGGGGGAACGGGCAATGTGTTGGGGGGCGGAAGAGAGGTTGGGGGTACTGGGTCCCGGGTCTTCGCCCGGGATGACGGGGGTGGGGAGGAGGAGTTCGGGGCAGCCTCGGCGCGGCGGTCAGGTGATGCGGGCGACGGACTCGCGGGGGACCAAATGGACGGGCAATTCGATTATGGGGAGGTCGGATCTGGTGCGCGCCTCGATGATGTCGAGGACCAGGCTCATGGCGTGGCGGCCCATCTCCTCCTTGGGCTGGTGGACCGTGGAAAGGCCGGGAACATAGGTATCGGCGAGCACGATATCGTCGAACCCCATGACGGAAAGATCGCCGGGCACCGAAACGCCGTAGCGGTGGAGCTGGGAAACAAACCCCATGGCCGCCTCGTCATTGGCGCAGAAAACGGCGGTGGGGCGGTCCTTGAGGGACAAAAAGCTCTGGGCGGCGGCGCGGCCGCCGATGGCCGAAAAGCCGCCCTCGAAGAACCATGTGTCGTTGATGGGCACCCCCGCTTCGGTGAGCGCGCGGCGCAGCCCGTTGGCGCGGGCGCGGCGGACGGGGGTGCGGTGCGGGCCATAGGCATGGCCGATGCGGGTGTGGCCCATTTCGATAAGGTGCCGGCCGGCGATATAGCCGGCGCGCTCATTGTCGATGAGGATGTGGGGCACGCGCATATAGCCACGCTCCTCGCTCATGGCGACGATGGGCGGGGTGCCGGCATAGAGCTGTTGCAGCAGGGACAGATCGTGATCGAGGATTTCGTGGCCCGAGAGGATGATGACGCCATCGACCCTGGCGTTGCGCAGGTTGGACAGGATCAGATCCTGAGTGCCGCCGGGGCTGGGATTGGCGATGATGATGGAATAGGCCGAGGCTTCGGCGCGGCGCTGGATGCCGCGGAAAATCTCCGAATAATAGATGTTGCCGATATCGGCGGCGACGACGAGCACGGTGTTGGCGCGCTGCTTTTTGAAATTGCGCGCGGTTTCCGATTGCACGTAATGGAGGGCATCGACGGCTTCCTGCACCTTGCGGCGGGTCTTTTCGGTGACCGTTTCAGGCGCATTGATGGCCCGCGAGACGGTTGCCGTCGACACGCCGGCCTGGCGCGCCACGTCTCCGATGGATGGTCTTTTCACTTGCCCCTGCCCCAAGCGCATATTTTTGAGGGCCCCTGTTTACGCCAATTGGAGCCCGAGCGGAACCATGGCGCTGCATGAACGGGACCAGACGGCTTGCGAAAACCACAATCGGCGGGCAATCATCGCAAAATGTTGCGCCAGCTTGTCCTTGCCATAGCCATTTTTACCAGCGTTTCCGGGAGCTTTCCGGCGGCGGACTGGACGCGTTATGTCAATGCGCGATTCGGGGCGGCCGTGGATATTCCGGCCGATTTCGTCGCCGATGGCCCGGCCCAGGTGGCGGGCGAAGGCAGGCGGTTTCGCGCATCGAACGGGCGGGCGAGCATCACCGCATGGGGCGGGCCGAGCCAGGGCGCCGATTTTCTGACCGAAATGCGCCGCCGGATCGGGGCGGACGAGGCAGAGGGCTGGGCGATCACCTATCGCTCGGAAACCCCCGACTGGGCGGCCTGGGGCGGCACGCGGGGCGGGCATGTTTTCTATGCCAAGACGATCCTCGTCTGTAACGGGCAGCAGACCGCCAATGTGCGGCTCGACTATCCGGCGATGGACGTGCCGGCGTTCGACTCCGTGGTCAACCGGCTGGGGCAGAGTCTGGGCCAGGACGGGGCCTGCTTTTAGGACCAATCGACATTCAGCCCATGGTGGCCTGCAAATGGCGGTTTTCTGCGCTTCCGGTGCTCACGTACATAAGTACGCTCCGCTCCAGTTCTCGAAAACCATCATTTTCGGCTCACCCTGAGCTGAATCTCGACTGGTCCTGGGCCATTTAACCCAATTTAGAATTCAATTCCGGCCTGGGCCTTGATGCCCTGTTCGCGGAAGGGGTGCTTGATCTGGGTCATTTCGGTGACGAGGTCGGCGATCTCGATCAGTTCGTCCTTGGCGTTGCGGCCGGTGACGATGACGTGCTTGTCGGCGGGGCGGGATTTGAGGGTTTCGATCACCTCGTCGAGGGGCAGGTAATCGTAGCGCAGGCAGATGTTGAGCTCGTCGAGCAGGATCATCTGGTAGTCGGGGTCGGCGATCAGTTCCTTTGCCCGGTCCCAGGCCTGGCGGGCGGCGGCAAGGTCGCGCTGGCGGTCCTGGGTTTCCCAGGTGAAGCCATCGCCCATGGCGTTGATCGAGACCTGATCGGGGAAATGTTCGAGAATGTCGCGCTCGCCGGTGTGCCACTTGCCCTTGACGAACTGGACGATGCCGATTTTGAAGCCATGGGCGATGCCGCGGAACACCATGCCGAAGGCGGCTGTGGATTTGCCCTTGCCCTTGCCGGTGTGAACGATGAGCAGGCCCTTTTCGTTGGCGTTCGCCTCGACCAGCTTGTCGCGGGCGGCCTTTTTCTTTTTCATCTTTTCGGCGTGGTAGGCGTCGCGCTCGGCCTCGGTCATGAGGTCGGTTTTCTTGGGCTGGCGTTCGGTCATGTCGCGTCCTCGAGATGGGCATAGGCGGAATTGGAGCGGGGGGTCCAGAAGCCGCGCAGGCGGGCCTCGTTGAACTTTTCGATCAGTTCGTCATAGCCGAAGCGGTTGGCGGCGATGAGGAAATCGCGGGTGGCGTCGTCCTCGATAAAGGCGGCAAAGGCCATGTCGAAATGGTGGGATTTGACAGCGCCGGTGGTGGCGGCGAAGCCGAACATGAAATCGACTGTCGCGATGATCTCGAAGGCGCCGCGATAGGAGTGGCGCTTCATGGCGTCGATCCATTTGGGATTGACCACACGGGCGCGCATGACGCGGGCGATTTCTTCTTCGAGCGTTCTGACCTTTGGGGTTTCGGGGCGGGAGGTATCGAGGTGGTAGGCGGCGGGCTTGTGGCCCGAGAGGGTTTCGACGGCGGCGGAAAGGCCGCCCTCGAACTGATAGTACTGGTCGGAGTCGAGCAGGTCGTGCTCGGCATTGTCCTGAACGTGGACGACGGCATCGGCGGATTTGAGGCGCGCGGCGAACAGCGTTTTTTCGGGCAGACCTTCGGCGTGGGCACCATAGGCGTATTGGCCGGTGGCGAGGACGGCGTCGGCGAGGTCGGATTTTTCGGCCCATTTTCCGGTCTCGACCAATTTGCCGATGCCGGTGCCATAGCCGCCCGGCGCGGCGCCGAAAATGCGGTGGCCGGCGCGCAACCCCGCTTCGTCCTGCGTGGCGCCCTCCTCCATCATGGCCAGGGCATCGGTGCGCATGCGGGCGGCGATGGGGTTATCCTCGATGGGTTCGTCCAGCGCCCCGATGGCGCGGATGGCGCGGTCGAAGAGGGCAATCTGGGCGGGGAAGGCATCGCGGAACAGGCCCGAAATGCGCAAGGTGACATCGACGCGCGGGCGGCCAAGCTTGGCGAGCGGGATGATCTCATAGCCCGAGACGGTGAGGGAGGCGCCCTGCCAGACCGGTTTGGCGCCGATCAGGGCCAGAGCCTGGGCGATGTCGTCGCCGCCGGTTCGCATGTTTGCCGTGCCCCAGACGCTCATGGCGAGCGAGGTGAGCCAGAGGCCGTGATCCTGATAATGGCGCTTCAAAAGATTTTCGGCGGCTTTCTGGCCGAGCGCCCATGCGGTCTGTGTGGGGATGGCGCGGTTATCGACCGAATAGAAATTGCGGCCGGTGGGGAGCGTATCGATGCGGCCGCGGGTGGGGGCGCCCGAGGGGCCGGGGGCGACGAACTTTCCCGCGAGGCCATCGAGGAGGGATCTGATCTCGTTGGGGCCTGAGGCGGCAAGGCGCGGGCGGATGGTGGTTTGGATGGTGTCGAGGACGGCGATGGTCGAAATCCAAGCCGGATCGGGGGCTCTGCCGGTGACGAGATCGGCGGCGAGGGCTTCGAGGCGTTCGATGGTGTCGCCGTTGGAGCGCCACATGCCTTGATCCATAAGAGCCTGGGGCTTTGGTCCGGTCCAGGGGGCGGCAAGATCGAGGGCGAGGGGATCGATGCCGAGTTTGAGATCGTCGGCCAGGGCGCGGATCAGCGAGGCATCGCCCCCCTGCCCTTCACCGCGCGGGACGCGGGCGAAGGCGACGAGGAGATCGCGCTCGAAATTGCCTTTTGGCGATTGGCCGAAGATGTGCAGGCCGTCGCGGATCTGGGCTTCCTTGAGTTCACACAGGAAATTGTCGATCTGGTTGAGGGCTTCGGTTTCGTCGGCGGGCAGGCGCAGATCGAGATCGAGGCGGGCGTCGCGGGTGAAATCGAGGATTTTGCGTTTGAGGCTTTCGAGCCGCCGCTGGTCCATGCCCAGCGCCGCGTAATATTCATCGAGCAGGGCTTCGAGGTCTTTTAGGGGCCCATAGGTTTCGGCGCGGGTCAAAGGGGGGACCAGATGGTCGATGATGGTGGCGCCGGTGCGGCGCTTGGCCTGGGTGCCCTCGCCCGGATCGTTGACGATGAAGGGATAGAAATGGGGGAGCTGGCCCCAAAGGACCGAGGGGTAGGATTCTGAATCGAGGGCATTGGCCTTGCCGGGCAGCCATTCGAGATTGCCATGCTTGCCATTGTGGATCAGCGCGTCGATGCCGAAGGTGTTTTTCAGCCAGAGATAGGAAGCGATATAGGCGTGGGGCGGCACGAGATTGGGGTCGTGAAAGCTCAATTCCTCGGCCACATCGTAGGCGCGGGCGGGCTGGAGCAGGATGGCGATGTTGCCGAAGATTTTTATCGGCAGATGAAAGGCGTCGCCGCGCACGAAGGGATCGGCTTCCGGTGCGCCCCAGCGGGCGGGGACATCCTCGCGGATGCAGGGGTGGAGGGTTTCGAGCCAGCTTTTGTAGGTTTGAACCGGCAGGATGGCGTCCGAGGTGCCGTGCTGGGGGCGGGCGTTGGTGGGGCCGGTTTGCAGGTGCTCGATGAGGGCGGTGCCGGAGGAGAGGGTTGGGGAGGAGGGCAGACGCTGACCACCCCTCATCCGACCCTCCGGGCCACCTTCTCCCCTCTCGAGGGGAGAAGGAAGGTGCGGCTCGGGGCGCGCGACTTGGGCCTCCCTCTCCCCGGCGGGGGGAGAGGGCTGGGGTGAGGGGTCGGCGGCATGCTCTGGTGCTGGATTGCTTGATCCGATGTCGTAGCCCGCCTCTGAAAGCACCTGCAGGATCTCGACGCTCGATTGGGGGGCGTCATAGCCGACGCCGTTGGCGAGGCGGCCATCCTTTAGGGGATAGTTGGCGAGGACGAGGGCGATCTTGCGCTGGGCGGGGGATTTGGCGCGCAGGCGGGCGTAGTTCTGGGCGAGGGCCACGGCGCGGGCGATGCCATCGGGTTCGGGGGTAAAGGCGGTGAGCAGGCATTGGGTGCGCTCGTGCCAGACCGCTTCGGCCTTGTGGCCGACGATCAGCGCGCCGACGCGGCCATCGATTTCAGGCAGGACCACCTGCATGGCGAGGTCCTTGGACGTCAAACCACGCGGATCGGCCTCCCACATGACGGGCGGACGCGAGCCCTGGACGAGCTGGATGACCGGCGCGTCGGTGAAGGCGAAGGGGTTTTTATCGGAGGCCAGATCGTTGATGCCAAGAGCGAAGCCCGTGAGATTGAAGATGGCGGCGGGTTGGATGTCACCGAGCGTCTGGCGGACGAACCCGGCGCAATCGGGCGATTTCAGCGAGGAGATGACGATGGGCACCGGGGCAAGACCACGCGATTTCAGTCCATCGATGAGAGCCTCCAGCGTGGCGGTGCCAGCGCCTTCGAGGACGGCGCGGTAAAAGAGGATGGGGACAGTGGCGCTTGGCGCGAAGCCCCGCTCACCCGCCCCTTGCTGCGCAATGGTCGACCCCCGATCAGGTCGGGGGCAGGCTCTCTCCCCCGAAGGGAGAGGTGCGGCCGGCGCCGTGCTTGTGGCGCCCCCCTCACCCCGACCCTCTCCCCCGAGGGGAGAGGGAGTAACTGGGGTGGCGGGCGCTCCGAAATCCAGCACACTCTCGGCATGCGAGGGGATGGGCGCCACGGGACCGAACGTTTGAACGATGCCCCGTTCCCGGTCCCAGAAGCCGAAGGCGGGGAAGGGGTTGGGGGCGCGGGCGATTGGGTTGCCTGCCGCGAGGGCGCGGAAGGCGGAAAGGATGGCGTCGGCGTTGTCGGGGCCGCCGGTCAGGAACAGCTTGTGCAGGGTGTGCCAATCGTGTTCGGCGATGGTCGAGCGGGCCAACAGCACGGGATCGGGGGTGGCGTCGCCGGGCAGGAAAGCGAGGGGAATGGAATTTTGCCGGGCCAGCATTTCGATTTCATCGCAGCCATAGGGCCAATAGGCCGAACCGCCGATCAGGCGAATGACGATGAGGCGGGCATGGGCGAGCGTATCCTCGCACCAGAGGTCGACCGAGAAATTGTGGCTCAGCCGCATGAGATTGGCCAGCCGCAACCCGTCCTCACCGACCCTATCGGCGGCGGCGGCGAGCATGGACAGTTCGCTATCGGCCGAGGAGGCAAAGGCGAAATCGCCCGGGGTCTGGGCAAGATCGATGGCCTCGCCCTCCTGCTGGAGCGCACCGGCCTGGGCGGCGAGAAGGTGCATCAGGTTTTGCTCCAGGGCAGCGCGGTGGCGGCGAGGGCGAAAGCGCCCGCAAGAGCCATGAGAAGGAGGCCGGCAGGGAAAATGCCCGCAGTGCCGAAAATGGCGATGGCGCCCGGAACGCCGCCGATGAGCCCGGTTGCTCCGCCGATGGCAAGGCTGGCGAGGAGGCGATGCTGGCCGATCCGGGCGTGGCGGAGGGCCAGCCTCCAGCCGATGGCGGCGAGGATGGCGGGCAGCAGGCCAAGCGCCCAGCCCATCCCCAGCGCAAGGGGCAGGACGAGGGCCTCGTCATCGAAGGCGGCGAAAGGCGGATCGGTGACAAGGACAGCGGCAATAACGACAAGCGTGCCGACGATGGGGCCGAGCAAAACGATGGCAGCGAACCGCGCGCCGGAAACCGAAGCCGGGCGCACGGGTTGCGGCTGTGATGTATCGGGACGGCTCACGCGGCCTCTGCGATCTTTTTGAGGTTCGCCTCGATGGTCTCGCGCGCCAGGGGGCTTTCGCCGATGACGACGAGCCGGGTTTCACGGGTTTCGCCCTCGGCCCAGTCCCTGTCGAAATAGGCGTTGACGCGGGGTCCGACGGCCTGGATGGCGAGGCGGGCGCGGGCGCCGGGGATGGCGGCGAAGCCCTTGAGCCGCAAAACGTCATGGGCGGCGATGGTATCGGCGATGGCGGCGAGAAGCTGGTCGCGGCCGGGGCCGGAGGGGATGGTGAGCGAGAACGAATCGAAATCGTCGTGCTCATGGCCCTCGCCATCGTGTTCGAGCTCGTGATGGCTTTCGCGGCCTGCCAGATTGTCCTCGGTGGACATGCCGAGGCCAAGGAGCGCGAGCGTATCGACGTGGCCATTGGCGGCGCGAACGATCCGGGTGCCGGGGCGCATGTGCTTTTTCAGCTCGGTTTCGACGGCTTCGAGGGCGGCGGGGTCGACAAGGTCGGTCTTGTTGAGAACGATCATGTCGGCGGCGACCATCTGGTCTTCGAACAACTCGCCCAGCGGGGTTTCGTGATCGAGCATTTCATCGAGCCGGCGCTGGGCGTCGACGGCTTCTTCATTGGCGGCAAAGCGGCCCTCTGAAAGGGCGGCGGCATCGGCGACGGTCACCACGCCATCGATGGTGACCTCGGCCTTGATCTCGGGCCAGTTGAAGGCGCGGATCAGGGGCTGGGGGAGCGCCAGGCCGGAGGTTTCAATGACGATGTGATCGGGGCGGTCGGGGCGGGCGAGGATGGCCTTCATGGTGGGGATGAAATCATCGGCCACGGTGCAGCAGATGCAGCCATTGGCAAGCTCGATCATGTCTTCCTCGCGGCAGGTTTCATCACCGCACCCGGCCAGGACGTCTTTATCGACGCCGATATCGCCGAACTCGTTGATGATGAGTGCGATGCGCTTGCCTTTGGCGTGGGCGAGAAGATGGCGAACCAGGGTCGTCTTGCCGGCGCCGAGGAAGCCCGTGATGACGGTTGTTGGGATTTTCGAGGTCATGGGACCCTCCAGAAAATGGATGGAAACAATCTAAAGCAGGAAGGGATTGCGGCACGGCAGGCGGCGGCGCCATGGGCGCGGCGCGGCTGTTGCCTTAACATGTCCTATGCCGGGCTCGCTGCCTGCCCTAAGGGGCAAGGGGCGGACCGGAAAGGACGGAACGCGGGCCGGCCGCGGGAAAACTTCTGGTCGTCACAGCAACACCCTCCGTGTGCGAACGCAAAATGCCGACCCCGTCATGGGGCCGGTCGGGTGTGCTGGCAGGTCTCCTGGCTCGTCACTTTATCGGTTTCCGGTTGCCTTCCCGGCCCTTGGGCCAGTGGATAATTCCGAAATCCATCGCGACTTACAGTTGCGGGGGCAGCCACGGCATTGGCCCCTTTTGGGTCGTCCGCACCGTGTTCCCTTTTGCTTCCCGTTTCGACTCTTGCAACGAAAGGGGAACCAACACGGTTCTAGATGTGCCACGCGCAACGACCCCGCGTCAATTGCATCGGAGGGCGTGCTCGCTTATCACCAGAGAGAACCAGACAATCGGAAGAGGCAGGAGAGCAATGAAAACGCGGCGATTGGGCAAGACCGACTTTCTGGTTTCCGAAATCGGATTGGGCACATGGCAGTTGGGCGGCGATTTCGGCCCCATCGAGGATATGGACGCCTCGACCATTCTCGCCAACGCCGCGCGGCTCGGGGTCAATTTCTGGGATACCGCCGACGTTTATGGCAACGGGCTGTCCGAGCACCGGATCGGTACGTTTTACGGCAAGCCCGACGGGCTTGTGGTGGCCACCAAGGTGGGCCGGGCGGCGGCGCTCTATCCCGACAAATACACAAAAGGCGGGGTGCGCGAGAGCCTTGAAGAATCGGCGCGGCGGCTGTGCGTGGAGAGCATCGACCTGGCGCAGCTCCATTGCGTGCCGCGCGAGGTGCTCGAGGCGGGCGAGGTCTTTGGCTGGATGGACGAGATCAAGGCCGAGGGGCTGATCAGGAACTGGGGCGCGAGCGTGGAAACCATCGCCGAGGCTGAAATCTGCCTCGAGCACGAGGGACTGGCGACGCTGCAGATCATCTTCAACATCTTCCGCCAGGACGCCGCCGAAAGCCTTCTGGACAAGGCGATGGAACGCGATGTGGGGGTGATCGTGCGCCTGCCGCTGGCTTCGGGGCTGCTGTCGGGCAAATATACGCGCGAGACGGAGTTTTCCCCCACGGACCACCGCGGCTACAACCGGGACGGGCAGGCGTTCTCGGTGGGCGAGACATTTGGCGGCATTCCGTTCGAAACGGGAGTGGAACTGGCCGACGAGTTGCGCGGCTATGTGCCCGAGGGCCAGCGGATGAGCCTTTTCGCGCTGCGCTGGATTTTGGACCACAAGGCGGTTTCCACCATCATTGCCGGGGTCTCGCGGCCCGACCAGATCGGGGTGAATGCCGAGGCGGGCGATCTGCCCGAACTGCCGCAATCGGTGCATGAAAAGCTCAAGGCGTTCTATGCCGAAAAGGTGCGGCCGGCGATCAGGGGCGAGATATAGGCGCCGGGCGGGGGCGCCTTCAGCGTGACAGGTCGCGCACCGGGCGGACGTGATCCTCGAATGGCACATGGCGACGCTGAAAAACCGCGCCGTCTTCGATTTCCGGTCGGGTGATCCGGTCCATACGGAAATGACGGAAGGCTCCGCGCGCCGGATCCCAGGCCACCAGATACCAGAGCGGCGGCAGAATGAGCATGGCTTGCGGCTCGACGTTTCGGTCGGTTACCGCCCCTTTTGAATCGCGGTATCGGAAACGCAGGCGGAGCCGCTGGAGAAATGCCGTCTCGAATGCCGGCAGCAGCGCGGGGGCCATCGTGCCCATATCCGAGATGTTCACCAGCGGTGAAAGGTGCCCGACATAGAGGCAATCGAGGAGGCGGCGCAGATCGCGCAATTTGTCGGCGGGCAAAGCGCGCTCGATCCTGGCGAGCGCCGCATCGGCAAGATCGGAAAAGGGCAGGCCTCCGGATGCACGCACCGAAACAACGCTGATGAGAAGCGCAAAGACCTCGGGGACCGAAAGCCGCGCCGTGGCCTGAACCGATTGCGGATCCAGTTGCAGGCCGCCCCCGCGGCCGGGCTCGGAGTGAATGACAAAGCCCTCATCGCGCAGCGCGCCGATGTCACGCAACACGGTGCGCCTGGAGGCACCGACCTCGGCGGCCAGATCAGCGACCGTCGAAATCCCGTTGCGGCGAAGACTGCGCACTATGGCGTCTTGTCGGAGGCGAGCTGTCATGAGGCGAGTTGACCATTTTATGGTGTCAGAATCTGGCACCATTCGCCCCTAGACAGCCGCCGTGCAAATCAGCAAGGCGGACAATGATGCTCAAGACAATCGACTTTCCCAAACCCACGCTGGTCCCGGTCAATGGCGTGAACCTCGAAATCTTCGAGGCCGGACGGGAGAACAGGGGAAACCCCATTGTGCTCTGTCACGGCTGGCCCGAACATGCCTTTTCCTGGCGCCATCAGGTGCCCGCCCTTGTGGCAGCGGGCTACCATGTGATCGTTCCCAACCAGCGGGGCTATGGCAATTCATCCCGCCCGGCCGAGGTCACAGCCTATGACATCGAACATCTGTCGGGCGATCTCGTCGCGCTTCTGGATCACTACGGGTACGACGATGCCATTTTTGTCGGTCACGATTGGGGTGCAATGGTGGTCTGGGGGCTGACCCTGCTGCATCCGGGCCGGGTCAACACTGTGATCAATCTGAGCCTGCCCTACCAGGAGCGTGGAGAACGGCCCTGGATCGAAGTCATGGAACAGATGCTCGGGGGCGACTTCTATTTTGTTCACTTCAATCGGCAGCCGGGCGTCGCGGACGCTGTATTGGAGGAAAATACGGTCCGGTTCCTGCGCAACCTCTATCGGAAAAACGTTCCTCTTGCGGCGCCCGAACCGGGGATGATGATGATCAATCTTGCAACAGCCGATGAGCCCCTGGGTGAACCCGTGATGAGCGATGGCGAACTGGCCGTTTTCGTCGCCTCTTTTGAGACATCGGGCTTTACGGCCAGCATAAACTGGTACAGGAACCTCGACCGCAACTGGCACCTGCTGGCGGATGTGAACCCTGTCATCGCGCACCCTGCCCTGATGATCTATGGCGAGCGGGACGGGATCGCCAAGTCCGAGAGCCTGGCCGCGTTCGTTCCCAATGTGGAGGTGGTCACACTCGATTGCGGCCACTGGATCCAGCAGGAAAAGCCTGAGGAAACAAACCGGGCCATTCTCGATTGGCTGGACCGGCAGGGTGGAATGCGGCTCTGAGGCAACCAGCAGCCCCACGGAGCCACCAGGGTCGGACCGTTTCCAGCAATGCCGCCAGCTCATCGGGCATGAGCAGCGGGACGTCGTGGCCGCCGCGCCAAAAAAGATTGCACTTGATTTTAGCGCGACAAGCGCGCTTTCGATTTCGGTCCGCCAATCGTGGCGGCACCCGAGACCCCAGCCATGACCGCACTTGCCGCAGCGCCTTCGCTTTTTTCCCTTGCCGCCCCGATCCTGCTTTTGATTGCCTCGAACGTCTTCATGACCTTCGCCTGGTATGGGCACCTGAAATTTCCCGGGGCGGCGCTGTGGGTGGTGGTGCTGGTGAGCTGGGGGATCGCGTTTTTCGAATACTGGCTGGCGGTGCCGGCCAACCGGATCGGGTATGGCACCTATAGCGCGGCGGAGCTCAAGACGATCCAGGAAGTGATCTCGCTTTCGGTGTTCGCGCTGTTTGCGATTTTCTATCTCGGCGAGAAATTCACGCTCAACCACGTGCTGGGCTTCGCCTTTATCGCGGTCGGGGCGTTTTTCATCTTCAAGGGGCCGATCCGATAGGGCCGGCCCCTGCCCGCTTTCGGCTACGGCACCATGGGCTCGAAATCACGGCCGGAAATCTGGCTGATGATGGCGTAAGCCATCTGGCCGAGGGCATAATAGGACCATGACGACGCCTGATCGCGCGGGATGACAACCATCTGGTTGGTGCGGCAGGCATGGAGGAAATCGCAAAAGCCGGGCACGATGTCTTCAAGCTGGGCGATGGCATCGGCCGGGGTATAGCCGATTTCGGCCGGGTAGGTCACGAAGACGAAGTCGGCATCGAGCTGAGGCAGAACCTCGCCGCTCCAGCGGGCGCTTTCATCCTCGGGAATGGCATCGACGATCCGGGGGAACGCAAATCCCGCGTCGCGCAGGACGCGGCCGAGATTGAAATAGGAGTGCCAGACGGCCAGCTCGCCCCCCGAACCCTGAATGACGTTGACGGTCACATCGGCGGTGTCGACCAATGCGGTGATTTCGGCGATCTGGTGACGGTAGCGGGCTTCGAGCATTTCGAGCTGGCGCTGGGTGCCGGTGAGGTCCGCGAGCGTCGAATAGAGCCCGTATTCGGCGCGGGCGGCATTGTCGAGCACGATGGTGGGCGCAATGGTTTCAAGCTGGTCGAGGATTTCGCTCTGGGCATCCACAGTGATGATGAGATCGGGTTCTGCCGCCGCCACCGCTTCGATATCGGCGGGGAAATTGCCCATGAAGGCGATATCGGAATTGTCGAAATCGGCGCCGGTCAACATGCGCGCCGAACGGATGTAGGGCGTGCCGTCCTCGGTGGTGCGCCCGTGGCTGCCGACGGGGACAACGCCCAGTTCGAGCAGCGGAATGGTTATGGACTGATCGTGGAGAGACACGATGCGCTGGGGATCGGCCGGAATGTCGACCACGCGGCCGATATCGTCGGTAAAGCTGCGCATGTCCTGGGCGGGGGCGCCCGAGGACACAAGAGCGAGCAGCCCCACGACAATCGCAAACCGTTTCATTGACGCAATCTCCTTTTGTCCGCCGGACCGCAACGGGTCCGATGGAAATACATGATTTAAAATGTCATGTTTATTTCCCAGCGGCTGGGAAGTGTCAAGCGCCAAGCGGCGGCGCGATTTTTGCCCGCCCTGCCGAATAGGCAGAATGGGACCGCCCCGGAGGGCGGCCCTTTTTTGTCAGTGGACGGTGCCCGAGCCGCCGGCGACGACGATGCCCATGGGGAGGCCATCGACGGGGATGGTGCCGGCAAGCTCGAAGGCGTTCGCATCGATCCGGTGGATCTGCGAAGCGTTGGGATCGGTCACGAGGATCTCATCGCCGGCGACCGCGATGCGGGGGCGCGGGTCGGACCAGTGGCCGTCCATGGAATAGGGTTCGGTGAGCGCCAGGGTTGCGCTTATCTCGCCCGAGAGGGTGTTGAGGCGGTGCAGATTGCCGTCCTCGGTGAAGATGTAGGCGAATTGCGGCCGGACGGAATCGCGCGCGAAATGCACGCGGCGGGTGGGCAGATCGACGAGGCGGAAGGTTTCCTGATGGGGATCGATCAGCACGACGTGGTCGGCGCCGTAATTGCCGAGGAAATACTGGATTCCGACGCCGCCGAGAAGGGTCGAGCTTTTGCCTTCGGGCAATGCCTCGTCATAGGGCAGATGGGTGATCTGCGGTCCCTCGGCGCTGTCGGTGACAAGGAGCAGGCCCGTATCGCAGGCGATGGCGAGCAGATTGCCGGAGTTGGCCTCGCCGTGCAGGCCGGGGCAGGCGTGGGTATCGCCGATCGGCTGGTCGTTGGCATCAAGGACGTTGATGCCGACGGGGAGGTTCGATGGGTCTTCTGGGTGCGGTTCGGTGATGAGGACGTAATCGCCATAGGCGGCGGCAACGCCGTGATGGGGGGCGCCGGCCTCCACGATGCGCGGGTCGGCACTGTCGAAATCGGCTTCATCGATGATTTTGGCAACGCCTTCATCGTCGAAGAACAGGGCGATCTGGCCGTGATGTTCGACGAAGTGGACCGGATATTCGCCCTCGATGGCCCCGTCGAGGAGGGCCGGGTCGGTGATTTCGATATCGCCATGGTCGCCGTGATCGTCGATGGCGATGCCGGTATCGATGGCCTGAACGATGTTGGCATTGCCCTGAACGGCAAAGACATGTTCGCCGCTGGAGGTGACATAGAGGCTGGCGGGACCGTTAAGCGTGAAAGTGTCGGCGATTTCGCCGGCTTGAAGGTCGATGACGCTGACGGTGCCCTGGGCCTGATCGGAGACGAAGGCGCGCCAGATCGAGACCTCGTCGGCATTCGCCATGCCGGGGAGTGCGATGCCGGCCAGAAGGAGGGCGCGGAAGAGAGGGGGGTTCAGGTTCATGGGAATTTGTCCTTTATGTTATAACGTAACATTACGAATTGAGATTTGCGATTGTGGGAACGGAAGGGGGATCAGCGGAGGTCGGGGGTTCGGGCGCGGTGCAGGTCCTCGGGTCGAGCCCGAGGACGACGAAGGTGGCAGGGCCAGCGTGCCAGCATTGCTGAAGCGCCGCTCAAGGGGGCTATTTCGGGGTGGGGCGGGTGCCTGAAGGCACCCCGCCCCTTTGCCCGGCAACCGGGTCCGGCAGGCAAACCGGCTCAGTCAACGAGGCAATCGAGAAGATTGTCGGCCATGGTGTTCATCAGCGTGAAATAGAGTTCGGGGCCATCGGCGATGTCGGCGCCCAGAGGGTCAAGGGTGCCGATGCGGGCGCCGGTGCCTTCGGCGATGGTTTCGATGACCTGGGGGGAAAACTGGGGTTCGGCGAAAAGGCAGGCGGCGCCTTCCTGTTCGACGACGGCGCGGATTTCGGTCAGCCGCCCTGCCCCCGGCGCGATCTCGGGATTGACCGTGAACGAGCCGGTCGCCTCGATATCGAAGCTCTGCTCGAAGCCGTGATAGGCGTCGTGGAAGACAAAGAAGGATTTGCCGCGCGCGGGGGCGAGACGGGCATCGATTTCGGCCTGCAGCGCATCGAGGCGGGCGACGAGGGCCTGGCCGTTGGCGTTGTAGGTCTCGGCGTTTTCCGGGTCGGCGGCTATCAGCGCGTCGGCGATGGCGGCGACCATGAGGCGAGCATTGTCCGGATCGAGCCAGATATGGGCATCGCCGTGTTCGTGATCGTGGTCTTCCGCGTGATCGTCATGATCGTCGTGATCGTCCTCATGGGCGTGTTCGTCGTGCGCTTCATGGTCCTCATCGCCATGGCTGTGGGCTTCGAAGAGGCCCCCTTCGCGCAACTCGAGGATATTCATGCCCTCGACATCCATCATCTCTATTTTCGTCGCGTCAGCGGCAAGCGTATCGAGAGGGCCGTCGAGGAAGGTTTCGAGGTCCTCGCCGATCCAGAAGACCAGATCGGCGCTTTCGAGCTTGCCGGCATCGGAGGGGCGCAGGGAAAAGCCGTGCGGGCTTGCCGCGCCTTCGATGAGCAGCTCGGGCGCGCCTACGCCATCCATGACCCCGGCGACCAGCGAATGCAGCGGCTTTATGGTGGCAACCACATTGGGCGCGGCGAGCGCGGGGGCGGCGGCAAACAGCGCGACGGCGGCGGGCGCGAGAAGGGCAACGGCTTTATTGGGCATTGTCGGGACGGCTCCGGACGATTATGTTATGACATTACACAGCAATGTAATGCTATAACATTGCGACTTGAGTCAATGCACATCTGGCAGGATAGGGCATGAAAAATTTCAGCGCACCCGAGCGCGACGACATCGTCAGGGTTGAAGGCGTCGGGGTGAAACGCGACGGCCGCTGGCTGGTGCGCGGGGTGGATATGGCCATCGCGCGCGGGGAAATCGTGACGCTGATCGGGCCGAACGGATCGGGCAAATCGACCACGGTCAAGACCGCTCTGGGCATCATCAAGCCCGATGAAGGGAGCGTCTGGCGCGCGAAAGACCTTGCCATCGGCTATGTGCCGCAAAAGATCGCCATGGACCGCTCGCTGCCGATGACCGTGGACCGGTTGATGGCGCTGACGGGGCGGCGGACAAAGGCCGAGATCGCGGCAACGCTGGAGATGGTGGGGATTTCCCATCTGGCACGGGCGCAGGTGCATTCGCTTTCGGGCGGGGAATTTCAGCGCGCGCTGATCGCCCGCGCGGTGATCGGGCGGCCCGACCTGTTGGTGCTCGACGAACCCGTGCAGGGGGTCGATTTTTCCGGCGAGGTGGCGCTTTACGACCTGATCGGGCGGATTCGCGACGAGACCGGGTGCGGGGTGATTTTGATTTCGCACGATCTGCATGTGGTGATGGCGCGCACCGATACGGTGATCTGCCTCAATGGGCATGTGTGCTGCCAGGGCACGCCCGACAGCGTGGCGGCGAGCGGGGAATATGCGGCACTGTTCGGGCCGCGCGCGGCGGAAACGCTGGCGATCTATCGCCATGAGCACGATCATTCCCATCTGCCGGACGGGACGGTGCGCGACGCCAAGGGGCAGCTCCATTTCGACCATCACGCGCATGGGCCCCATTGCGAGCATGAGGTGCGTAAGGATGCTTGAGAGTTTTTTCACCCGCGCGCTGGTCGCCGGGGTGGGGCTGGCGGCGGTGACGGGGCCGCTGGGGAGCTTCATCGTCTGGCGGCGCATGGCCTATTTCGGCGACACGATGGCTCATTCGGCCATTCTGGGGGTGGCGCTGGCGCTGTTCTTTTCGTTTTCGCCGGTTGTGGGGGTGTTTGCCATCGCGGTGACGGTGGCACTGATCCTGGCGTTTTTGCAGCGCCGGGGCACGCTGTCCGCCGATTCGCTCTTGGGGCTTTTGAGCCATTCGGCGCTGGCGCTGGGGCTGGTGCTGGTGTCGCTGATGCCCAATGTGCGGATCGATCTGATGGGGTTGCTGTTCGGCGACATTCTTGCGGTTTCGGTGGGCGATCTGGCCGTCATCTATGGCGGGGGGATCGTGGTGCTGGGGGTTCTGGCGTGGTTGTGGCGGCCGATGCTGGCGGGGACGGTGTCCGAGGATATCGCGCAGGCCGAAGGGCTGAACCCCGAGCGAACGCGGCTGATCTTCATGGTGCTGCTGGCCGGGCTGATCGCCATATCGATGAAGATTCTGGGGGTATTGCTGATTACCGCAATGCTTATCATTCCCGCCACCGCCGCGCGGCGGCTGGCCAATACGCCCGAGCAGATGGCGATCTATGCCGGGCTGGGCGGGATCGCCGCCGTTCTTGCGGGCTTGTGGGCATCGCTACATTTCGATACGCCATCGGGACCCTCGATCGTGGTGGCGGCGCTTTGCGTTTTTGCCGTCACCTCGATCGTTCCGCTGGGCAACAAGGGAGCCGCCTGAGACATGAGTGCGCATTCCGATCTCACCCGCAACCAGTCGCTGGTGCTCGACCGGCTGGGAAAGGCCCATGCGCCCATGAGCGCCTACGCGATCCTCGACCAGTTGCGCGATGACGGGTTGCGGGCGCCGCTGCAGGTCTATCGGGCGCTCGACAAGCTGCTCGACATGGGACTAGCGCACCGGCTGGAATCGATGAACGCCTTCGTTGCCTGCGCGCAGCCGCACTGCCATGATTCCGGACTGATCGCCTTTGCGATCTGCGAGAAATGCGGGCAGGTGAGCGAGTTTTCCGACGACGTGGTGCGCGAAAGGCTGACCGGATGGGCGGACCGGGAGGGGTTTGTGGTCAAGCGCACGACGATGGAAATACGCGGGGAGTGCAGGGTTTGCGCTGCGGCTTAGTTTTGCCTCACGGGGCGCACCGCATTTTTCATGACGCGCTAAAACCGCACTGTGAAAAATGCTGCCCCTCGGGGCGGCGAAAACGTTCGCCGGGGTCCTCGCCAAGGGCTCGTCCAGGCGTGCCCATAATTAGCGCAGCATAGGGTGCTTCCAGGGATGGTGCGGCGTTGGTGCCAATCGCACCGACCCTCACCATTACGGGAAGGGACTGCCAAGACGGCGTGCAAGCGGTTCCAAATCCCCAATGCAACACCTCCCCCTCGACGGGGGAGGATGAGAGAGGGTGGCGCGGCAGGCGCTACGGCCGGAACGCCGGATGTCAGGCGACCTTGGAGATGTCCGGGACCGCGTTGAGCAGCATGCGGGTGTAGTCGGCCCTGGGGGCTGAGAAAATGTCTTCGACCGGGCCGGATTCGACGAGGTTGCCGTTGTGGAGCACGCCGACCGCATCGGCCATCTGGCGCACGACGGCGAGGTTATGGCTGATGAGCAGATAGGTCAGCCCGAACTCCTCCTGCAGCCGGCTCATCAACTCGAGCACCTGAGCCTGGACCGAGACGTCGAGGGCGGAGGTGGGCTCGTCGCAGATGATGAATTCGGGCTGGCTGGAGAGCGCGCGGGCAATCGCGATGCGCTGGCGCTGGCCGCCCGAGAACTCATGGGGATATTTGCGCATGGAAACCGGGTCGAGCCGGACGCGCTCGAGCAGGTCTGCAACGCGTTCGGCGATTTCGCCGGGCTTGCGCGCAATCCCCAGCGCCCGCATGGGCTCGGCGATGATATCGCCCACCCGCCAGCGCGGATTGAGGCTGGCATAGGGATCCTGGAAGATCATCTGGATTTTCGAGCGGCGCTTTGCGGCGGCTCCCTTCGACCAGATGTCGGTGCCTTCAAGGGTGACGGTGCCGGCGGTGGGCGGCAGCAGCCCCACCATCATGCGGGCGCATGTGGATTTACCCGATCCCGATTCTCCGACCAGCCCATAGGTCTTGCCGCGCTCGATGGCAAAGGACACGCCATTGACCGCCTTGACGATCTTGCGGTTGCGGCCGGTGACGCGAGCGAGGAAGGAGCCGGAAAGGTCGAACTGTTTGGTCAGTTCGTCCACGACCACCAGAGGCGGTTCTTTGGCCTGCATCTGCACCACGTCTCCGCGCGCAACGGCGGCGGCGTAGCGCGGGTTCTGGGCCTTGATCGAGGGAATGGCTTCGATCAGTTTGATCGTATAGGGCTCTTTGGGCCGATGGATGATATCGCCCACAGGGCCGGTTTCGACGATTTCGCCCTTGTTCATGACGATCATCCGATCGGCCGCTTCGGCGATCACCCCCATATCGTGGGTAATGAGCATCACCGCCACGCCGCGTTCGGCGCAGAGGCGTTTTAAGACCTTGATGATCTGGGCCTGGACCGAAACGTCGAGCGCCGAAGTGGGTTCGTCGGCGATGACCAGTTCGGGCTCGGCGGCCAGGGCAAGCGAGATCACCACGCGCTGGCGCATGCCGCCCGAGAACTGGTGCGGATAGGAATCGATGCGGCTTTGCGGATCGGGGATGCCGGCATCGGCCAGAAGCGCGATGGCGCGGGTGCGGGCCTCGTCCTGATTGAGCGGGAGATGGCGGCGGATGGTTTCGATAAGCTGCTCGCCTACGGTAAAGAGCGGGTTCAATGAGGTCAGCGGGTCCTGCATGACCATGCCGATGCGGCGGCCGCGGATCTTGCGCAGGCTTTCCTCGTCGAGCCCGTCGATGCGATCACCGCTGAGGGTAATCGATGTGGCGGAAATTTCACCCGGCGGATCGATCAGACCCATGATGGCGGTGCCGGTCATGGATTTGCCGGCGCCCGATTCCCCCACCACGCCGAGCACTTCGCCGGGCATGATGTCGAACGAGATGGAATTGACGGCGGTGAAATCGCCGCGCCGCAGATGGAAGACGACGGAAAGGTCTTTGACGGAAAGAACAGGTTGGCTCATCAGCGCAGCCTCGGGTTCAGGGCGTCACGCAGCCAGTCACCAAGAAGGTTGACCGACAGGGCCAGGAGCACAAGCGTGATGGCAGGGAAAAACAGGATCCACCACTCGCCCGAGAACAGGAATTGCTGGCCGATGCGGATCAGCGTGCCCAGCGAGGGCTGGGTGGGCGGAACGCCGACGCCCAGGAACGAGAGCGTGGCTTCGGCGATGATGGCGAGGGCCAGGCCAATGGTGCCGATGACCAGCACCGGGCCGAGGACGTTGGGCAGGATGTGGCGGATGAGGATGAACACCGGCTTGACCCCGATGATGCGGGCGGCGGAAACATAATCCTTTTGCCGCTCGACCATTGTGGTGCCGCGCACGGTGCGGGCGAACTGGGCCCAGTCCGACAGTCCGATGGAAAAGATCAGGACGAAAATCGCCATGGATTCGCGCTGGTTGGGCGGAATGATGCCGCGGGCGATGCCGAAGATCAAAAGCGCGATCAGGATGGAGGGGAAGGAAAGCTGCACGTCGGCGACGCGCATGATGATGGTATCGGTCAGCCCGCCGCGATAGCCGGCGATCAGGCCCAAAGTGACGCCGAGCACCATGGCGAAAAGGATGGCCGACAGGCCCACCATGAGCGAAACGCGCGAGCCATAGAGAATGGCCGAGAACACGTCGCGCCCCTGATGGTCCGACCCGAGCATGAAGAAGCTGCCCGAGAAACTCTCGCTCATGGGCGGGGTAAACCCGTTCATGAGGTTGAGGGTGCGCGGGTTGAAAGGGTCATAGGGCGCGATAAAGGGCGCGAAAATCGCAGCGAGGATCAGCACCGTCGCAACGATCGAGGAGACGATGGCCACCGGCGAGGTGCGGTAGGAATAGAAAATGTCGGAATCGACGATGCGGGCAAAACGGCTTTTGGGGGCTGTGGGGGTGATGTCGTTCATGGCTCAATGCCCCTTTGCCGCGCCGACCCGCAGGCGCGGGTCCACGACGTAATAGAGTATGTCGACGATGAGATTGACGACGACGAACACGAAGCCGACAAAGATCAGATAGGCGGCCATGACCGGCACGTCGACCACGGCGACCGAGGATAAAAACAGCGATCCGATGCCGGGCCACTGGAACACGGTTTCGGTGATCAGGGCCCCGGTGATGATCGAGCCCAGTTGCAACCCGGCGATGGTGATGACGGGGACCATCGTGTTTTTCAAAGCGTGCGAGAAGTTGATGGCGCGCTTGGAAAGGCCGCGGGCGCGGGCGAACTTTATATAATCCTGGCGCAGCACCTCGAGCATTTCCGCGCGCACCAGGCGCATGATGAGCGTCATCTGGAACAGCGAGAGGGTGATGGCGGGCAAAATGATCGAGCGCAGGCCGGTTTCGGTGAAAAAGCCGGTGGTCCACCAGCCGAAATCGATGACCTGGCCGCGCCCGAAACTGGGCAGCCATTGCAGCTCGACGGCAAAAATGTAGATGAGCCCGATGCCGATCAGGAAGGTGGGCAGCGACACCCCGATCAGCGAAAACGCCATGATGGCGGCGGCTGCCGGATTCTTGCGGTTGAGCGCGGTAAAGACGCCGGCCAGAATGCCGAAGACCAGGGCGATGGTGGCCGAGGTGAGCGCCAGCTCGATTGTGGCGGGCAGGCGCGACATGACGAGTTCGGCAACCGGTGTTTGCAGGCGGTACGAGATTCCGAAATTGCCTTGCACAGCGTTGACGATGAAGCGGAAGAACTGCTCGTAGAACGGATCGTTCAAGCCAAGGCGCTCGCGCAGGAGCTCCTGATCGGCGATCGAGGCTTCCTGGGACACCATGGAGGCGACGGGATCGCCCACATAGCGGAACATGATGAATGCAATCAGGGCGACGGCGAGCATCACCAATATCGATTGCCCGAGCCGTTTGAAAATGAAGGCCAGCATTGACGTGGTCTCCGTGAACGCTTTTGCGCGGCGGACCGGGAGCATCCCGTATCTGTCGGCGTGTGCGTCTTGGACTTTATCGGAAAATTCGCCGACTACAATCGCGGCCGGGCGGGGCGGCCGGATGGGGCGAGGAATACGAAACGCCGCGCCACCACTTTAAACCTAAAGTCGTGGCGCGGCGCCCTGTCAGAACAACCGTCTTACTCGAAGACGACCCCTGTCATGGAGGGCTGGTTTTCCGGATGCACGGCGAGGGTCATGTCACCGCGCATGGCGTAGGCCAGCACCTGATTGTGGACCGGGATGAAGACGCGATCTTCCTGAACCTGGGCCCAGATGTCGGCGATCACCGCGTTACGGGCATCGAGATCGGTCATGGTGCCCAGCGATTCGATCATTTCATCGACTTCCGGGTTGGAATAGAGACCGATGTTGTAGGTGCCGTATTCATCGTCCTTGGTGTGAACCAGATCGTTGAAGTTGTAAGCGGAATCGAAGGTGGGAACGCCCCAGCCCAGGAGATAGAAATCCGTCTCGTTGTTGAGGATGAGCGGAGAGTGCTGGGCGACCGGGCGCGAGGCCAGGGTCACATCGATGCCGATCTGGCCGAGCATGCCCACGACAGCCTGAGCGATCGCTTCGTCGTTGACGTAGCGGTCATTGGGGGTGTCGAGGGTGACCGAGAAGCCATCGGGATAGCCGGCTTCAGCCATCAGCTCGGTTGCGCGTTCGACATCGACCGCCGGGCAGGCGTCGAGCTCTTCGGTCCAGCCGTTCACGAACGGAGGCATGTTGACGCAAGTGGGCAGCGACTGGCCGCGCATCACGACCTGACGAATGGCCTCGCGGTCGATGACCAGCGACATGGCTTCGCGCACCAGCGGGTTGGCGAAGGGGTTTTCGTCGGTGATGTTGGAGCTGATGAGCGGCTCGTCATCCATGGCGTAGCCGAAATAGATCGTGCGGTTTTCAGGGCCGGTCTCGACCTTGATGCCGTCGGTGCCCGCGAGGCGCTCGATATCCTGGACGGGAACGTCCTGCACCAGATCGACTTCACCCGAAAGCAGGGCAGCGACGCGGGTCGCGTTGTCGGCGATCGGGGTGTAGACGATCTCGGTGACGGCAGGAGCATCGCCCCACCAATCTTCGTTCACCGTCAACACCGAGCGGACGTCGGGGTCGCGTTCGGCGAGGACATAGGGGCCGGTGCCGTTGGTGTTGCGGACGGCGAAGTTTTCCTCACCGGCAGCAAAATCCTGGACTTCGGTAAGGTCGTTTTCTTCCGACCAGCCCTTGTCCATGATGAAGGTGTTGGTGATGTTGTTGGGATAGAGCGGGGACGGGCCGGCCATCTGGAATTCGACAGTGTAGTCGTCGACGGCAGCCACGCTTTCCACGTCGGCGTGAAGCTGACGCATGTTGGAATTTTCGGACTTGGCGCGCTCGATGGAGAACACCACGTC
The DNA here is from genome assembly GCF_000230555.1 of Pelagibacterium halotolerans B2. GTDB lineage: Bacteria > Pseudomonadota > Alphaproteobacteria > Rhizobiales > Devosiaceae > Pelagibacterium > Pelagibacterium halotolerans. Next base: position 3,915,025 of record NC_016078.1, on the reverse strand, counting down.
CTCGGCGGTGAACTCTTCGCCACCGTGGAAGGTCACGCCTTCACGGAGCTCGAAGACCCAGACGGTTTCGTCGCCTTCCTTGACGTACCAATCGGTCGCCAGGCGCGCCTGAAGATTGCCCTCCACATCGCGGTCGAGAAGGGTCTCGTAGATGTGGTGGTTGAAGGTGTGGGTCACGCCCTGGTTCTGGGAGTGCGGATCGAGCGTGAGAGCATCGGACTGACGGGCCCAGCGCAGCGTTTCGGCGCTGGCCGCGCCAACAAGCATGGTGGAGGCAAAAAGTGCCACCGCAATGCCGGAGAGCGTGTTTCGCATATCGAGTTAATCCCCTTGACAAAAATTACCCGCCATCGGCGCCCTTTGCCGGACGCCGATGGCGGAAGCCATCATCCAGAAAACGCCCCCGCCTGTTGGGCCGGAACGAGATACTGACTTTGGGGTCGAATATGTCGAAACGGCACGGTCAGACGATTAAGCTCTTTCTGTTGATCGATGTGCAGGGATTATCTTTTTTTGCATGACGATCCCTCCCTGCGACTTGGGGCCAGCAACGCGTAAGGGTTTTGCACCCGGGGCGTTGCGCGCCGAAGCCGCAACAAAGCGTCTTTTGTTTGATCGCGCAATGGGTATGTGGCGGACGTTTACGTCAGATATGCTGTCCTTTTTTGACTATCCGGTCAAAAAACTGCCAAATTCCGGGCTGCTCCGGCGTACTTGAGGGTACGATTTGCTGAAAATATTGGCAAAAAAATTTTTGTGCGCGATTGCTGCACAGCTTTCTCCCCCATGAAAGCGGCGGCGAACACGCCTGAATCACGGCAACGGGCTGAGTGCCGCCCAAGGGGAAATCAGAACGAATTGCCGGGTAGGCCGCCGCGCTGTGTCAGCCTGCGGGTGGTTCCCACAATTCGATGGGATTGCCTTCGGGGTCGTGAATGCGGGCGAAGCGGCCGGTTTCGGGGGTGTCCCACTCGGCGCGGGTTTCGATCTCAATTCCGGCCTGTCCGAGGTCGGCCATGAGGGCCGAAAGATCGTCGACGCGGAAATTTATCATCCACTGCCTGTCGGCAGGGAAATAGTCGGTTTCGCGCTTGAAGGGGGCAAAGACCGTCATGCCGGTCTCCTGCTCCCAGAAGCCGGGGACGCCGAGATGGGTTTCATACCATCTGGCCAGCGCCTCGGGGTCGCGCGAACGAAAGAACACCCCGCCTATACCCGTCGCCTGCGCCATTTCCAGCCTCCCCGCGCTCTGGCGATATTGGCATACGAGTTGTGACAAAGGTCAAGAGGTTGCGCCGCGGGCCAAGGCCAATTATGACATAACCGCCTTTTATGAGGAGCGCCTGCCTCTCGTGTCGATGATTTCGCAAAAAGCCCGCTACGCCCTGCGCGCCCTTGTGGCGCTGACGCGCGCCGGCGAAGGCGAAAGCCTGATGATCTCGGAAATCGCCGCCGGGCAGGACATTCCGAAAAAATTTCTCGAACAGATCCTGCTCGAACTCAAGCGCAGCGGCATCGTGATGTCCAAGCGCGGCAAGGCGGGCGGATATCTGTTGCTTAAAGCCCCGGGCGAAGTGAGCTTCGGGGAGGTGCTGCGCATCATCGATGGGCCGATCGCGCCCCTGCCCTGCCTCTCGAAAATCGCCTATCGGCGGTGCATCGACTGCCGCAGCGAGGACGATTGCGAAATCCGGCACGTGTTTTCCAAGGTGACCGACGCAACGCGCGCCGTGCTCGACCGCACGACTTTGGCCGACGCCATCGGGGAAGTGGACCTGCTGGAAAAGGCGAGCTAGGGCGCGCTGAGTTTACACAGCATCGATTTTGCTTCCAGCGCTTCCCCGGCCAAAGCCGGGGTCTATGTGCTTTGCCTCGGGCGCCGGCGCTTAGGGCAGCGCTGCTCGGCCCCGGCTTTCGCCGGGGAAGCGAAGGGCTGGGGGTCAGCGAACGGATGGGGTCAGACCTTAACGGCTTCAGCCAAAAACCTTGTCGCCTTCGACCCAGACGCCCTCAACACCCAAATCATCAGACAGGTGCACCATGGACGCCGCGGCGCCCGAGCCCAGATGCCCGATCGTTTCGGCGAGCCCGATGGCCCGGGCGGGGTAAAGCGAGGCCATGCGCAGGACCTCGGCCAGATCGAGCCCGATGGTCCTGTGCATATAGGCGACGGCGTCGATCATGGTGAGATCGGCTCCGGCCAGGGTGCCATCGGCCAGCCGCAGCGCACCATCGGCGCGGACGATGTCGCGGCCATTGAGGGTAAAGCCGGTCATGTCGGTGCCCATGGGGGACATGGCATCGGTGACGAGAAAGACCTTTCCCGGTCCTCTCTTGGCGCGCAGCGCGATGCCGATGGTTGCCGGATCGACATGGATGCCATCGGCGATGAGGCCGGCCCAGACGCCATTGGCGAGCGCGGCGCCAACAAGGCCCGGTTCGCGGTTGCCAAGCTGGCTCATGGCGTTGAACAGGTGGGTGACCATGGTTGCACCCGCTTCAAAGGCCAGCACCGCGCCGGCAATGCCGGTATCGGAATGGCCGAGCGAAACGGTGACGCCTGCCTGAGCCAGCCGGGCGATCTGGTCGGGGCCAACCGATTCCACCGCAACAGTGGTCAGAAGCGCGGGCATGGCCTGCCGGGCTTTCAGGAGCGCGAGCAAATCCGCTTCGTCCATGGGGCGGACATAATCGGGATTATGGGCGCCCTTGCGGGCGACCGAGAGGTGCGGCCCTTCGATATGAAGGCCGATAAAGCCTGGCACTTTTTGCGCGCTGGCGGCCATGCCGGCATCAAGGGCCTGGCGCGTGACCTCGCGCGTATCGGTGACGAGGGTGGGCAGCAGGGCCGTGGTGCCGAACTGGAAATTGGCGGCGCAGAGTTCTTGCAGGCCACCCACGCTGCGGTCCTCATTGAACAGGACGCCGCCGGCGCCGTTGACCTGCAGATCGATGAAGCCGGGCACCAGCATGCCGTGGCCAAGATCGATTTCGGCGGTGCCGTCCGGGACGTCGGCGGGGTGAAGAATGGCTTTGACGCGGTCGTCCTCGACCAGGACGACGCGACCTTCGTGCCAGGACTGGCCATCAAAGATTTTCGGTGCCGAGAGCGAAAACATTGTCATAGGGTCGAGGTTACCTTGCGCAGATGCGGGGGCTCGTCGGGGTTAAAGCCGCGATGGCGGGCCAGCGCTTCGATGAAGCCGTAAAACGAGACGACCAGCGCGATTGGATCGGTCAGCGGATGGCCGGTGCGGGCAACGGGAAGCGCAATACCGGCGCCGGGTTGGGAATCGGTGACGAAAACCGAACCACCCTGCCCGGCCAGAAGGGCGCAGGTTTCAAGGATCGAGGAACGGGCCTTGTCCGCCGCGCTGAGCGCAAGGACGGGGAACCCTTTCTGGACGATGGCGGCGGGGCCGTGCAGCACTTCGGCGGTGGAATAGGCCTCGGCATGCAGGCCCGAGGTTTCCTTGAATTTGAGCGCCGCTTCGTGGGCGATGGCGGCGCCCGGGCCGCGGCCGAGCACGTAAAGCGAATTGGCATTGGCCGTGGCTTCGACAAGGGGCGACCAGTCGCAGGAAAGCGCATTTTCGAGCGCTTCGGGAAGGGCGTCGAGGGCACCGAGCAGGGCCCTGTCGCCCGTCCAGCCGGCAACGAGAGCCAGACCGGCGACCGCGGAGGTCACGAAGGTCTTGGTGGCGGCCACCGATTGCTCGGTTCCGGCGCAAATGTCGATGACGTGATGAGCCGCCTCGGCCAATGGGGAGGCCGGGGTGTTGGTGATGGCGATGGCGGTTGCGCCCGAGCGCGAGGCGCTTTGCAGCATGGCGACGATGTCGGGGCTTTTGCCGGACTGGGAAATGCCGATGGCGGCGGCGCGGTCGAGCTTGAGATCGACGCCATAGATCGAGGCGATGGAGGGGCCGACCGAGGCGACGGGGGTGCCGGTGGCAAGCTCGCAAGCATATTTGAAATAGCTCGCCGCATGATCGGACGAGCCGCGGGCGATGGTTATGACGAGGCGCGGATCGGCACCGGCCAGCGCCTTGGCGGCCGCATCGAGCGCCGGGCGGCCCTCGCCGAGCAGGCGGGAAACGGCGGCGGGGATCTCGGCGATTTCGCGCTTCATATGGGTCTGGGTCATGCCGGCAATAAATCCTAACTTCCTGTTTTGTCGCACGGTGCTTCTTGTTTGGTCGCGCGGTCGAACCGAAAAAGTCTGCAACTTTTTCTGACCGCGCTCACGTTTGAAGGCGCAGTTCGGCGACGAAATCATAGGCGTCGCCGCGATAGATGGAGCGGGTGAATTCAACGATCCTGCCCGAAGCGAGATAGGAGGTGCGCTCGATGCGCAGGCTGGCGGCGCCGGGGGCGACATCGAGCAATTCGGCATCGTTTTTGCCCAGATTGACCGCGGCTATGCGCTGGATGGCGCGCACCGGGCGGTTGCCCGTCTGGTCGAGCTTGGCGTAGAGCGAATTTTCGACGGCGTCGGGATCGGGCAGCACAGAGGCGGCGAGCGAGGCGCGCTCGATGGCCAGGGGGTTGCCATCGGCAACGCGCAGGCGGGCGATGCGGGCGACCTTTTCGCCGGCGCCAAGGCCCAGAATGACGGTTTCCTCGTTGGAGGGATCGTAAAGGCCCCGATCGAGCCATTGGGAACTGAGCGTCATGCCGCGCCGCGCCATGTCCTCGGTGAACGAGGTGAGGCTGGAGAGCGATTGTTCGACGCGCTGGACGGTGGGCGCGACGAAGGTGCCCGATCCATGGCGCTGGATCAGGATGCCATCGGCCACGAGGTGCTGGACGGCCTTGCGCACGGTGACACGGGAAATCTCGGCGGTGGCGGCGATGTCGCGCTCGGAGGGCAGCGCATCGCCGGGATTGATGAGGCCCGATTTGACCGCATCCTCTATGGAACGGCGCAGGCGCATATAGAGCGGACCGCCGCTGGGGGCGCCTGCGGTCTTTCTGAAAATATCCTCGATGGTGGCACTCATTGACTGGCACTCATGGGCCGGCTCCCTCGTCCGGCCCGACGCCGGCACCCCTTTTTGCGGATATAATACCAATAATAGACCATTGGCCAAGCTGGCAGATCGGAAATTTTGTAAAAAGTGACGAAACGCCCCGATACAGGGGAGGTTGGCGAGAGCTCGGATGGCCGTTCAAGACAATTTCGTAATACCCCACTGGACAAGTGGTACTTTTTTGGCATTATCGAGGCAACAGGAGGATTGTGCATGCCACGAAGGGGCGACATGCTGATCGGAACCGGCGCGCGAGGGCGGTCATGAGTGCGCTCGTGCCCACCGAACATGCCGATCCCCTCTATGCCGGGCTGGACGGCTGGGACGATGCCGCCATTCTTTCCGCCCTGCTCGACGGCCAGAAACGCGGCCTCAATGCCGTTACCGCGGCCATTCCGGACATTGCCAAAGCCGCCGAACTGGGTGTCCAAGCGCTCAAGGCGGGCGGGCGGCTGATCTATGTGGGCGCGGGTAGCCCCGGGCTGATCGCGCTAACCGATGCGCTGGAAATTCCCCAGACCTATGGCATTGCGCGCGACCGCATCGTGATCGTCATGGCGGGCGGGCTGGCGATGACGCAGGAATTGCTTGGCGGGCCCGAAGACGATGCGGCGCAGGGCGGGGCCGATGTCGGCGCGCTCGATATCGGGCCCAAGGATTGCGCGATCTGCATTTCGGCGAGCGGGACGACGCGCTATACGGTCGCCGCGTTGCGGGCGGCAAAGCGGGCCGGTGCGAAAACCGTGGGCATTGCGGGAAATGGCGGCGCGCCGCTGCTGGCCGATGCCGATGTTTCGATCCTTCTGGCAAGCGGCGCGGAAGTGATTTCGGGCTCCACGCGGATGGCGGCGGGCACCGCGCAGAAAGCGGCGCTCAACATGCTCTCCACCCTGATCGGGGTGCGAATGGGGCATGTGCACGACAATTTCATGGTCAATGTCACAGCCGACAATGACAAGTTGGTGCTCCGAGCCACCGGCATCGTGGCGCGCATCGCGGGGGTTGGACCCGATGTGGCGGCAAAGGCCATGCAAACGGCTCACAACGAAGTCAAGCCCGCTATCCTTCTGGCGGCGGGCGCAAAAGATCTGTCCGAGGCGCAGCAAGTGCTTGCGCAATCGGGCGGTGTCGTACGCAAGGCACTGGCCCTTTTGGGCCGCCCATAAAGCCTTGCCCGACGAGGGAACGCCCGCCCGGAGGCTTTCCGGACGGGTTCAACAAGAGAGGAACCATCATGATCTCGAAATCGAGACTGCTATGCACAAGCGCCGGTTTAGCCCTCGCCCTGACCGCAACGCCGTTGCTGGCCCAGGACGTGACGCTGACCATCGAAAGCTGGCGCAATGACGATCTGACCATCTGGCAGAACACGCTGATCCCGGCCTTCGAGGAAGCCAATCCGGGCATCACGCTCAATTTCGCCCCCACGGCGCCGACCGAATACAATGCGGCGCTCAACGCCAAGCTCGATGCGGGCTCGGCGGGCGATCTGATTACCTGCCGGCCGTTCGATGCCTCGCTGGCGCTGTTCGAAGCGGGCTATCTGGCCCCGCTCGACGATCTGGAAGGCATTTCGAACTTTTCGGACGTCGCCAAATCGGCCTGGAACACGGACGATGGCTCGACCCCGTTCTGCGTGCCCATGGCTTCGGTGATCCACGGCTTTATCTACAATGCCGATGCGTTTGCCGAACTGGGGCTGGAAGAACCCACGACCGAGGAGGAATTCTTCGCGGTTCTCGACGCCATCAAGGAAGACGGGACCTATATTCCGCTGGCCATCGGCGCTGTGGATCAGTGGGAATCGGCCTCGATGGGCTATCACAATATCGGCCCAGCCTATTGGGCGGGTGAAGAAGGGCGCCTGGCGCTGATTTCGGGCGAGGCCAAATTCACCGACGAGGAATGGACCGAGCCGCTGCGCGTTCTGGCCCGCTGGGGCGAATATGCCGGCGACGGCTATCTGGCCCAGACCTATCCCGACAGCCAGAACCTCTTCACGCTTGGCCGTGCGGCGATCTTCCCGGCCGGTTCGTGGGAAATCGCGCTGTTTGAAGAACAGGCCGATTTCGAGCTGGGCGCCTTCCCGCCCCCGGTGCCGGCTGAAGGCGACACCTGCTATATTTCCGATCACAACGATATCGGGATCGGGATGAACGCTGCGACCGAACACCCCGAGGAGGCGCGCGCCTTCCTCAACTGGGTGGCCTCGGCCGAATTTGCCAGCCTTTATGCCAATGCGCTTCCCGGGTTCTTCGGGCTGTCGAGCGATCCTGTGACCATCGAGAACGAACTTGCCAACGAGTTCGTTTCCTGGCGCGAGACCTGTGAATCGACGATCCGCCCGACCTACGCGATCCTGTCGCGCGGCACGCCGAACCTGGAAAACGACAACTGGCTGCATGCGTCCAACGTTCTGGCCGGCACCGAGACGCCGGAAGAGGCGGCGGCTGCGATCCAGTCCGGGCTCGAAAGCTGGTACACGCCGGGCATGTTCGACGAGTAAACGCCTTCGGCGCCCCCTCACCGGCCTGCCGGCCACCCTCTCCCCCAAGGGGCGAGGGTTAAGCCGGACCCCGGGCGCGACCGCTCCCTCTCCCCTTGGGGAGAGGGCTGGGGTGAAGGGGCGCCACAAACTCAGTGCCTGTTTCGGGCAGCAACGCTGCCCGACCTTGCAAGGGAACAACCATCATGGCGGCTTCCGCTCCCACAGAGCACAAACCGGCGCGGCGCTGGCATATCGTCGTTTTTCTGGCGCCGGCGGTGCTTGTCTATACCGCCATCATGATCATCCCGCTGTTTTCGACGCTGTTCCAGTCGCTGTTCAACACTGTGGATGGCGAGCGCGCCTTTGTGGGGCTGGGCAATTTCATAACGCTGTTTTTCGATCCGCGGTGGGCGCAAAGCTTCTGGAACGCGCTGGCCAACAATTTCTGGTTCTTTGTCATCCACATGATCGTGCAGAACCCCATCGGGGTGTTGCTGGCGGCGATCCTGTCCAATCCCAATCTGCGGCTGCGGGGTTTTTATCGCACGGCGATCTTTATCCCCACGATCCTGTCCTTCGTGATCGTGGGGTTCGTGTGGAAGCTGATCCTGTCGCCGCTGTGGGGCATCGCGCCCAACATGCTCGATGCCATCGGGCTGCGGAGCCTGTTTTCGCCATGGCTGGGCCAGGAAGGCGCGGCGCTGACCACGCTGGCGCTGGTTTCGGTCTGGCAGTTCGTGGGCATTCCCATGATGCTGATTTATGCGGCGCTGCTCTCGATCCCCGACGAGGTGATCGAGGCGGCAGAAATCGACGGGGTGACGGGGGCCAAGCAGTTCTTCAAGATCCAGCTTCCGCTGATCCTGCCGACCATCGGCATCATTTCGATCCTGACCTTCGTTGGCAATTTCAACGCCTTCGATCTGATCTATGTCAGCCAGGGGGCGCAGGCGGGGCCGAACGGATCGACCGACATTCTGGGCACGCTGCTCTATCGCACCTTCTTCGGGTTCCAGCTCCAGCAGGGCGACCCCAATATGGGTTCGGCGATTGCGACGATGATGTTCCTGATCATTCTCGTTGGAGTTTCGATCTATCTGTTCGGTATCCAGACGCGGCTGCGGAGGTATCAGTTCTGATGAATACGGCCCGAGCCTCCCTGCCCCGCGCTTTTGCCGCCCATGCGGTTTTGATCGGATATACGCTGATCGCGCTGTTTCCTGTGTTTGTCGTGGTCATCAACGCCTTCAAGGACCGGCGGGCGATCTTTTCCGATCCGCTGGCCCTGCCCGGCCCGGAAAGCTTTTCGCTGATCGGGTTCGAAACGGTGACCAACCAGGGCGATTTCCTGCTCTATTTCCAGAATTCGCTGATCGTGACGGTGGCGTCGCTGTTCTGCGTGTTGCTGTTTGGCGCCATGGCGGCGTTTGCGCTCTCGGAATATCGCTTCAAGGGCAATCCGCTGATGGCGCTCTATCTGGCGCTGGGGATCATGATCCCCATAAGGCTGGGGACTGTCGCGATCCTGCAGATCATGGTGGCGACCGGGCTGGTCAACACCCATACGGCGCTGATCCTTGTTTACACGGCGCAGGGGCTGCCGCTGGCGATCTTCATTCTTTCGGAATTCATGCGCACGGTTTCCGCCGATCTCAAGAACGCCGGGCGGGTGGACGGGCTATCGGAATACCGGATCTTTTTCACGCTGGTGCTGCCGCTGGTGCGCCCGGCCATGGCGACGGTGGCGGTGTTCACGATGATCCCGATCTGGAACGATCTGTGGTTTCCGCTGATCCTGGCGCCGGCCGAGGCGACAAAGACAGTGACGCTGGGGGCGCAGGTGTTCATCGGGCAGTTCGTGACCAACTGGAACGCGGTGCTGGCGGCGCTCACCCTCGCCATCATCCCGGTTCTGGTTCTCTATCTCATCTTCTCGCGGCAATTGATCCGCGGCATCACTTCGGGAGCCGTCAAATGAGCCAACCCATTCGCGTGCTCGTTGCCGGGCTGGGCAATATGGGCCGGGCGCATGCCATGGCCTATCACAACCATCCCGGATACGAGATTGTCGGGGTGGTGACGCGCTCGAAAGACAGCGTCCCCGACGGACTGGAATCCTATCCGCACTGGACCGACTATTCCGAGGCCCTCTCTGCGACCAAGCCGGACCTGGCCTCGATCAACACCTATTCGGACACCCATGCCGATTACGCCGTCGCCGCCATGGAGGCGGGCGCGCATGTGTTTATCGAAAAGCCGCTGGCCACCACGGTGGCCGATGCCGAGCGTGTGGTCGAAACCGCCAAGCGGCTGAACAAAAAACTCGTCGTCGGCTACATCCTGCGCCACCACCCTTCATGGGTGCGGCTGATTGCCGAGGCGCGGGCGCTGGGCGGGCCGTATGTGTTTCGCATGAATCTCAACCAGCAATCGGCGGGCCGGTTCTGGCGCACGCACAAGACGCTGATGGAAACGACATCTCCGATCGTTGATTGCGGGGTGCATTATGTGGATGTGATGTGCCAGATCACCGACGCCAAGCCGGTGCAGGTGCGCGGCATGGGGGTGCGGCTGACCGACGAGATTGCGCCCGAGATGTATAATTACGGGCATTTGCAGGTGATGTTCGATGACGGGTCGGTGGGCTGGTATGAAGCCGCCTGGGGGCCGATGATTTCGGAAACCGCGTTTTTCGTCAAGGACATCATGACCCCGAAAGGCTCGGTGTCGATCGTTATGGACGAGGGCGCGAAATCGTCAGATCACGAGACCCACACCAAGACCGACCGCATCCGCATTCATCGCGCCGATCTGGGCGGCGATGGGGAATTCGTCCATGAGGACGAGATGTTGTCGATGGAGGGCGAGCCGGGGCATGACGCGCTGTGCGCGCGGGAACAGGATTATGTCTATCGGGCTATTGTCGAGGATGTCGATCTGAGCCGGCACATGAGCGATGCGATCCAATCGCTGCGCATCTGCCTGGCCGCCGATGAATCGATTAAGACCGGCAAGCCGGTGGATTTGTGAAACGAGGATCAACAATGACCGCTCTGGAACTTTCCGGCATCAAGAAGACCTTCGGGTCCACCGACGTTCTGCACGGGATCGATCTTTCGGTCGATGAGGGCGAGTTCGTCATTTTCGTGGGGCCGTCGGGCTGCGGGAAATCGACGCTTTTGCGGATCATCGCAGGTCTGGAAGACGCCAGCGCGGGGACGGTCAAGATCGATGGCACCGTGGTCAACGCCACCCCGCCCGCCAAGCGCGGCATCGCCATGGTGTTTCAATCCTATGCGCTCTATCCGCATTTGACGGTGAAGGGGAATATGAGCCTCGCCATGAAACAGGAAGGCGCGGCGAAATCGGAAATCGAGGATCGGGTGGGCGTGGCATCCAAGATGCTGGGGCTCGATCCGCTGCTCGAGCGGCGGCCGGCCGAATTGTCGGGCGGACAGCGCCAGCGTGTGGCCATCGGGCGGGCCGTGGTGCGCAAGCCGAAGCTGTTTTTGTTCGACGAGCCGCTCTCCAATCTCGACGCGGCGCTGCGGGTCAACACAAGGCTCGAAATCGCCCGGCTGCATCGCGAGCTTTCGGCCACCATGGTCTATGTGACGCACGACCAGGTCGAGGCCATGACGCTGGCCGACAAGATCGTTGTGATGAATGCGGGGCGGATCGAGCAGATCGGCACGCCCATGGAGCTTTATAACCGCCCGGCCAATATGTTCGTTGCCGGGTTTATCGGCTCGCCGCAGATGAACTTTCTCGATGCGGCGGCGCTGGGGGAAACCGCGGCCAAAACCATCGGCATCCGGCCCGAGCATATGAGCGTTTCGGAAACCGCCGGCGATCTGGCCTGCGAGGTGATCCATATCGAACAGCTCGGGGCGGACACCAACCTTTATCTGCGCAACGAAAAGGCCGGGCTTTTGACGGCACGGCTGTTCGGGGAGCACTATTTCGCGCCGGGCTCAAAGGTGTTCGTGACGTTCGAGGCGGCCAAGCGGCATTTGTTTGATGATGCGGGCAAAGCGGTGCAGGCCGTGGTTTGAGAGAGGACTGGGCTAACCCCATTTCCGTTCGAGATGGGCGGCGGTGCGGATCTCCGGGTCGAGCCCGAAGATGACGATGGTGGGAGGGTAGAGCGGTGTCGCCGCCTTTGTGCATGGCGTTTTGGTCCAGCCTGCCCTGCCTCGGTTAAAGGCTTTTTAAAAAGTCCCGCGAGCGGTCGAGGCAGAGTTTGGCGGCGGCTTCGTTGTAATCGTCGAGGCTTGGGTCAAGGAAATAGTGGCCGGCGCCCTCGTAGCGGTGCAGCGCGACATCGGCATCGCCTGATGTTTTGAGCCAGTCGGAAAAATAGTCCTCATCGTCGAACGGATCGGGCCTGGCAACGTGCGCCGACACGGGCAGACCGGCGCGCGGCTGGGCAAACCAGGGCGCGACGCCTGCAAAAAACAGCAGCCCAGCAGTCTGAGGCCGTTGGGCGGCGAAGCGGCTGGCCATCATGGTACCGAAGGACACGCCCGAGAGCACGGCATCGTCGGGGACGCTTTCGAGCGCGGCCGTGGCGCGCGCAGAAATCTCCTCGTCGCTTATCTCGCGCTTGATCGCGAAACCGGCGTCGTAATCGTCAGCCGACTTGCCGTTGTAAAGATCGGGCAGCGTGACGGTGTGGCCGTCGGCCTCGAACACGGCGGCGATTTCGCCTTCGACGGGCCGCAGGCCGAGGATGGAATGAAACAGAACGACATGGGCCATTGTGCACCTCCTTTGGTGCGGGCAGCATGTCGTTCTTATTTTGTTCTGTCAAGGCAGGGATAGCCAAGTGGAAATCGGCAGGGGCTGGAGACGAGATCAAGTCCACTTTTGCTGGACGCGCTCTAGACCTTGGCCATGAGACAGAACTGCCGGCGCTGCCGGTTACCGGTTCCCGGGACTTCGCCCGGGATGACGCAAGGAGCGGGACATTCTATTCGGCGACACGAACCACGACGCTGCCGCGCTTGCGTTTGCTGTCGACGCGGGCGTGAGCCCGGGCGATATCGGCGAAGGAGAAGACCTGATCGACGAGGGCGCGGTACTCGCCTTTCGCCGCCAGATCGGCGAGAAAGGCGACGTCTTCGGGGCGTTCGGCGGCCATGCCGGCGATGGGGCGCTTTCCGTCCTTTGGGCGGGCCAGCATGTCGCCGATCCCTCCGGCAATGCCCAGATAGCGCCCGCCGGGCTTGAGCGCTTTCAGGCAGCGCTGGAAATCGAAGGCGCCGACGGTGTCGGCGATCACATCATAGACCGACGAGACGGCTGTATAATCGGTGGTCGCGTAATCGATGACGGTGTCGGCGCCAAGGCTCAAGGCCAGATCGGCGTTGGCGGCGCTTGTTACGGCCGTGACACTGGCGCCGAAATGGCTTGCCAGTTGCGCCATGGCCGAGCCGACGGCGCCCGAGGCGCCGATGACGAGGATATGCTCGCCGGGTTTGAGGTCTGCCTTGCGGAGGAAGTGCAAGGCTGTCGTGCCGCCGAAGCACAGGCCTGCAGCCTCTTCGAAGGAAAGGTTTTGCGGCTTTTTGACGATGGGTTTGCGCTCGGAGACGGCGACATATTCGGCGTGACATCTGAGCCCGGTGCCGGGGAAGGCGATCACGTCGTCGCCGATGGCGAAGCGCGCAACCTTGGGGCCGATGGCGACGACGGTTCCGGCGATCTCGGTGCCGAAGATCGGCTGGCGCGGGCGGGTGATGCCGATGGCGAGGCGCATGAGGGTTTTCATGCCCGCCGGCGCATCGAGGGCGCGCATGCGGGCATCGCCGGAATTGACGGTGGTGACGATTGTTTTGATAAGGATTTCATCCTCGCGCGGTGCCGGGACCGGGCGGGACTGGATTTCGACCATTTGCGCCCCGCCATAAGCGGTGACGATGGCGGCTTTCATGGTGGTGGGAATCGTCATTTTTCGCTCTCCCCGGCCTTCCAGAAAAACACCTCGCCAATGGGCACGCCGAAGGTTTCGGCGATGCGGAAGGCCGCTTCGAGGGAGGGGGAATATTTGTTGTGTTCGATGGACGCCACTGTCTGGCGGGTCATGCCGATGCGGTCGGCCAGTTCCTGCTGGGTCATCTCGTTGTGCTCGAAACGCAGGCGGCGGATCTGGTTGGTGATCGGAGGGCGGGCCATCAGTCGAGCATCCTGAAATGGACGATCTGGATGATCTCGCGGACCAGCGCCGAGAAGGCCAGGGCAAAAAGCGTGAGATTTATCAAGATGATCGCCGTCGCGCCGGCCGGATCGGCTTGATAGGTCTGCCGGGCGAAATCGCTGACGAAACCGCTTGAAAGAATGATCCCGACCATAAGGATTTCAAGCAGGATCAGGCCGGCCCGGTTGGCCCTGGCATCGATTTCGCGCTCACGCTCATCGGGCGGGGCGTCCATGTTCTGGCGGGCAAGGATTGCGGCGACGATGTTTATGGGCAGCATGATGGCGATGGAAATGCCAAGGCACCAGACGAAAAGCCAGAAGATTGCATCGCCATCGAGCGTGCCAGACAGCGCCGCGTTGCCCACCTGCCAGAAATAGACCGTCCAGATGACCAGCGTGGTCACCACCGCAATCCATGCGTTCTTTTCCCGAAAGCTCATCACGCGCCCCAATGGAAGATATTGTTGGCTCTGTGTGGGACAATTTTGGCTTTATGTCAATGATTTTTGACATGATGACGTACTTTTTTGACATTCGTCGGTGTCAGCGAATATTCTGGGGCTGCTGGACTCCGGCTTTCGCCGGAGCAGCGATGGGTGCGGATAAAGCCAGAATCCCGCTCACAACATCGATTCAATCTCGCGCCGGTGGGCGTGCATTTTCAAGAACACCGCGTAATCGGTGTCGTAGCGCGCCTTGCGGGTGGGGTCCGGGGTGCGGGTGACCGAGGCGTGGCGCATGGTGTGGGCGGCGGCGGTGAGGTGGGGGTAGAGGCCGGCCGCGGTGGCGGCGGCCATGGCGGTGCCAAGGATCATGGCGTCGGCGTCGGGGAGTTCATGCACGGTGCAGCCGGTGGCGTCGGCGTAGAGTTCCATCAAGAGCGGATTGCGGGTGTGGCCGCCGGTGACGTGCAGCGTATCAATGGCATAGCCGGTGGCGTTGAGGGTTTCCAGGATATGGCGGACGCCCAGCGCTATGGCGACGGCGGTGCGCCAATAGAGCTTGCAGAGCCCGTCGAAAGAGGAATCGAGATTCATGCCGGAAATGACCCCGAGCGCGGCGGGATTGGCGAAGGGGGAGCGGTTGCCGTGGAAATCGGGGAGGATGTGGAGGCGTGGGGCGAGGTCGGGGTCGGTCTCGCGCAAGCGCTTGATGCGGTTGATGATTTCAGCGTGCATGATGGGGGTGGGCGCGGCGCCCGAGGCGTGGACGCGGATTATGTAATCGAGCGCGGCGCCCGATGCGGATTGTCCGCCTTCGGTGAGCCAGAAGCCGGGGAGAACTGCGCCATGGTATGGTCCCCACAGGCCGGGGGTCGGGCGGGGATCTTTGGCCAGAGCGGTGACGGCGCTGGAGGTGCCCGCGACCAGCCCCAGATGCCGATCGACGCCCAATGGATCCTCGGTGTACTCACCCAGCACGCCCAAAGCACCGGCGTGCGCATCGACCATTCCGGTGCCCACGACGACCGAACGGGGCAGGCCAAGCTCGCGCGCGGCCTTTGCGGTCAGGGTTCCGAGCGGGGCGCCGATGGGGGACGCGGTGCGCGGCAGGCTGGCGCGGGTGAGCAGATCGTCAAGTCCGATGGCGGAGTGAAAATCGGTGGGCCACCCATCGGGCTCGTGAGCGAGAAAGCTCCATTTGCTGGTGAGGGTCGATTGGGAGCGTTCAAGCGAGCCGCTCGATTTCCAGGCGAGGAAATCGGCGAGGTCGAACATGTAGCCGGTCTTTTGCCAGATAGCAGGCAGGTTGCGCTTGAGCCAGAGCAGTTTGGGAATTTCCATTTCCGGGCTGAGCGCGCCGCCGGAAAATTGCAGGACCTTATGGCCGGTGGCGTTGATCTCGGTCGTTTCGGCCATGGCGCGGTGATCGAGCCAGACGATCGTGTCCCAACCCTCTTCGCCATCGGGGCCGACGGGCAAAGAGCCCCCGTCCCTGCCCAGAACGACAAGCGAGCAGGTGGCGGCAAAGGCGATGGCCCTGACCGAAAGCGGATCGGCATTGGCGGTGGCGATGGCCTCGCGCACTGCGGTGCAAACGGCGGACCAGATGTTGTCCGAGCGGTGCTCGGCGCGGATGGCGCCTTCGCGGCGAATATCGATGGGCGCTTGGGCGCGGCCCAAAATATCGCCCTGCGCGGTCACCACCCCGGCCCTTGCGCTGGTCGTTCCCACATCGACGGCAACCAGAAGGGCGGTCATGCAATGGCCTCTAGATACGCGAAATCTTCCTCGGGAGCGACCTTAGAGCACCGGGGAGATTGTGCAAATCGTCGATCAGGGCGTCGGGGGACAATGCGGCCAGTTGCGTCTTGAGACCAGCGGGGCCGATATGGCTGCCGCCGGTAAAGGCGATGACGGCCATGCCCGCTGCCTTGGCGGCAGCAACGCCGGCGGGGCTATCTTCGATGACCACGCACTCGGCGGGGGCAAAACCCATCTGCTCTGCGGCAAAAAGGAAGAGATCGGGGGCGGGTTTGCCGCGCGCGACCATGGTGGCCGAATAAATGTCGGGGGCAAATCTGTCGTAAAGCCCGGTCAGTTTGAGGCTGATTTCGATGCGCTCGTAAACGCTCGATGAGGCGACGCAGGCAGGGATATCGAGGGTATCGAGGACATCGGCGATGCCGGGCATGGGCTTGAGCGCGCTCTTGTAGCGGGCATAGAGACGATGGCGCATATCTTCGAGCGCGGTGTCGTCCATCGTGACGCCGTGATCGGCGGCCAGGGAGGCCGAGACCGTCTTGAGCGTGCGGCCGAGAAAATCGCGATAGGCGATGTTGGTGGAAATGTGAACGCCAAGGGCGGCGACGGTTTCGACAAGAACGTCGATGGCGATGGGTTCGGAATCGACGAGAACGCCGTCGCAATCGAAGATGACGAGCGCGGGCCCGGGCCCTTCAGATCGGCGGGCCGGCGCACCCTCCATCAAAGCTTGCCCTGGATGTAGCGGGTGAGGGTTTCGCGCGCGCCAAATTCCCAGATTGTGCGCAGCGCGTTGGTAAAGGCCGCGACATAGGTTGGATGGTCCGCAGCGGCGCCGAAAATATCGTCCATGCCGAGAAACGCCTTTGCATCGTCCTTGGCGCGGATGGCGGCGGCCTGGAGACGGTCCCAGTTCGGATCGTTGGGCGCGATGGGGGTTCCTGAATCGGTGACGCCGTAGCAATAGCGGCACCAGAAGGCCGAAACCAGCGCCAGCCCTTTGACCGAGGCACCCGAATTGAGGCGATCCTCGACCGAGGGCAGGATGAATTTGGGCTGTCGGTTGGAGCCATCCAGGCACAGGCGCTGGATGGTATCGCCGATCCTTGGATTGGCGAAGCGCCCGGCGATAAGGCGCCGGTAGTCGTCGAGATCGGTATCGGGCACCGGGGGGACGACGGGGATGATCTCGTCTTTGGTGAGCTTTTCGAGATAGGCGGCAACCAGGGGGTGTTCCATGGCCTCATGGACAAAGTGGATGTCCATGAGCGCCGACGGATAGGCGATGGCGGCGTGGCCGCCGTTCAGAATGCGAATCTTCATCAGCTCCCATGGGGAGACGTCATCGACAAAGGTGACGCCGGCCTTTTCCAGCGCGGGGCGGCCCGTGGGGAAATTGTCTTCGAGGACCCATTGCCTGAAGGTTTCACAAAACACCGGCCAGGCATCGGCGATGCCGTATTCGTCGGAGACCATGGCGCGTTCTCGATCCGAGGTTGCCGGGGTGATCCGGTCCACCATGCCATTGGGGAAGGCGACTGAGCGGCGGACCCAATCGGCCATTTCGCTGTCGAACAGATCGGCCAAGCCCGCCACGGCGTTCAGCGTCACCTTGCCGTTGTGGGGGATGTTGTCGCAGCACATTATGGTGAAGGGTTCGACCCCTGCTTCGCGGCGCGCCTTGAGACCGGCCAGGATGAGACCGAAAACGGTTCTGGGCGCTGCGGGGTTTGCGGCGTCGGCGACGATATCGGGATGGGTGGGGTTAAACGCACCGGCGGCGTCGAGATAGTACCCGCCCTCGGTGATGGTGAGCGAGACGATGCGAATGGCGGGATCGGCGAGTTTGGCGATTATCGCGACCGGGTCGCCCGGATCGAGGAAATCGACCATGGGGGCGGTAACGCGGGCCGAAGTGCCCGAGGCTTCCTGTTCGACAATGGTCGAGAGGTAATCCTGCGCGGCGAGGATCTTTTTCATTTCGGCATCATTGGCGCGCACGCCAGCCCCCACGATTCCCCAATCGTGGTCCTTCCCGAGATTGAAAAGATCATCGAGATAGACGGCCTGGTGGGCGCGATGGAAATTGCCAACGCCGAAATGGACGATCCCCGCCGCGAGATCCGAGCGATCATAGCGCGGCACGGCGACCGAACCGGGCAAGGAGGAGAGAGAGTTTGCCGCTAGTCTGACACTCATATTGCCGCTGATCCTCGAATGGTGTTCTTTGCGTTAGAGCCGTTCAGGATTTGATTGGATCAAATCCTCGGCTCTTAACCTTTGTTTTGTCGCGTGTCCGAACCGCAAAACCGTTTCCACTTTTGCTGGACACGCTCTAGAGGGCATTGCCCGACGCGTCGAACTTGTAGATGCGGTCGTCCTGGGGGGAGAGGGTGACCGTTTCGCCGTGCTTGAAGGGCACATCGCCCGCCGCGCGGGCGGTCAGGGTGCCGATGCCATCGACATCGATATGAAAGAAGGTATCGGACCCCAAATGCTCGGACACCTTGACCGTGCCCGACCAGATGCCGCCCTCTTTGGAGACGGCGAGATGTTCGGGGCGGATGCCGATGGTGTGGGCATCGAATTTTTTCGCCTCGGCACCTTCGATGAAATTCATCTTCGGGCTTCCGATGAAGCCGGCGACGAATATGTTGGCGGGCTTTGTGTAAAGTTCGAGCGGAGAGCCGTATTGCTCGACACGGCCGGCGTGCAG
Source organism: Pelagibacterium halotolerans B2 (assembly GCF_000230555.1). GTDB lineage: Bacteria > Pseudomonadota > Alphaproteobacteria > Rhizobiales > Devosiaceae > Pelagibacterium > Pelagibacterium halotolerans. Next base: position 3,896,383 of record NC_016078.1, on the reverse strand, counting down.
CACCACGATCTTGTCGGCCATGGTCATGGCTTCGACCTGATCGTGGGTGACATAGACCATCGTGGTCTTGAGTTTGTTGTGCAGGTCGGAAATTTCGAGCCGCATGTTGACCCGCAGGGCGGCATCGAGGTTGGAGAGCGGTTCGTCGAACAGGAACGCCTTGGGCTGACGCACGATGGCGCGGCCGATGGCGACGCGCTGGCGCTGGCCGCCCGAAAGCTGGCGGGGTTTCCTGTCGAGATAATCGGTGAGATTGAGGATCGAGGCGGCGTTGTCGACCGCCGCGTCGATCTTTTCCTTTGGCGCCTTTTCCATCTTCAAAGGAAAGGCGATGTTGCCGCGCACGCTCATATGGGGATAGAGCGCATAGGACTGGAACACCATCGAAAGCTTGCGCTGGGCGGGAGCCTCCTTTGACATATCCACGCCGTCGATGAGGATCTGGCCGGAGGTGACGTCCTCGAGCCCGGCGATCAGCCGCAGCAGGGTCGATTTCCCGCAGCCCGAGGGGCCGACGAAGACCACGAACTGGCCGTCCTCGATCTCAAGCGAAATATCGGGGATGACGGTGACGCCGCCAAAACTCTTCTGGACGTTCTTGAGTGTGATCGATCCCATTTCCTTACCTCCCTACTTAACCGCGCCGAAGGTCAGGCCGCGGACCAATTGTTTCTGGCTGAACCAGCCCATGATGAGGATGGGCGCAATGGCCATCATCGATGCTGCCGAAAGCTTGGCCCAGAACAGGCCCTCGGGCGAAGAATAAGCCGCGATGAACGCGGGCAGCGGGGTTGCCTGGGTGGTGGTCAGGACGATGGTCCAGAACGATTCATTCCAGGCCAGGATGATGTTGAGCAGCATTGTGGACGCGATGCCGGGGATGGCCATGGGGGTGAGGACATAGATCACCTCCTGACGGAGGGACGCGCCATCCATGCGGGCGGCCTCGAGGATATCGACGGGGATTTCCTTGAAATAGGTGAACAGCATCCAGACGATAATGGGCAGATTGATGAGGGTGAGGACCAGGGTGAGCCCCAGATGGGTGTCTGTGAGCCCGGCCATGCGGAACAGCATGGTGATGGGCACCAGAACGCCGACGGCGGGCAGCATCTTGGTCGATAACATCCACATCAGGATGTCCTTGGTGCGCTTTGTCGGCGAAAACGCCATGGCCCAGGCGGCGGGAATGGCGATCACCAGACCTAAAAGGGTCGAGCCGACCGCGGTGATGATCGAATTGCCCAGAAAGCGGAAATAGTTCGAGCGCTCGAGGACCGTCGCGTAGTTTTCCGTCGTCCAGTTGAAAAACAGGAACTGGGGCGGGGTGGCAATCGCGGTGCCCTCGGTCTTGAAGCTGGTCAGGAACGTCCAGAGGATCGGGAAAAAGATCACAAAGGCGATGAGCCAGGCAAAGGCCGTGAAGCCGATCTTCCTTTGGGTTGAAATAGCACGGGCCATGTCTCAAGCCTCCAGATTCTTGCCGACGACGCGAAGCAGGAAGATCGCGACGATATTGGCGAGGATGACGGCGACGATGCCGCCGGCCGAGGCCAGACCGAAATCATACTGGAACTGGGCCTGGAGATAGATCAGGAACGGCAGATTGGTGGTGGCGACGCCCGGCCCGCCATTGGTGGTGACGAAGATTTCGGCAAACACCGAGAGCAGGAAGATTGTCTGGATGAGCATGACCACGGTGAGCGCGCGGCTCATGTGGGGCAGGATTATGTAGAAAAACAGCGATATGGGTCCCGCGCCGTCCATGCCGGCGGCCTCGCGCTGTTCCTCATCGAGCGATTGCAGCGCGGTCAGAAGGATGAGCGTTGCAAAGGGCAGCCATTGCCAGGCAACGATGATGATGACCGAAAACAGCGGCACGTGGGCGAACCAATCGACCGGCTGGAGGCCGAAGGTTCGCGCGATCCAGGCGAAGAGCCCGTTGACCGGGTGCATGAGCATGTTCTTCCACACCAGCGCGGACACGGTGGGCATGACAAAGAACGGGGCGATGACCAGAAGGCGCACGATGCCCTGCCCGAACATGGGCTGATCGAGCAGCAGCGCCAGCAAGGTGCCGCCGACAAGGGTGATTGCCAGCACGCCCCCCACAAGGATCAGGGTGTTTAGAAACACCGTCCAGATGTTGGGGTTGGCAAAGAAATAGGTGTAGTTGGCAAAGCCGGTGAATTCAGGCGCGCGGAAGGCCGTGTACCACTGGAACGAGAACCAGACGGTCATCGAAAGCGGCACGATCATCCAGATCAAAAGCGCGATGACCGAAGGGGCCATCATGAACCGGGCCGCTGTTTGGGTTTGAGCTGTTGCCATTGTCCTCTCCCTGACCTTGGCGCGCGATTGGGGGGATCGCGAAATGAAGGGGCCGGTATGGCCCGGCCCCTCCAGTTTAGGCGCTAACGGTAGTAACCGGCGCGGTCCATTTCCATGCGGGCGGACTGCTGGGCCTGCTGGAGGGCCTGGTCGACATTGACCTGTCCGGCGAGAGCCGCCGAGAAGATCTGGCCGACCGAAGTGCCGATGCCCTGGAATTCGGGGATCGCCACGAACTGGCCGCCGGCATAGGGCACATCCTGTACCGAGGAGTTGGTGGTGTTGGCCGCCTCGATTGCCTCAAGGGTGATTTCGGCAAACGGGGCCGCTTCGATATAGGCCGGGTTTTCATAGAGAGAGGTGCGGGTTCCCGGGGGAACGTTGGCCCAGCCCTCTTCCTCGGCAACCATTTCGAGATAGGCTTCCGAGGTCGCCCATTCGATGAACTGCTTGGCTTCGTCGACGTTCTGCGAGCTTGCCGGGACGGCCAGCGACCAGACCCACAGCCAGTTGCCGTGGTTGTCGAACTCGCCATTGGTCGGGAACAGCGCGTAACCGACGCTGTCTGCGACCTGGCTTTCATCGGGGTTGGAGACGAAGGAAGCGGCGACGGTGGCATCCATCCACATGCCGCACTTGCCCTGCTGGAACAGCGCCAGATTTTCGTTGAACCCGTTGGACGAGGCACCCGGAGGGCCCGCATCGGTCATCAGGTCGACGTAATAGGTGAGCGCTTCGTTCCATTCGGGGCTTTCGAACTGGGGTTCCCAATCCATATCGAACCAACGGCCGCCCATGGAATTGGCAAGGGCGGTGATGAACGCCATGTTCTCGCCCCAGCCGGCCTTGCCACGCAGGCAGATGCCGTAGATTTCATTGTCGCGGTCGGTGATGGCCCGGGCCGCTTCGCCGATGAATTCCCAGGTGGGTTCCTGCGGCATTTCCAGACCGGCCTCTTCGAAGAGGTCGGTGCGGTACATGATCATTGCGCTTTCCGCATAGAACGGAGAGGCATACTGGGTGCCATCGACCGAAAGAGCCTCGCGCACGGCGGGGATCAGATCGTCGGCGTTGTAGTCGTCACCCAGATCGTCGAGCGGGGCAAGCCAGCCCTGAGCGGCCCAGATGGGGGTTTCGTAGGCGCCGATTGTCATGACGTCATACTGGCCACCGCCGGTGGCGATGTCGGTGGTGACGCGCTGGCGCAGGACGTTTTCTTCCAGCGTCACCCATTCGAGGGCGATGCCGGTCTGTTCGGTGAACCGATCGGACAGACCCTGCATGCGGATCATGTCGCCATTGTTGACCGTGGCGATGGTGATTGACTGGGCCTGCGCGCCGGCCGCAAGGGCAAACAGCGAACACGACCCGATGATGATCGAGCGTAATTTCATATGGTAATCCTCCCATATGCTCTAATGAGCATTTGCTATACGCATGGGCAATTACTCATTTTCTTGAATGAAATGTCAAGGGGCTTTTGCTCATGGTTGGGGAAATTGCTCAGAACGAGGGCCACGGCGGTCGCGTTTGCGGGGCGGCATCATGATGGTTTCTGGAAAGACACGGAGGCGGGGTCGCCGGTGCTGGGGGTACTGGGTCCCGGGTCTTCGCCCGGGATGACGGTGGTGGGGAGGTGAGGTCAGGAACGTACTGGGCGCGGTGAGGTCAGGCCAGAAGCTGGGCGGCGGTGTCTTCGTCGGTGATGAGGCCATTGACGAGGCCCCGGGCGACGGCGGCGCGGATGGCGGCGACCTTGTTGGGGCCGCGGGCCGCGGCGATGACAAGCGCCCGCTCGCCCGAGGGCAAGGGGGCCGAGGCCACGCGCTCATTGGTCATGCCCGCGACCAGCTCGCCGCCGGCATCGAAAACCCAGCCGAGCATTTCGCCCACCGCGCCAGCCTTTTGCAGGGCTTTGAGTTCGGCGCGGGTGACGAAGCCATCCTCATAAAGCGGAGCGTTGGGCCCCAGATCGCCAACACCCACGAAGGACACGCTGGCCTGCGCGGCGAGGGCGAGGTTTTTTTCGATGCCGACCTGGCTGTGCAGCAATTGCCTGTCGCGCGCGGTGGCGGCAATCACCGGCAGGGGCATGGGAAAGGACGGCGCCTTAACCTTGTCGGCTATGGAAAAGATGACGTTGTAAAAGGCGGCGGAACCATCGGGCGCGATATTGCCGGTGAGCGACACGATCTTGTGCTGGGGGCAATCCATGGCCGGGAGCAGATCCACGGCGGCCTTGAGGGTGCGGCCCGTGCCGACCCCGAGAATGACGGGGCTGGAGCCGGAGAGAATTTTTTCGATCTCCAGGGCAGCCGCATCGGCAACCCCCAGGGTGGTATCGGGATGACCGGGATCGGAGGGAACGATTTCGACAAGGCGCAGACCGAAGCGCTCCTTGAGCCGGGCGGACAGCTCAAGGCAATCGGCGATGGGGTGGTCGAGGCGGACCTTGATGAGCTTTTCGGATATGGCGAGCGAGACGAGCCGCTGGGCGCTCTGGCGCGAGACGCCGAGCTTTAGCGCGATTTCGTCCTGGGTATTGCCGGCAACGTAATAGAGCCACCCGGCGCGGGCGGCATCGTCGAGCTTGTTGCGGGTGGCTTCCGAACGCGGCGGCACCTGGTTTGTCTCCCCTTTTTCATGGTGTAGATATACCGCATCGGCTGGCATGGAAAGGACGAGACAGCATGGAGCCCGGCAGACCTGCCATAACCATAACCTATTGCACGCAATGCAACTGGCTGCTGCGTTCGGGCTGGATGGCCCAGGAGTTGCTCTCGACTTTCGGGACCGAACTGGCGGGGGTGACGCTGGTGCCAGGGACGGGCGGGATCTTTGAAATTGCCGCCGGAGACACTCTGCTTTGGGAGCGCAAGCGCGATGGCGGGTTTCCCGACGTCAAGACGCTGAAACAAAGGGTGCGCGACCTGATTGATCCGGAACGCGATCTGGGTCACCTCGACCGTTAGGTTGTGCGGGCAAAGGCAAAGCCTTGCCCCCGGTCCGGGGCAAATGGGCAAAACATTTCCCCTGCGCACTGTTCATGGCAACGCAATAAGGCCCATATTGCATTGGACGGTTTTTGATCCAATCACCCGATCTTCGGGCACGGAAAAGGAGACAGGCAAATGGCTATTCTGATCGGCGATACGGCGCCCGATTTCACCGCGCAGACCACGGAAGGGGAAATCCGGTTTCACGATTACATCGATGGAAGCTGGGCGGTGCTGTTTTCGCACCCCAAGAACTACACCCCGGTCTGCACGACCGAACTGGGCTATACCGCCAAGCTGAAACCCGAATTTGAAAAACGCGGCGTCAAGGTTCTGGGCTTGTCGGTCGACAAGATCGAGGACCATGAGGGTTGGGCGCGCGATATCGAGGAGACGCAGGGGGCGGCCCTCAATTTCCCGCTGATTGCCGATGACGGCACAATCGCCCGCCAGTACGACATGATCCATCCCAATGCCGACAACACGCTGACGGTGCGCTCGGTGTTCGTTGTCGGACCGGACAAGAAGGTCAAGCTCAAGCTCGAATATCCCGCCTCGACGGGCCGCAATTTCGACGAGATCCTGCGGGTTATCGACAGTTTGCAACTGACCGCCAACCATCAGGTGGCGACCCCGGTCAACTGGAAGAACGGCGAAGACGTGATCATCGTCCCGGCCGTGACCAATGAGCAGGCCAAGGAAAAATTCCCCGAAGGCTGGAACGAGGTCAAACCCTATCTGCGTATCGTCAAGCAGCCGGGCGCCTGAGTTTCAGGCGTGAGCAAACAATAGAGCCGTTTGGCGTTATCTGGAATTGGATTTGTTTCCTTCGCTTCTCCGGCGAAAGCCGGAGCCCATGGGCGTACTTTTCGGGCGTCGGCGCAAGAGGCCATACTGCTGGACCCCGGTTTTCACCGGGGAAGCGAAAGAAGGGAACCGCCAGCGTTCCCCATCAAAATCCGAAACCGGCAAAAAGGGGCTCCTCAGCCCCTTTTTTTCGTTCAGTAGGCGATACCGGTCTGGGCGAGACGGATTTCCTCCTGGCGGCGGAGCGCCGAGAGGTGCTGTTCGGCCGAGCGCAGGCGCAACTCGAGCATGCGGCGTTCGGTCTGCAGGATCGTCAGTTCCCGCGTCAGGGCCGCGACCTGCTCAGGGGTTGGATTGCCGCCTCGCAGTTCGGCCAGTTTGGCGTCTATTTCGCTATCGAGGCTGTTGAGCTCGGCCTGGCGATCGTAGATCTCGCCGGCGGCGGCATGGACGCGGGCAAAGGCAACGCCCAGTTCGCCCTCGCACACCCCATAGTAGCGATCGCCCGACCGCCCCTGCCGCTCGGCATTGCCGAGGCGGCAATAGACGCCCAGGCCCTCGGCGCGGCCGGTCTGATACAAGGCGCTGTCGACCGCAATTCCATATTCCGAACAGGCCTCGGCATGGCTCGATATGCGATCGGCCGGACGGCCATCGGCACCATCGTTAAAGCCGATGGCGCGCCAATCTCCGGCCTCGCACTGTTCCTGGGAAAGGGTTGCGCAGGAAGCAAGGACAAGCGCTCCCAAAAGCGCGGCACAGACCAGCAACAGACGCAGCATTTCCCGTCTCCCAAAAAACAGGCCCGACCATAAGTCGGGCCTGAGGGAATTGGCAATAAACCTTTTGCCGGTCGCGCTTCCGGACCGCAAAAGTGGTGCCCATCCCCGATCGGGCCGAGGACATGCTTTTGCTGGAAGCGCCGGTGCTTTGCTGGTCGCGCTTCCGAACGCAAAAGTGGTACCCACTTTTGCTGGAAGCGCCGGTGCTTTGCTGGTCGCGCTTCCGAACCGCAAAAGTGGTACCCACTTTTGCTGGAAGCGCTCTGGGTCAAGCGGCCGGCAGCGGGCAGGAGACGCCGGTGCCCTTGAGGCCGCAATAGCCGTTGGGGTTCTTGGCCAGATATTGCTGGTGGTAGGTTTCGGCGAAATAGAACGGACCGGCGGGCTCGATTTCGGTGGTGATCTCTCCCCTGCCCGCGGCCTTGAGCTCGGCGGCATAACGGTCGCGGCTGATGCCCACCGCCTCGGCCTGCGCCTGGGACGTGGTGTAGATGGCCGAGCGGTACTGGGTGCCCACATCATTGCCCTGCCGCATGCCCTGGGTGGGGTCGTGCTCCTCCCAGAAGGTTTTGAGCAGGGTATCGAGGGAAATCTTTTGCGGCTCATAGACCACCATCACCGCCTCTGTGTGGCCGGTGCCGCCCGAACAGACTTCCTCATAGGTGGGGTTTTGCGTTTCCCCGCCCTGGTAGCCCACGGCGGTTACATAAACGCCCGGCAATTGCCAGAACAGCCGCTCTGCGCCCCAGAAGCACCCCAGACCGAAATAGATGATCTCGCTGCCCTCCGGATAGGGTCCCTTGAGCGGATTGCCATTGACGAAATGGTCGGCCGCCACATCCATCTGCGCGGAGCGACCGGGCAAAGCGGTGCCGGGGGCGGGAACGGTGGACGGCTTGGAAAACAGCGAAAAGATCATGCGCGAACTCCCCATGGAGGTGAAATGCCCGGCCCGGTTCTGCACGCCTGGCGCCCCCTCGGCCTTGGGGCCGGGACGGCGAGGCTCATCAGAACTGGTCGATGCTGACCATGCGCCGGCGCGACCGCGAGCGCCCCAGCAGGGCAAGCACGAGCCCCACAGCGCCGATCACGGCCCAGCCGGGCCATGCCAGCAATGTGGTGAGCGTGGGCTCCCAGAGCAAGGGATGCACATTATCTTGAACGGCCAGTTGCATGGATTCGAGCGTGCCCGGAAACAGGCTGGCTATGGTCGCCGCCAATGGGGTCGCTATGAAGGCGTTCGCGGCCAGCATGGCCGTTCCATCGGCAACCAGAAGCACGACCGCAAGGGCCAGAAAGGCCGCCGCCAATATTCTCAATACAGCACGCATGATACTCGTCCCTGTTCCTTCCGGTCCGTGGCCCCTTATTGGGTTTTTGTCATTCCGAAAGGCTTTGTTAACAATAGCATGGAGGACCGGGGGATGCGCAATCGGAATCTCAAAACTTGCTTAATCTGCCCGGATTGAACGCACCGGAGGCCGGAACGATCCCTTGGAGCGCTTTCACGTTTGCGCGAATTGTCCGCCCGGCGCCAAGTGCCGGCAGGGCCCTGGTGGCGGACCCGGCCAAGCGGTTCTCCCATACCCAAAACACCGCAGGAGAAAAGTTTTGCAGCTTTTTTGCCCCACGCCCCTTGGCAGCGACCGCAAAGCCGGATAATCGGGCACCCACGCGGAGAGATGGCCGAGTGGTCGAAGGCGCACGCCTGGAAAGTGTGTAGGCGGGGAACCGTCTCGAGGGTTCGAATCCCTCTCTCTCCGCCACAGTTCCAAATTCCAGTGATTTCAAGGACTTAAGCTCCCGGAGAATCCGGACGACTAGTGCACATGCCTGATGCACGTGTCGTTTGGCGTTCCGGTTTTGCTTTTGCGAGTCGGAGACAATCATGGCAGCCAAATGCGCCTATGTGGAAAAGGTCGGAGCGGTCTATTATGTGCGCAAGCGAATCCCCCGGGCCTGGATAGGCCAGGTGAGAGGTGACGTCTTGCGCCTGTCGTTGCGAACCAAGGATCGGGCCGAGGCGCTCAAATGGGGTCTGGAGGCCTTGGCAGTGTTTGAAGACTTGCTGCGGATGGCGCCCGAGGAGGCGCTCAAGCATCTCACGCAACGGCTGATCGACGAGCAGATGCTGCGGCCCGAGGAGATGACCGGAGCGGATCTGGTCCGCCGTCGGGCGCTGGGAAGCGTTGGATCCAAAATCATCCGCCGTGCCCGCGAAGAATTGAGGTTGGGCGAAAACCTCGATGGAATCTATGCCGAACTGGTCCATCTCAACCGTGCCACGGTCGAAGGCGAAGCGTATTACGACCGGCTGCCGGACGACAGAAAGACGCAAGATAGCGCCACGATCCGTAAGCTTGCCGAGATCGATGTTTCAGGGTTCCAAGCTGTGCTCGATGAGCTCGGCGGCACCGTATTGAGCAAACCTGTTCCTGGAAAACCTGTCCCTACCGAACCTTCGCAGCCCCGGTCGGCAGCAATCAAGGCGACGACCTCTGATGAGGCGATAGCCTCTGACGATGGGCATCCGATCTACACACTGCGCTACCTCATGGAGCATTATTTCAAACACGATGGCAAGAACACGGGGGCGGACAACAGGTCCAATATCGAACGTGCTGTGAAGTTGTTTGAGGATCTATGTCCAGAAGTAAGGACACTGGCGGCCCCTAGAATACCCCTGACGTTCTGGGACCGGCTCTATGAGTTTGTTCAGGAGATTCCCAAGGCGCAGGGTCGCGCCACACCGGACAATATTGTTAAATTTACCCGAGCGGTGCAGGCAGAGGGTGCCAACTATCGCAGGCTTTCCCGTACGACGCTCAATTCGAACTACCTTGGCGCCATCACGCGTATCGCGCGATACGGTCAGAAGAAACGGCTATATAGCTGGCAAGCTCCGCCGCTGATCATTCCGCAATCGAAACGGGCAACAAAGAGCAAGGGAAAGGCCCCATTTTCACCCGAAGAAGTGGCCGCGGTCATGTCGTGCCCGGTTTATACCGGCAGTGCTTCACGCCGCCTTCGCTATTCGCCCGGCCACGAGATCTTTGCCGATGACCATATCTATTGGGCACCCTTGATCGCGGCGCATACCGGTATGCGCGTGACAGAGGTCGGGCTTTTGCGGTTTGAGCAAATGCAGACCTGGTTCGGGCGTCAGACTTTCGTGCTCGAAATCGCTGAGGCGGAGGAAAACACAAACGGTATCGTCGGATACAAGACCGGCAACGCATTGCGGCGAATTCCGCTTCACCGCCAACTTGTCGAGATTGGCTTTCTCGATTTCTGGAACCATCAGAAGGCCCTCCATGATCGTCCGTTTCCAGCTTGGACGCAGCATGTCAAAGGAGGGTCGGTCGGAGAACCCGAGATCCATTTCGAGGCGGATTTCTTCAATGCCCATCGTCTCAAATGGGATGTCCCCGCCCACCGTCAGCACAAGCTCAGCTTTCATTCCTTTAGAGGCTTTTTCATCCAGGCCTGTCACAGCGCGGGCGTGAACCCCTATACGATCCTCAAATGGGTCGGTCATGATGACGATACTGAAGCTCGAACCTCAGAGGTGCATCGTGGCTACATGAGCGACGATCTGACCTCTGAAGAAGTGGAAGCCATCGACGCGGTCCAGGTGCCAATCGGACGTGTGAAGTCCTTCGCTGATTGGCTCAAGTCCCGCCGCTAAATTCGACTGCGTTCACGCGGTCGTGATCTGGTAACTTTCACACCTGTCGGGCACCCTCGCAATGTGTTCATTCACTAACACGTTGCGAGGCGTCATGGTCAGTTTGGGATTGCTTGGGGTGAGTTTTGGCGGTGTTTCGCGCCGCGAGGGTTGGAGCGCAACGGGGCGCTCCACCTACCAAATGGGAACGGATATTCATGATGGTATTCGCGGCGATAAACACCGGAACGGCCATCGGGTAAACCATGTGCAGCACTGGCTGATGCTGCCCGAGGAAGTCGACTCCTCGGTCTGGACGCGCGAAACCGTTTGGGAGGCGGCCAGTATAGCCGAGAAGCGCAAGGATGCGCGAGAAGCGCGGTACTTCGATATTACATGGCCACGAAACTTGCCTACCGAACGGATCGCGAAATTTGTGCAGAATCTCTATCGTCCGTTTGTTGAACTGGGGCTTCCTGTTCAGGTCGACTGGGAAACCTCGTCGGCGGACGACGGGTTGGCCAACGACCATATTCACGGTCTGATCGCGACACGAATTCTTAGCGATACAGGCTTTTCCGAGGGGAAATGCCGCGAGGTCGATACGTGGTTTCGCGCTGGCGTGCGGCAGCACGTAGCAGAGCTGTTCAACGCCATTGCAACCGACTGCGGGGTAGATGTGACATTTGATCCCCGCCCGAATGTCTTGCGCGACGACACATTGCCACCCGAAATCCAATTGTCACGGCAGACCTTGCGTGGATCCCGAACTCCTGGTGCGCAGCTTTTGAGGGACCGCCGTGATGGGCAGCGCCAGGTGCGCCGCGCGCATGAGCAGATCGTCGATGAAATTGTCGCGCTTGAGCGGCGAGCTGGTGAACTGCAGTACGAGATTGATGTTGAGCTGGAATCCATGTCGAACCTGACGTCGTGGCAGGCCAATCAGCACGCCAACCCGCTATCGCTCGAAATCTCACTGACGGCGTTGATGGGCGCGGGGATTGCCGTGCAGGACCGTGTCTCGGTGGAGGGGGTCGGCGTCGTTTTCAAAGTCGGCACCGCAATACTGGTCGATATCGGCACCGCAATCCTGATCGATGGGGAGCTCGAGGGGGAGGCTTTAAGGGCGCTATACTATCTTACCCGATGCAAGGGGTGGCGCGACCTCAGCCTCGTCGATGCCGACGGTATGCCCATACCGGTACCGCCCGAGCCGGAGCGCTCTTGGTTGCGTGAACGCCTTAATGCAAAGCGCTCGCGCCTTGATCTTATGGGTCGGAGTGGCGTCGTCAGCGCGGCGCGGGAGGTGGTCGCCATACTCCACGAGGCGTCTCCAGACGAGCGGCGGGATATCCTCAAGCGGGTTGCCGATTGGAGCAATCCGCGCCTCGAGCGACTCGTCGCACAACTTATGCCTTTTGCCGGACGCTATCAGGACGAGAGTCTATCGACCGAGATTGTTCTGGATTTGATAGATATGGCCATGGGCGAAGACAGCGATCTGTGGCGTCGCCATGTTCTTGAAAAGGATCTTGAAGCGATGGTTGTCCCGGGCAATGCGTTGTCGCGCCCTTTTCGCCCCCACCGAAATTTCTACGATATCTATCCCGGGAGCCAGGACGCTCAGTTTAGCGTGGGGCACCCCGGCAAAGAGGCCGCGCAATGACCTCGGCGCTTCTTAACAATCTGCGGGCTTTGAGCGCGATCCAAACCCAGCAGGCGCTGCTTGTCGCGGAAAAGCATCAATTGGAACGACGGGTCCGAGAAACCTCGCCTCCAACCCAAAGCCGAGCGCGATGCCTAATGACCGAGGCGACCTTGGCGCTCTTGTCGCGGCAGGGGACCGTCACCATTACCGCCCTGTTGAAAGAACTGGAATGTCGCAGCGGCGACCGGGACCGGTTTGCCCTCGATCTTTGTCGAGATTGGATCGACGCCGCTTTGTCGTCGCAGAGCGACTCGGGAGAGACTTAGCCCTCCTGCTCCTTATTCTCTTTCTTCACCTTGTCGTCGGCTTGAACCGGGGGAGCGCTTTCCAGCCGCCCGGCAATCCCGGCGATCTTTGTGCCAAGATCATCCAGAAGTCCGGTGATCTGCTCGGTGGCAGCGGCATTGCGCTGGGCAAGGTCGGACTGGAGCCGGGTGAGATCGGATTGCAGACGCTCGATATGGGTTTGCTGCTCGGCAATGGTGCGACGCGCGGTGGCGAGATTTGAGGTCCTTTCCTCCAACTTTTGCGTCAGTCTGCCATTTGCTGTTTCCAGGACTTCGCCTGCTTCCGCGATCTCTTCAATCTGGGCTTCGAGGTCCCCCATCACGCGATGGAACCGCTCTTGGCTCTCGCGTTGGCGCAATTCTTCGGCCTTGATCCCTTGCGCAAAAATTTCCGCAATGACCGGCTTGGCGAGATCGAGGACCGATGACGGCATCTGGTCGTCTGCCGCTTCAGCCGGTTTCCGCAGGGTCTGGAGATGTTTGAGCACGGTGGGTTTTGATCCTCCGCCGATGGCTGAGATCACGGCGTTGGCCGTTGCCTTTCTGCCCTCGCGGTGCAAACGTTCGACGGCGTCCTTCACTTTTTCAAGTGTGGCAATTTCTGCGCTCAATTCATCCTCCAACTCTGAACTTATGGTACGGTATATTACTAAACCGTACCATACCTGTTCTGCTATTTTGCGCAAGCTCGGCCTAGCTGCGTGCTTAACGCAAGGTAACGAACGTCTTGCGGCAGGAAGCAAGGAAAGAGGGACGAACGATCTGAAAACTCCAACATCAACCGTGCTGATGAGGGTAGATAAAGCTATAATGCTAGCAAAATACCTGATTGCCAGTTCGCCCTACCTTATGACAGGCTGCACCGAGCTTTCTGATTGGTGAGATCAACCTTTTGATTTCTTCTACAAAAATACGTTTTTGTTCCGATCGCCTCTCCGCTACCCTTTAGACTCATGGTCAAAGGCACGGAGAATGCCGATGAAGCTCAGTCTGGATCTTTTCCACTCACACTCGCGCACTGTGTTGCCCGTTGCGGCGCACGCGAAAGTGCTGGGCGCCAAGGCCGCTCAAACCTTGTTGCTGGCTGAAGGAGCAGTTGATCCCGGCGTGGACCGCGTATGGCTTCGCGCCGGATTGCGGACCCTGTTCCGACGCGACCGCCGGTTTGGCGCATGCAAGACTTTGTGCTGCGTGGGCAAGGGCGGGGCCGGAAAAAGCACCACAACCAGTCAGTTGGCGGTCATTGCCGCAAAGAAGGGGATGCATGTGCTCATCCTCGATTGTGACCGGCAACGGTCAGTCTCGGGATGGAAGCGGATCCGTGGATCGGATCCTGGCATCACCGTCAAACAGTGCGCCTACAATCATCTCGAACTGGAATGCCAAACGGGCCGCAAAGCTGGATTCGATCTCATCCTCATCGATCACCCCCAGCAACCGGGGGAGGCTTGGCCAGCGCTCGTGCGCGCCACCGACCTGTTTGTCTTGCTGGCGCGGCCCAGCGTCTTCGACCTTTCCACGGCGCAGGCCTGGATCCGACAGCTCGATGCCGGCAGAGCACCCTTCCTGACCGCCATCACCGCAGCCCAGCCTCGGCGGAGCATGATCGATGCGCCTACAGTGCGAGATGCCCGTGAGATCCTTCAGACCCGGACACCCCATGTCTGGCGCGGTCAGATCAGCACGCGACAATCGATCGTGCTGGCGACGGCCCAAGGGAAAGGCGTCATCGAATACGAGCCGGTTGGTGCGGCGTCGGCAGAGTATCTCGTTCTGTGGCATCGTTTGTGGGATCGGCTTGTTACGAATGGAGCGCCGCAATGAACCGGTTTGCACCTAGTCTATCGGGATCCGATCTGCCGGACAATGAGGACGAGACCACTTTGGGAAAGGTGCTGGTTCGCTTTACCAAGCCTCAGCGTCGCGCCCTCAAGCAACTTGCTCTCGATACCGAAAAGCCAGCGGAAACTCTGATGCACGAGGCGCTTGTTCTGCTTCTTCGGCACTACGGACGCGATATCCCGACATCCCCTCGCCTTAAAGACGACGACTTAGACCAGAGCTAAATTGCTAGCATGATGTCATGCAAGCTTGCTGCAAAGGGTCTGCCGATTGGGCTGCCGCCATCGCCAAACGGTGCTGTCGACAGGGCAGCACCACTTAACCCATTGAGGCGAGTCGTTGTGCTGCTTTACTGAAAACTACATGGCGAGTTCTCGGAATTCTTACGCATGTTGGCAAGTATGCCGCTTGTCGAATCCTTTGCCGGAGACCATGGCGGGATTGTTGACTTAAACCGAGAGCACCGCAAGTCCTTGCCAGCCAAAGGAAAAATCAGCGAAAAAATCCAGCGTTAACCTTATGGCGAGATAGCCTCAAGGCGGCCTTGGGGGCGCCTTGACTTTTCGAAATGGATCCCGACTTCTAAGAGCGTCGTGCCCAATGGCGCGTCTGGTCGGAACCCCCTGCTGCAACAGGCGGCCGACGGAAGGTCTGCAAACCCGCCGTCGACCTGACCATGAAACCCCTGAATGTGCAGAGGCTAACATGGCTATCTTTTCTTCTACCGGTGCTAGTGCGCCGCACAAGTCCCTTTCCGTCACTTTCCCCTCCGAAGGCTCGCCGCTCGTCAACGGCTTGGTCCAGCATGCGCTGATTTCGCCTTCGACGCAGGTGCAGATCCTGAGCGTTGTCGATGCGACCGGTAGCGCCACGCTCGGTGACATCGTCATCGAATTGCCTGATCATCCCGATCCTGTTGGCGCGGTGTTGTTGATGGTGGATGCTGGCATTCTGACGGCCGAGGTCGCAGGCGTCATTGACGCGTTTACACTTGTGCGTCGCTCGGGACCTCGAAACCCGATCGACGGTGAGCCTCACGATGACGGACCGGAGGCGTCTATGTCATCGGTAGACATCAGCAGTTCCATCGGTGGCGAACCTGGCATTGAGGCTGTGAATATGAACCCTTTCTCAGCCGCCGTCTTTGTCGGTGCTGGTGACCAGCGCCGAGACTTCGCGCGCCTTGAGGCCGTGCGGCGGCCGGGTATCTATGTCCTGATGAATGATATTTGGGCCTACGTGGGCACAGGAGCGGACGTTGGCGCTCGCGTTGCCAATGGGCGCCAGCCGATCGTATCTGTGGATACAGTCGTCGCGATTGTCGATGCCAATTGCGCGCTTACTGCCGACGACGCCAAGGCTCTCGAACGGATCATGTGGTCCCGGCTTGCCGGATCCGGTGAACGGAGGCTAATCAATGGCGTGCCGGACGGATACGAAATTGATCCCGAACGCTACAACATTCTTGACGCCATGGTGGCGCAGGCTTGTCTTGCCCTGCGTCACCGCGGCATTCTCTTCACTCAAGGTAGCATGCGTTCGGTCCTTTCCGGCCCTCGTGCGGAGCCCCAGCGCATGGGGTCTGTTCGGCCCTTCAACGCGGCGCCGGATGGCGAAGTCTTTGAGATGAACTTTGGCGCGGGCCTGGTGGCGCTCGCCGCAAAGCAGGCCGATGACCTCTGGGTGCTGCTGCGCGGATCCGATATACGGATGGTTTCAGCTGCTTCGGCCAGTGCATCGGTAGGCTATCTGCGGTCGGCATGGCTGCATTCCGGGCTGCTGACCCTGGCGCCCGATGGCAAGAGTTACACTGTAATGCGTGACCTTGTCTTCGGATCGGGAAGCGCTGCGGCCCAGTTCTGCTGTGGCTCGAAAGGCAGGGGCCTTGCCGGGTGGCAGCCAATCGATCCGGACGGCGGCTACGACCCGGACACACCGGTGCTGATCGTCTCCTGACGCGGCACCGATCGTATTCACTTTCCTTTTCTCTTTCTTGCGCGCGAGCGAGTCCTGCTCGCGGCGCGGAGGTATTCCTGTGATCGACCTTCCCAATATCGATGAGTTCGCCGATGAGATTCCGCAGCGGTTCAAGCCCAGCCCCAAAGAACCGCAGCGTGAGGACGCCGAAACGGCGCTGGCAAAAATGGCGCTCGAAACGGCCCTGAGCCGACCTATGCGCTCCCAACTCAAACAGCATCCCGGCGTCTTTGTTCTGTGCGTGCCTAGTGCCGACTGGGTTCATCCTGTGGCCGATGTCGTCAAGGCGATGGACCGCGCGCCCGTAGTTGTTCAGGTGACCGAACTCAAAAAGTCCGGTGGCATTCGGTGTCGGGCGGGCAGGGATGAACTCGGCATGCTGCAGAGCGACCATAGCCTAATGTTTATTACCCATGACCCGGACGGACTGCTCGACGATGCCGTTCTGGCGGTTGCCGACGTCGTGGTAAAGCTTCCTCAAATGACAGCGCCGCTGCTGCGCAAGACCATTCGGCGTGTGACCGGCGGAATAGCCAGAGGGGTAACACCGGAGATGGCGCGGCTGAAACTCGATATTATCCTAGCTTCGATTCGGCGCGGTTTAGTTGCCGGTGAATGCGTTGCCAAACTGCAGCGTGCGGTCGACCGCGAGAAAACTATAATGGCGCCCGACGTGCCACGGCTGGACGTGCTGCCTGTGACGCGCCCGGTCCGACAATGGTCGGATCAGGTGCTCAGTAATCTCTCCGCTGTCCAGGCCGGTGACCTTGATATCGGTCAAGTGCCTTTCATTACGCTTGAGGGACCGCCGGGGACAGGCAAGACGTTGATTGCCAACAGCCTTGCGGCGACCGCCGGTTGGACTTTTGTATCCAGCAGCATTGGCGGCTGGTTTACTACCGGGGACGGTGCTCTTGGCGGTGTGGCCCGCAATGTTAAAGCGTTTGTCGACCAAATCCTTGCTTCCGAACCGGCCATTGGTTTCCTCGACGAGCTCGACGCGCTGCCTGATCGGGAAACCATGGACGCCAAGGGCCGCGACTGGTGGACCCCAGTCATCACCCTGTTTCTGATGGAAATCGATAGACTTCGCAAATCGGGGCGCAATGTTTTGCTGATCGGTGCCACCAATTACTACGACCGTCTCGATGCCGCGCTGATCCGTCCCGGTAGACTGCAACAACGCATCAGCATTCTGCCGCCCTCCACCGAAGAAGAGATTCTTGCCGTCTTTCGATACTGGCTCGGCAGTGATTTGGCGGACGTCGATCTCCAGAAGATCGTGCAGCTTGGTCGGGGGGCAACGCCGGCGATGATTGAAGGCTGGGTCAATGCGGCGCGTGCCACGGCACGGATCGAAGGTCGGCCGATGGTATTGGCCGACCTTGTCGCTCACATGCTGCCACCTGACAATCGCTCTCCTCAAGACGTGCGAGCAATTGCCATTCACGAAATCGGTCATGCTCTCGTCGCCCATCGGCTTGGCCATACGGTCGACACCATCACGATTGTGCCTAATGGGTCCGTGGGTGGTTACACGCGGACCAGCGTGCCGAGCCTCGTGCCGACACGCGAAGTGCTCGAGGATGTCGCCACTGTCATGTTGGGTGGCAGAGCCGCTGATATGGTCGTGGGAGCCGGCCCCAACGCGGGAGCCGAGAGAGACCTGGCCTGTGCCACAGACCTTTTACTAGCAGCCATTGAAAACCAAGGCCTCGGCGAGACTTTGGTGTCACGACGCATAGCTTATCGCGACCTTCGCTCTGAATCTCTCGTGACCACCATTGAAATGGAACTCAAACGTTTGCTCGATCGTGCCATCGATATTGTGGGTAGGGAGCGTGACGCCGTACTCCGGCTCGCCGATAAATTGGTCAAAGAAAGTGTAATTTCGGGGAGTGAACTTCAGAAGAGTCTGGGGGAGCGCTGCTGCGGGGCCCGAAGCGATCAACTGGAAACGCCGATCTCGACGCTAATGTAAGTACCGAAGGCGAACAACGGTCAAAAATAGATTCGGACGCTTCATGTCGCCGCAAATGCGCCGCCCTTAACGACGAATGAACCTCGGGTGGCAAGTAAATGGCCGGGGAGGCACCCCGGCCATCAAAGACTTATCGGGCCTCAAGCCATTCAAGCATTTCGGAAATTTCACGCTCTTGGGCGTCGACGATCTCCTGGGCGATTTCCTTTACCCATTCGTCCTCGGCATATTCGAGCGCCGCGTTGGCCATCGCGAGAGCACCTTGATGGTGTGGGATCATGCCGCAAATGAAGGCGACATCGAAATCTTCGGCCATCATGGCCGCCATCATATCGTTATGCATAGCGCCCATATCGGCCATCATGGCCTGGTGGCCCTCGCTCATGCCTTCCATCATTGCACCCATATCCATGTCCATCGACATGCCGGCCATGTGGTCGGAGTTCTCGAGACAGATTTCGGGTAAATCCGAGCTTTCATTGGCATCGGCATCCATGCTCATCCCGTCCATGGACATGCCATCCATGTTGGAATGATCCATGCCCTGCGCCATCGCAATGGACGCAGTGCTGGCAAAGAGGATGGCGAGGCCGAGGGTTTTGAACGTCTTCATTGGTATTCTCCGGTTTGAAATTGATCGATATCGCGGCTCAAACCAGTGGCTTTGGAGGAGGGGCAGGAACTTGCGGATATTCGCCGCTTCTGTGCAGGAAAGGATAGGCATCAACCAGAACAGCCGTTCGTTCCAAGAGTGTCAGGCGAGCTGTGTTGGCAGGCATCAGGCAGCAGGCAATCGCTGCACACTCCTCGTGGCCATTTAAATCGTGCTCCACGTCGTTGTGGTGCGCAGCCGTATGATGCCCATCTTGCGGAGGCGAACTCATGGCGCTCGGCGCAGCCAGAAGGCTGAGCACGACCAAGAATGGAAGAAGGATCAATTTCGCAAATTGCGGCATCAGACTGATGAGAAATCTTCCATGGTCGGCGTTTCAGCAGGTGGGCGGGTGGACCTGATCGATTCGGTTCACTATGCTGGCAAAGGTATTCAGGATATTGGTGTAAATTGCGGCAGTGATCGGTCCAGAGGCGAAAGACATTTCCTGGCAATCGTTCCTGCGCCTCCTTGTTGTGGCATGGGTAATCGTTGTCGCGCTGCCTCTGCAGGCGGCCCATGCCCCACTGCATGGTCCCAGTTCGGAAACTCTTTTGACCGCAATCGACTGGAATCCAGATCCGCAGATCGAAAAGGCCAGCACATTTGGCTCTGGCCAGCACGACAACACCGACCACGTCCATGAAACGCCCATAATCGTGAACGTCCGCTGGGTGAGCCCACCCGACTGGCTGCGGTCGTGGAAACATTCTTATGTCAGGACACAGATATCAGACCGTCCTGCACCAATTGATCAGCCCCCGAGACCGGAACAGAGCGCATAACTCTGTTTTCTGACCCGCCGAACATCGGTTCAGCGGTGACGAGATGTAATCCAACATCAGATTCCGGTATGACCAATGAACCGACCCGTCGATGGGCCGGCGTCAGCTTCTGGCGCGGGCACGCCCATTATGCTTTCGACCGCCTTCGGCCCCCCCCACAACAGTTACAATGCCGTGCGCTTGATCGCTGCGTTGAGTGTGGTGCTCTCCCATTCGCTGCTTTTGGGCCTAAACTCACCGAGTTACGATCCCTTGAGCTGGGCCGCCTACGATCTGGGGGCAACAGCAGTAAACGTGTTCTTTGTCATATCGGGCGCGATGCTCACGCACAGCGTGTTGGAGCGGGGACTCGGCCGGTTTGTCCGGAATAGATTCCTGCGAATTTATCCCGCGCTGATCGTCAGCGCCGCATTCGTTGCCCTCCTTATCGGTCCTTTCGCAACGGATGCCTCTCTATGGGAGTATTATTCCTACTCCCAGACCTGGTTCTATCCTCTCAACGTAGCGTGGAATTTCGAGGGGGCCGCCCTGCCGTCCATGTTCGAACACGGCCGATATCCAGGCAATGTTAACGTGCCACTCTGGACCATCAAATATGAAATCCTGAGTTATATCGTCTTTGGCACTGCAGCAGCTTTCGGCTTTTTACGATACCGGGCCGCCGTCACCATTGCTTGGGCGGTGTTCGGACTTGCCCTGTTCACCGATGTCGGGGTCGATCCCACTGGTGAAACGCCCCTCGAGAGCCTTTTCCGTTTCGCATTTGCCTTTCTCACCGGGGTGCTGGCGCGGCGTTTTGGGGAAATAACACCCCTACGGTTTGGTTGGGCAATTGCGGCGCTTGCCTTGGCGGTGGCTGGCACGGGAACCCGGTTTGGGGAGGTGACCTGGATCATTGGGATTGGGTACGCAGCGCTCTATATAGGCGCCAAAAATTGGGGGCGCATCGCCAAATTCGCCCGGCGACACGACCTCTCTTACGGCATCTACCTCATGGCATGGCCGGTCCAACAGGTCCTGACGCGGGAGCCCATCTGGCTTGGGCCGCAGGTCGCAGTGCTTTTCTTGCTGTCGAGCATCATTGCCGGAAGCCTGGCGTATCTTTCTTGGAATTTCGTAGAGAGGCCAACCCTTCGCCGCAAAGCGCCGGTGTCGGAGAAAGAATCGTGAAAGCGAAAGGAAATAGCCGACGCCAGAAGGCGAGCGGAGTCTCGTTGGTGATGGTGTGGACAGTCGGGACCTTGTTTTTTGGCCTTGTCCTGATCCTTGCGAGCATTCCACTCGTTTTCAAGCCCGCACAGCGAACGCCCAGTGTAGCCACCCTCGATACGTCCGGCATCACGGTCAATGTCAGTGCCAGCTTGGCGGACGATAGAACCCTTACCGTATTCATCAGGTTGCCCGTGGATCGAGCCGATATCATCGATCCACGGGTTCAAATTGTGATGACTGGACATCAGATGACTGTGCCAGCCAACGTCTTATCGGCAGGTCCCGGAGCCTATCAAGCCAGTGCGATGCTTCCGATGGCCGGGCAGTGGGAGGTGCAGGTCGGCATCGGCGATGAGATCGTACGACTGCCGGTCGATGCGAACCCGGCTGGCCTGTAGCCACCGAAGCTAACATCACTTCATTGATCCATCAAAAATTCAGCCATGTCCTCGATATGCTGATCCATCAAATAGCTTGTGGAGAGGTGGACGACTTCAGCCATCGCACCTCCAAAAGCATCGCCAGTCGGGGTAAGCCCGGTGCGTAGCGCCGCAATCAGGCTTTCCTTGGTCCAGCCCGCCTCGGCAAGCGCCTCGGTGGTGATCGGGGGTGCAGTCCAACCCGCAGCTCCCCCAGAGGCACCAGCGAACTGAGCGTCAGTATCCAAGCCGCCAGCAATGTTTCTCGGCGTGTGACAGGCAGCGCAATGGGCCGGTCCCTCCACCATAAACCGTCCACGATTCCACGATGTCGATTTGGTCTCGTCGACCACGAAGTCAACAGGCTCGTAGAAAAAGGTGCGCCAGAGCTTCACGCCCTGACGAATGCTGAATGGTAGAGGGACCTCGTTCTCTTCAGGCACAAAATTGGATGGAGGAACTTCCTGGACAGCGGCCCACATGTCGGCCAGGTCCCGATCTGTAAGCGTGGCATAAAATTCGAACGGAAATGCCGGGTAGTATGGAGTTCCATCGGGCGCGACTCCGTGTCTTACCGCCCGAACGAATTCCTGGAAGCTCCAATCGCCGATGCCGATCTCAGGATTAGGGGTAATGTTTGGGGATATGAAGGTGCCGAAGTCAGACGCCAAAGCAACTCCACCGGCCCAAGGCTCACCGTTTTCGCTCGTGTGGCAGGTTACGCAGCCCGAGAGGCGGGCCAGGTAGGCACCACGCTTGGCGTCACCGGTGATCTGCTGCGGCAATTCGGGAGTGGAGGTGGGGATGAGCATCCAGATCACCAAGCCCAGGCCCAAGCCGCCCAAGAGCACCGCGGTTACAACGGGCCATTTGCGATCGATTCTTGGCCAGGTCACTTGCGAAACACCGTGTGGCAGGCCGAGCAGGTGCCGGCGATATCGGTTGCAACCGCGGCAGCGCTTCTGATCGATTGTGTTTCCGGGTCAGAGCGTGAATTTTCGGGGTCAGATTTCGGCGCCAGTCCGAGCAGCACCGAGGTATCCATGCTTGTCCAGTCATTTCGCGCCACCCGAGCGGTCTCCTGCGTCGGTTGGTCAGTGGTCCTTCCTAACTCTTGGGCCAGGCTCTCCAGTTGCTGGGCATACTGAGCGAAAAGAGCCCAGTCCTCCCATATTTCCGGACGCGCTTCCGAAGGGAATTCCGTAGTGCCTTCAGGGAACAACTCAGTCATTGCGTTACCGGAGTGAGCCGCAATCATCGCTGCGGCCTCCTCAATTGCCCCGGGGCTTGGATCGGATGAGCCGTTGATGATTGGCGTCAGGGCCTGCATCTGCTCGCCCAACATCATCATGCCCATCATCCTGTCGGCGACGATACCGGTGGCGCCGTTGTGCGCAAATGCGGACGCACAGCCCGTTGCTGCGCCGGCAAAAGCCAGCGCATACAAATATGCTCGTTTCATAAGATATCTCTCGGTTGGATCTCGAAATTGCTGTCAATCAGACGGCCAAGGTGTCCTTCCGAGGAGGAGGAGGATCGACCACGAATAAATGAACCGCTAGCTTCAGGGCCGCGCCAGCCCAAACCGTTGTGGTCGTATCGAGATGGAGCGCTGTCGCTAATGGGTGAGACAGCAGCAGAGGGCCGCAGTGTTTTGATCCGTGGCCCGAATGGGTATCGTCGGGTGTCGATTGGTCAAGCGACGATGACGTGTGGACGTGGTCACTGATCTCTACATTTTGCGCTGCGTGGATGTGAGCAGTCGAGGCGACCATCAACACAAGTGCCAGCAAAATGTTTCCCAGCGCCTTCAAACTCGAGCCTTCACGAATCACCAACCTAATGGCCCATTGATACCAACGATGATGGTTTGATTGGGGCCGTCGGCCCCAATCGCAGCTCATTGCGGAACCGAAATATCGACCGTCCCATCCGACGAAAGGAGAACGAGTCCACCTCCATCGGTTGCCGCTACATACCCGCCTTCAGGCATGGATGTGAGATGAAGTAGATAGGTATCTTCGAAATCGTCGGCGACCACGGCGAAGTCGAGTTCAGTCTCAGGTGAATGCACCACACCAACCCCAAGAACGAAGGCATGAACCCCGTTCACGTCCACATGGACAGAAGAAACCGGTACGCTTGTTTCATATATCCTGACCCAGGTTCTGCCCGTGTCCTCACTTTTGAAAAGACCAGAACTGGTCGCGGCATATAGGGCATCCGGAGAGATGCCCGATGCGGCAAGATCGATAATGCCGTCCGGCAGCAGACCAATCTCCTCCCAACTGCGGCCGGCGTCCGTGCTCGTTTGAAGGGAGGCGCCGTGATGTACGCCATAAAGGACTTCCGGATTGGCGCCGCTGACCGTCATCTGGTGGAAATCGACCGGCCCACCGACGCCTTCAGCGATCTTGGACCAGGTCTGGCCTCCGTCGACGCTCTCGATGACACCTATATTGCCGCCCGCGATCGGATGACCGCTGGCCCAGTATCGTTCGTTTTCCGTAGGGTGGGTCGAGAACCCCATGAAATCGTCACGGCTGTCTCCCAAAAGCTGGGCAGTCTCGTTTTCGAGATCTACGCTCCACAGTCCATGGTGGGTCGCCATCAAAACGTTGCTGGCATTCTCCTGGGACGCCAGACCGTGGATGTGCGTGGTGGCCAGAACGTCGCTCAGCGGCCGAAGCTCCTGTCCCATCGCGGCCTGAGAGAGCATTGCGGACGTGGCTATCAGAATTGCGGCCATGCGGCGGTTCGTGATCATGATTGTCTCCAAAATTGGTAGACCAGCCCCGCTCGACGGGGCCGGTCAGTCTTGGTTCAGGCCTGGACCCGAAATTCGGTCATCATTCCGGTCGACAGGTGCGGCATGTGATGGCAGTGCAGCATCCACCGAGCCGCCTCACCTGCGTCCATGGCAATTGTTACGCTGGCCATCGGGGGGACATAGACGGTGTCGCGGATAGCCCCGGAAACTCGGCGGGCGTTGACGCCGACCACCTGGAAGGCATGGCCGTGCAAATGCATGGGGTGGCCCATCATCGACATGTTGTGAAACATCAGCTCAACACGTTCACCGCTCTTGGCTACGATCGGCGTATGCTCACCCCAGCCGCGACCATCGATGGTCCAGACGTAGGGCGACATCGACCCGTCCAGCATGATCATCTGGCTGTTGGTCACCTCCTTGTCAGGGAGAGCATCGATCGCGCGAAGCCTTCCCTCTTGGGAGAGATCGACGTCGAAGGCGCGTGATGACGTCTCCGCCATGCCGGATATTTTCGATACTACCGCCCCTGCCGGTGCAAGGATCATACCGGTGCGTTCACGCTCCCCTTCGCGAAGTGCCAGGATGGGGAAGGCGCGCATTTCGGAAGGGAGGTCGAGGTCGATATCGAGACGCTGTCCCATTGCAAGACCGAACCGGTTGCCGTTGAGGGGAGAAATCCTGTGGCCATCGACTGCTACTAGTCGCCCCTCGATGCCGGTGTCGATCCAGAAGGTGGTCGCCGAGGAGGCGTTGATGATGCGCAACTTGACGCGCCCGCCGCTTTCGACCCGGATGATTTCGGGGTCGTCGAGCGTGCGGTCGTTGGTGAGATAGGCATCGAAGTTGAAGTCGTTGAGGTCCATGGCCATGGTCGACATGTTTGCCATGTCGCTCATGGTCATCTGTCCCATGTCCATGTCACCATGGTCCATCTGCATCGAACTTTGTGGCGTCGCACCGGAAGATCCGTGATCCATGTCCGTATGCCCGGCGCCCTGGGTAATCTCATCCAGGATCGCTTGTGGATCCTTGAACGAGAAGTCGTGCAGGAACATCACCACTTCCTGGCGGTCCTCGGCCACGTCCTCGGTGCTGCGCACGATAAGCGGTGCAGCGAGAAGGTTCATTTCCTGGGTTGGTACGTGGCTGTGCATCCAGTGGGTGCCGGCAAGCGGCTCGAAATCATAGTCCCGGGTTTCGCCGGATACCAGCTTGGGGCGTGGCAGATCGGGAACGCCGTCCTGGACATTGGGCGGTATCTGTCCGTGCCAGTGAACGATTGTTTCGACGTCGAGGGTGTTTTCCAGGATGAGCTTAAATCGTTCGCCTGGATCGAGGATAAGGCCCTGACGGCGCCCGGGACCGGCGATACCGTAGACGGAGGCGGCCTTTCCTTTGACCTCGATGGTGCGAGTGGCGACGGAGAGTTGGCGAGACGCTTCTTGAGCCCGACCTATGCGAGGAAGGGCAGTGGTTGCCGCAAGCGCGGCGGTTGCCGTGAGAAAGCCACGGCGGGTTAGCACGTTTGTCATTTGAATAGTCCGATCAATGCGCGCGAAGGCGCGACTGCACGTTACCGCTTGTGAGGCGGTGCTTTAGACGCGGATCGGATTGTATTTGGGAGGGCGTTGGCCAGGTTCGGGAACAAACGAAATTAGACCCAAGCCATTAATCGGAACAGATCTCAGTGTCATAGCCAGAGGCGAATGCAAGCTCACCGACTCGTACAGCGGGCCGGCCACTGCACATGCGCTCGCGCACAGCGTATCGTGGTGCTGCCCGGATTTGTGGTGCTCGGATCCATGATTGATCACCGACATCATTGCATCGGTGCTTATCTGGTGACCTTTGTGGCGTTGCAAAAGGTCAATCTCGCTTGACGTTTGCGCCCATGACATCGCCGTTGACGATACCATCAGCGCGAGGATGGTAACAGGCGGGTATGGGCCCCCCCCGCCGCGACATATCGCGCCGGGGGGAATTTTCTTAAATGGGCTCAGGAGAATATCCTGCGTCCGCGATGACGCGTTTTAGGGCGGCACCCGGCTGAGCACTTTCGATGCGGACAGAGTGGGTACTGAGATCGACATCCACCGTGGCCGCGGGGTCAGCACTTTTTACCGCCTTTTCGATCGTTCCTGCACAATGGCCGCAGGTCATGTCCTGAACTTTGAACTCATGCATGGACTCATCCTTTCTTGTTCGACTGCAACAATCATGGAGCTTCCCATGGTGGGCAGGTCAAGCGTGAATTTGCTCTTGACCTTAACATGATTGGAAGGATTAGATCATCGGGCAGTTGTCGAACAAGGACTGCAGAAAATGAACCAGGTGAAACAATTTGATGGCATGAAGAGCCTCGATTTCAGCATCGAGGGGATGACTTGCGCCTCCTGCGTATCGCGCGTTGAAAAAGCTATTCGGGCCGTCCCTGGCGTCGCATCGGCTTCGGTCAACCTCGCTACCGAACGTGCGCGAATTGAACTTTCGGGTCCAACAGATGTCGGGCAGATCGCGGAGGCGGTGCACAAAGCGGGGTACACCCCCGCGGCCGCGGAGATTATTACACTCGATATTGAGGGCATGACCTGTGCCTCCTGCGTCGGACGTGTCGAAAAAGCACTCAAACGCCTGGACGGTGTCGTGGACGCCGCCGTCAATCTTGCAACCGAGCGTGCAACAGTCGAAGTGCTTGCAGGAACGGCCACGAAAGAGGATTTGGCACGCGCCGTTGAGGCGGCCGGTTACATTGTCCGAAAAATCGAA
The DNA here is from genome assembly GCF_000230555.1 of Pelagibacterium halotolerans B2. GTDB lineage: Bacteria > Pseudomonadota > Alphaproteobacteria > Rhizobiales > Devosiaceae > Pelagibacterium > Pelagibacterium halotolerans. Next base: position 3,869,398 of record NC_016078.1, on the reverse strand, counting down.
ACCGGGGCCGGAGCCCCCGACCGGGAGGAGGCAAAGGCAGCCGAGGCCGTCTCACTGCGAAACGCCACGCTTTTTGCAGCGCTGGTCACCGCTCCGCTTTTCGTTGTCGAAATGGGATCCCATTTCATTCCCGCGGTGCATTTGTTTGTCATGGACACCATTGGCATGCAGACCAATCGTTACCTGCAGTTCGTTTTGGCGTCGATCGTATTGTTTGGCCCCGGGTGCAGGTTCCTCGTCAAAGGCTTTCCCAACCTCTGGCGCCGGGCACCGGACATGAATTCCCTTGTCGCACTGGGAGCTTCCGCGGCGTGGGGATATTCTGTGGTTGCAACCTTCACACCGCAACTGCTGCCGGCCGGCACGAGCAATGTCTATTACGAGGCCGCAGCGGTAATCGTCACCCTGATCCTGCTCGGACGCTATCTTGAGGCGCGGGCCAAGGGCCGGACTGGTCAGGCCATCAAACGACTTGTCGGACTGCAGGCGAAGACGGCGCGGATCGAACGCGACGGAGAAACCGTTGAGGTTTCGCTCGATCAGGTCGTGGCCGGGAATGTCGTTCACATTCGCCCCGGCGACAAAATTCCGGTGGACGGGCGCGTGATCTCAGGATCCTCCTATGTCGATGAGGCGATGATCACCGGCGAACCGGTCCCCGTTCAAAAGGCGGCAGGTGCCGAAGTGGTTGGCGGGACAATTAACAAAACGGGTGCCTTCACGTTTGAAGCGACCCGGGTCGGGCGCGATACGGTGCTGGCCCAGATCATTGCCATGGTCGAGGCAGCACAAGGGGCAAAGCTGCCGATCCAGGCTTTGGTCGACCGAGTTACCGGGGTCTTTGTTCCAATCGTTATCGGTGTGGCCGCTTTGACGTTTCTGGTTTGGCTCACCTTCGGGCCTTCGCCACAATTGAGTTTTGCTCTGGTCAATGCCGTGGCTGTTCTGATCATCGCTTGCCCGTGCGCCATGGGGCTCGCGACGCCCACCTCTATTATGGTCGGCACTGGTCGAGCGGCGGAATTGGGTATTCTCTTCCGCAAGGGCGAGGCGCTGCAAACCCTGCGTTCTGCGCACATTGTCGCGCTGGACAAGACCGGCACACTGACATTGGGTCGACCCGAACTGACCGATCTTGTCGTAGCGCCAGGTTTTGACGAAGCTGAACTCCTCAAGTTTGTAGCAAGCCTGGAGCAGCACTCCGAGCATCCCATCGCAGAAGCGATCGTTCGGGGAGCGAAGGCCCGCTCAATTAGACTTCTGAGTGCAGAGGATTTTGAGGCTGATCCTGGCTTTGGCATTACCGGGATGGTCGAGGGGCGACAAATTCTGGTCGGAGCCGATCGGGCCATCAAGCGCGCAGGTCTCACCGTTGACCAGTTTGCCAATCATGCAATTCAATTTGCAGAGGCGGGAAAATCCCCGCTTTATGCAGCAATAGATGGCAAGTTGGCTGCGATCATCGCGGTATCCGATCCGATTAAGCCAACGTCGCGCGCAGCCATCGATTATCTTCACGGCCTGGGACTCAAGGTTGCGATGATCACTGGCGACAACGAAAGGACCGCACAGGCTGTCGCCAAACAACTTGGTATTGACGAGGTGGTCGCGGAAGTGCTGCCGAGTGGCAAGGTTGAGGCCATCAAGGCGCTCCGCGGGACGGGGCACCGTCTTGCCTTCGTGGGCGACGGCATAAACGATGCACCCGCGCTTGCCGAAGCCGATGTCGGAATTGCCGTAGGTACCGGAACCGATATCGCCATTGAAAGTGCAGATGTCGTTCTGATGTCTGGTGACCTCAAGGGAGTTGGCGATGCCATTGCCGTGAGCAAAGCGACAATTCGTAACATCAAGCAGAACCTGTTTTGGGCGTTTGCCTACAACATCATATTGATCCCGGTGGCAGCAGGGGTTCTCTATCCCTCTGGGAGTATTCTGCTGTCGCCGGCACTGGCCGCCGGTGCCATGGCACTCTCAAGCGTATTTGTGTTGGGGAACGCGCTGCGGCTGAGGCGATTTTCGCCTCGGCCCGTCGATCGTGAGCCTTCCTTCGGGCAGCAAAGTGCTGGGATAAAAATGGAGCATGCACAATGAACATCGGGCAGGCAGCCAAAGCCTCGGCCGTTTCGGCCAAGATGATCCGCTACTATGAGTCCATTGGACTAATCGCGCCGGTCCATCGAACCGAAGCAGGCTATCGGATCTATGATGATCAGGATGTTCACGCCTTGCGATTCATCAGCCGAGCAAGGGACCTCGGCTTTTCTGTCGATCAAATGCGCGAGCTGTTGGCGTTATGGCGTGATCGCAGTCGTGCCAGTTCTGACGTGAAGGCCATCGCACTGTCTCATGTGGAGATGCTTGAGGAAAAAGCCAAGGCTTTGCAGCAGATGAGCGACACGCTAAGGCACCTCGCAGCGAACTGTCATGGGGATGGTCGCCCAGAGTGCCCTATCATTGAGGACTTCGCCAAGCCTGGGCCAGCCAAGGCAAGGTCGAAACGCAGGCCCCGCTTCGAAACATCGGCTGTCGTTCAATCAAAGTCGGGTTAGGCCCGGTCAGGTCTCACTGTGATCTCTGGGCCTGACGAGCCCGTTCAGGTTCGGGCCAGGTGCTCTTGATGTATTCAAGAACGGCCCAGATCTCGTCATCAGTCAGGATTTCACCGAAGCCTGGCATGTCACTTTCGTAATTCCCACCGACGATTGCAGCCACGCCGTCGCGCGTGATCCGAAAGAGTTGGTCATCGCTATGGTGCCAGGTGTGTCCGGTTTCGTCATGAGGTGGAGCCGGCATCCGCCCATTGGGCAACCGTTCACGCCAGTTTGGTTGACCCTCAAGTGTATCGCCGTGGCAAGCAGCGCAGTTTTTAAGATAGAGTTGACGGCCCTCGGCGACATCACCGGCTTGAGGGTCATCGGCAGTGCCGCGCCCACCAATAAGCACAATTGCGACTGTCATCGTAGCGATCAAGGCGACCAGCGTTGCGATGATAATGTTACGGCCCATAAAGTTTCTCAATCTCCCGGCGAGGGAAACAGAACGTCGGTGAAGCCTGCCAGTCGGTAACTGACCAATCCAATCCATTCATGGGCAGCCAGATCAGTCGTGGTTAGGCCGCTCGAGGCCGTTCCTGGCCAATACGCGCCAGCAGGTCCGGTCCGATAGTCGACTGGATAGGGCAAGACCGCAAGATCCGTGGTCCTGAAACAAGCAACGGCACGGGGCATGTGACTGGCCGATGTCACCAGAATCCAGGTGCCCTCCGCCTGCTTGCCTAGAACGGACGCCGTTTCTCGAGCGTTCTCGCAGGTGTTGCGGGAAAGCTCTTCCATGGTGATGCGTTCACCAGCAACACCGGCATCGACCAGGGCACGTCGCGCCAGTTCGGACTCGGTTAGAGTTCCATCGTCGAAAATATGTCCGCCGCCCCCGGAAAGGAAAATGTCGGCCTCGGGATAGCGTGCGGCGAGAATACGCGCCTCGACGATCCGCTCGCCCGCCTCGTTGAGAACGAGTGCATCCCTGTCGTAAGAAATGTGCGTGTCCACAGCGCCACCGAGTACGATGATTCCCGCGACATCTTCCGGCAGTGCTGCCTTGGGGAACCTGTTTTCTAGAACACCGAGAGCAAACGGCCCGACGGGCGACCATGCTGCAAGAGCCAACCCGACAATTGATGCCATTCCAAGTGCTACGGCTATCTTCCGGAAGCGCAAGATCCAAAACGCCAGTGCTGACAGAGTGCCGAGCAGGAGCACGTTGGATGGGGTGAGAAAGAAGTCGAGGAATTGCGAAAGCAAAAAAAACATCAGAATCTCCCCTTGAACTCGCCTCCTAGCACCTCCGCCTTCAACAAATAATTGACGTCAGTCCCGCTTGACCTTCCCACCATTGGAAGCAGCAACGTAGAGTGATCAAGTCTAATCTCGAACAATGCTCATGTAGACAAACCCGCTTAACGCAGTGTCTTGAGCGAAGAGGTCTGGGAAATGAATGAACGTCACCATCACCACCAGCATGGTGAAGACAGCCAGGGTGCGACAGACGCATCGGGGCACGACAAGCATGCGGGGCACTCGGTTTCAATGTTTCGTGACAAGTTCTGGCTCTCGCTGGCCCTGACGATACCCACTGTCATTTGGGAGCCAATGATTCAGGATTGGTTTGGCTACACCGCGCCCCCGTTTCCAGGATCTGCATTCATCCCCGCCTTTTTTGGAACGGTTGTCTTCACCTACGGGGGGCGGGTATTTCTGAACAGTGCAATCGGTGAGCTCAAGGCGCAGCTCCCGGGCATGATGACGCTGATCTCGTTGGCCATCTCCGTTGCGTTTGTCTACAGCTTTGCCGTCTTGCTCGGGTTCGACGGTCACCCGCTGTGGTGGGAGCTGGCCACGTTGGTGACCATCATGCTGCTGGGACACTGGATCGAGATGCGCTCGATTTCCCAGGCGCAAGGCGCACTCAATGAACTGGCGAAGTTATTGCCCGATTTGGCTGTACGGGTAATTGAAGGAGACAGGACCGAAGAGGTGCCTGTGTCGGGCCTCAGGACGGATGACGTCGTTCTTGTGCGACCAGGGGCCTCGATCCCTGCCGATGGCGTCGTCATATCCGGCAAAAGCGCTGTCAACGAATCCATGATTACCGGGGAATCTCAACTGGTCGACAAGACAGAGGGATCCGAAGTCCTCGGCGGCACCGTGAACGGGCAGGGCTCCCTTCGTGTGCGCGTGCTTCAAACAGGTCAGGAAACGGCCTTGGCCGGCATCATGAGGCTGGTTTCTCAAGCACAGTCGTCCCGCTCGCGCGCCCAGGCACTGGCTGACCGGGCCGCCTTTCTGCTCACCGTTGTTGCCATTGTTGCCGGTGTCGCAACCCTTGCCGCATGGTTGCTGCTCGGTGCCGAGATCGATTTTACGGTTACCCGGGTGGTGACCGTGCTCGTCATCGCCTGTCCTCACGCTCTTGGGCTTGCCGTTCCACTGGTCACGGCCATTTCAACCACCCTGGGTGCCCGCAATGGTTTGCTCATTCGGGACCGTCGTGGTCTTGAGGAAGCGCGAAATCTCGACACCGTCGTATTCGACAAGACCGGAACATTGACGCTTGGTTCCCACCGGGTGGTTGAGATTGTCGCCGCAAAGGAAAATGATCCGGATACGGTATTGTCGCTCGCAGCAGCAGTCGAACGGGACTCCGAACACCCAATCGCACAGGCGTTACTCAAGAGCGCAGAAGACAAAGGGCTCGCGCTCCCGCGGTCAACGAGTTTCGAGTCAGCAGCCGGCAAGGGCGTCGAGGCTGTTGTCGAGGCACGCCGCTTGTCCGTCGGGGGGCCGGCGTTGTTGCGGCAACGCAATGTCGAGCTCGACAATTACATAGCGAACGCAACCCGTCGCTTTGGTGACAATGGGCAGGCCGCGATTTATCTTGTGGAGGGCGAGAACGTTTTGGCGGTGTTCGCGATCGCCGATCAGGTGCGCCCGGAATCCAAAGCGGCCGTGGCCAAACTCCAATCGATGGCTATCGAGGTCGTTATCCTGACAGGGGATTCCGAGGCCGTTGCGCGATCCGTGGGGCGAGAGCTCGGGATCGACACCGTCTTCGCCGGCGTATTGCCCGATCAGAAGTCCGACAAGATCAAGGAACTACAGGCTCGAGGCAAGCGTGTCGCCATGGTGGGCGATGGCGTCAACGACGCTCCCGCTCTCGTCACCGCCGATGTAGGTGTGGCCGTAGGTGCGGGAACCGATGTGGCTGTCGAAGCAGGCGATGTGGTTCTGGTGCGCTCCGATCCCCGAGACATTGCCCGCATCGTGATCCTCAGCCGCGCGACCTATCGCAAGATGATACAAAACCTTTGGTGGGCAGCCGGCTACAACATCGTTGCCATTCCGCTTGCGGCAGGGGTGCTCTATTGGGCCGGCATCGTATTGGCCCCCGCGGTGGGGGCGGTGCTAATGTCGGCCAGCACGGTGATCGTTGCAATCAACGCTCAGTTGCTTCGGCGGCTCGACATGGCACGTTGATGCAGTTGGCGCGCCACGACCGTCCAACGTTTCAGTCCATTGTGACGTGAGGGGCGCCCATTGGGCGCCCCTACGTATTAGGCTGCACAGGCAACATAGCCGCCGTATCCAACCCTGAGCTGTGTGCCAATCTCAAAGATCATGGTGGCTTCGGTTTGATCCGCATCCCAACCTTGAGCCTGCTGTTCTGGGGTGAGCGTGATGCCAATATCGCCGGCCTGGTAGGCGGTTCCCGTGTCATCGGCACCGCGCGACATCTCGATGAGCGCATTGTTGACTTTGACCAGTGCCGCGTCGCCACCGCCTGCGAAGGCAAACACTGGTTTTCCTTCGCTTGTGTAGCTGAAGGTGCACACCGCCTGCGACGACATCTGTTCCTCGATCTGCTCGATTTCGAGGGTTTCGGGATCGAGCGCCGCAATCGTGGCGCCTTGAAGAGCCGACTGGGGAGAGGACAATTGAGCCGGTGCTTCCCCCAACGCGGGATCAGACGCATCCCCGTCCTCGCCGAGGTCGGCAATCAGGTATTTCATTTCCGCAATTTCCCGATTTTGTGCTGCAATAATCTCATCGGCCAGCTTACGTACGCGTGGATCAGAAATCTGGGCGCGGGTCGAGGTCATGATGGCAATCGAGTGGTGTGGGATCATTGCCTGCATATACTCACTGTCGTCCACCGTGACCTGGCTGCGAACCAGCCAGAGCGCCCCCGAGAACACGACAACTGAACCAGCGAAAATGGCGACATTGAGCCTGGTGTTCTTGTACATCGAGAGCATGTAAGCCAGCATGATGACAGCCATGGTGGCGCCCATGACCAAGGCCATCCACGCCCTAGTCTCGCTCCAGAATACGTGCTCGAAAGCATAGGTGTTGAGATACATCAGGCCGAACATGACCAGCGTCGATGTGGCGATCATGGCGGCAAAACGCCAATACATTTTCATGAAACTTCTCCGATCGAAATGAATCCAAATGATTTGTGGACCTTTTTAGGTCCGGCTCATCTGGGCGGAGGTGGATCAATGCCTGGATTGGTAGCTGGTGGCGCTGGGAAAGCCCAATGATCGACCAATGTCTGCTTTTCGTCGGTAGTTATGTTGATACCGGCGGGCAGGACAGCGAAGGTGGCGCAATGAAGTTCGAAGACGTTACCGGACCCAGCGTGATGGGGCTGGCTTAATTCATCTGGCGTATTTTGGTCGAGCGGCTCAGCGTCTTGCGTGTGTGCGAAAAGGAATGTGTGTTCGCTTTGGCAAACTGCCCCAATCGCGGGCAGGGCCGTCAGGACCATCATGAGAAAGCCCAGCCATATGGCCCTGCGGAAGCGCACGCGGGTCATAGCATCCTCATCATCCACAGCGCCATGGCGACCATCATCACGTTCTCGGTCAGGGAGACGAAGCCCAAGGGGACGTTACTGTTTCCGCCGACGCACGCGCATTTGAGATCGCGCTTATCGACATAGACGGCTTTGAATACTGAAATGGCACCAACAGTACCAATGACGAGGGCGACCGGGATCGCGATCCAAAGCAGAGCGCCTGCGATCATTAAAACGCCGGCCAGCGCTTCCCCGAAAGGATAGAAGTAGGCATAAGGGACGTAGCGTTGCGCGACGAGATCGTATCCGAGGAACATGTTTGAAAACGATGAGATGTCGCGCAGCTTGAGGACTGCGAGGATGCACATGGAGATGGCGATGAACCACTCCACGGTCCGAATTGTCACAAGGTTGCCGAATGCTGCCCAGGTCGCGGCCAACGCCATTGCCGCAGCCATGGCAAAAACCGCGATTACCGGCGTGTAGCTTGTCTCGCCTTCATTCTGACCCTTGCCAAAGTGCCTCTTGAGGTCGTCGTAACCGCCGACGCGCCTGCCACCAAGAAAGGTTTGCGGCGTGGTATCGACCTGATACTCGCGCTTGAAAGCGTCAGTTTGCTCCCGAGTTGTCAGCCAATTGTCCTCAACCTCGTAGCCTTCGGACTTTAGCAGGTGTCTCGATTTGAGGCCGAACGGACAGATGTGGTCGTCCATCACCATTCGGTAGAGTACAGCTTTTTCGGCACTTTTGCTCATAGGTTCGCACCCCCTTTTGAAATATAAACGGCCGGGCGGCGGCATGGTTCACGACTTCGTCGAGGATAACTCGACGATTTCCGCGTCGACGGCGCTGCGACCAGCGCCTAAACGAGGATCGGCCACACGGGTGATCTTTCCCAACTTGTGGGTCCAGCAGGGGAGTGGAGTTCTCTTTCCCACCCTGACAAATTCCTGATTACCAGACTGAAACTATTCAGTCGGTGGAACGTAGCTTCTCGCAGCGGAGACATTTCCTTCGCTCCGTGGCCCTGTTCGGGTCATCTTGAATTCATCAAGGAGAAGAACACCATGCTGAAACAATCAATAGTCGCGCTGGCGCTTGGCTCGAGTGCATTGATCGCGGGTCCTGCTCTGGCCGATCACCTCAATATTTCAACGGACGGCATTGAGGTCGACGGCGATACGGTGACAATACCCTCGGTTCTCATCGATGAACCTGGTTTCGTGGTCATTCACGAGGTTCTGGATGGTCAACCGGTGGTGCCGGCCTCGATCGGCCATGCATATGTGGAAGGCGGAACGACGGATAGCGTCGAAATCACCACTGAGTATCCGCTTGAAGACGGCGCCGATTATATTGCCATGCTCCACTACGACACTGACGGAGATGGGGAATATTCGTTCGGTGAAGGCATGACAGACGTGGACACTCCGGCACTCAATGCGGAAGACGCTCCATATGTTCAGCCGTTCACGGCTGGCGGCTCCATGATGTAGAATTCGCCACCCGCTTTTTGGAAACGGTATCGACGGCCCGTAGCTTCACGCTGCGGGCCTTTCGTTTTTCGACCGCTACACCATCGGAGATCTTCTCGTATCTGCGTTGGCCGCTTTGAGGTGCGCCCCAGTCCTGTTGCCGCTTGGCATGCCGACGAATTCGGCATCATCGACCGCAAGTATGCACCCGACGGCATGGGCGCGGGACCGGGAGGCGCCATACTGTACTGGCACGTTGATGATATCAACGACGCTCTGTCCCGTCTGAAAGCGCTGGTGCCAACGAACATGATCCGATCACGAAACGGGGCGAAACCGGGCTTGTCACCGCATCGGTCCTCGATCCTTCGGCAACATTCTGGGGGCATCATTTACAACCCGCATTTCATGGAGTTGCACTGAGCGGAGGTGCCATCGGCGTTGCCAGCTGTCTTCCCTCGTATGTGGGCGCGCGCGAGGTATCCTAAGCTCAAGTCACCTTTGTAGCTGCTTTCCAACCCGCTGATAAGGCAGGCTCGTACATCGCCGTTTAGTTCGAATTGGACAGGACGTCCGGTCTTCTGCTGAACCACCGTTGCCCGGGTTCGAATTTCCGGTCCATTCACCAAGTCACCTGTCTTGATCTTGACCAGATCGCATCCACGGAGCTTGCTGTCGATCGCGAGATCGAACAGTGCACGGTCTCGAACCCGTCCTTCCCGATCCAAGAAGGAACGAATCGCTCAGATATGCTTCTGCGTCAGGGGACGCTTGGTCCCCTCAGTCTTGCCTGCATTCTGTGCAGCCCATCCTCGGGCTGCAGCATCATATTGTGAGTATCCCATCTCAGGTCTCCAATGGCCGTGATCGGCCAAAAGAGAAACGCTGAGACCGGCAGCCGCGGGGCCGACTGCGGACTGACCGGTTTCAGCGAAGAAGCGGAGAAAGCCGACATTCGGCTTCCGACCCCAATCGCCGGCGTTCAGCTTGGTTTCCTGCGACCCAACTTGGGGCTTCAACTCACGTCGCTCAAACTTGGCAAGAGCAAGCTAAGCCTTCGATACATTGGCCTCTCTGACTCAATGTTTTCCTTAGTCTCTGTTGCGCCCCATCTGACTGATTGCGACGGCAAGGATGATGATACCCCCACGGGCAATCAGCTGCTGGGAATATTCGAGCCCCATCAGGATGAGACCATTGTTGATCACCCCGATCATCAGAGCGCCGAAAATCGATCCAATCACGGTGCCGCGCCCGCCGAACAGCGCCGTGCCGCCGAGGACGGCGGCAGCGATGACGGAAAGCTCGTCCCCTTCCCCCAATTGGAACCGGCCCGATTGCAGGCGTCCAGCATACAGCATACCCGCTACGGCAGCTGTCATTGAGGAGATCATCAGCACGGTGAGCTTGATACGCTTTGTATTGACGCCCGAGTACCGCGCCGCGGTCAGGTTTCCGCCAACTGCGAGGACCTGCCGACCGAAGCGGGTATGCTTGAGCGTAATGTGTCCCACAATACCCAAACAGAACATCCAGAGTAGAAGCGAGGGGATTCCAAAGGGAGTGCCTCCTCCAAAAAACGCGGAATAACCCATGTTGAGGATCGGTACTGATGCCGTATCGCTGATCCACATCGCGGTTCCTACTGCTATCCCCATCATCGCCAGCGTAACCAGGAACGAGGGAATATTGAGACGCGTGGTCAGCAGGCCGTTGATAAGTCCCACGGTCAAACCTGTCACTATCCCGGCTCCTACGCCGAAGAGCAGGCCTCCGCTCATCAACCCCATGGCCGTTGTAACCGATGCCAGTCCGGCGACCGAACCCACGGAGAGGTCGATTTCGCCTGATGAAAGGACAAAGGTCATCGCCACCGCCATCACCGCGATAATTGCACTCTGGCGGAAAATATTGAGCAGGTTCTGAGGATGAGTAAAGCCGCGGTCACCCAAGGTGATGGCGAAGAAGATGAAAACCGCGACAATGCCAAAATAGATAATGTTCTGCCGCCAGGACGACTTGAACCAGCCGACCAGTCCAGACGGCACGGTGGAGGTAAGAGCATTAGACATTCGTGGAATTCCTCTCCTGAAGGATGAGCTGCAGCCTTTGTTCGGCGCGTTGAAATTCGGTTCCAGGTTCGGTCGTTTCGACCCCTTCACCGATGAGGTCGCTACGGTGGACAATGCGCCGGACGGAGCCCTTGTCCAACACCGCAATGCGGTCGGAAACCGCCAGCAATTCGGCAAGCTCTGATGATATGAAGATAATTGAGCGCCCTTCGGCTGCCAGACGTCGGACCAGCTGGATGATTTCAGTCTTGGAGCCAATATCGATTCCGGCCGTCGGTTCATCCATGATGAGAATGTCCGGCTCGGCCGCGAGCCATTTCCCGATGACAATCTTTTGCTGATTGCCGCCGGAGAGCGCATTGGCCGGCAACCGCTCGGAACTCGTCTTGATCGACAGGTCCTTTATGGTCTTTTGGGCGAGCCGGTTGCGATCGCCTCCCCGCATGAACACGCTACCGGAAACGCGCTCCAGAACCGGCAGGGCGATGTTATCCTCGATGGAATGCTCAAGAACGAGACCCTGGCGGCGCCGATCCTCGGGGACGAGCGCAAACCCAAGGGCCTTTGCAGCCCCTGGCGATTCGATGGCGACAGGCTTGCCGTGCAATTCAATGGTCCCCGAGACATCCCGCTCCAGCCCGAACAGAATGCGCGCCAGACGAGAGCGCCCCGCCCCCATAAGACCGGCAAGGCCCAGAACTTCGCCCCTGTGCAGCTCGAGATTTATGCTGCCCTCGCGTCCCTTAATCGACACGTCGCGAAGCCGCAGCACAACCTCCTCGCCGGCATTACTCGCCGACATGAATTCGGTCATGTCGCGACTGGCCTTGCCCATGATGTCGGCAATAAGCGACTCAAGGGAATACTGGGCAATGGGCCGGCTCGCCACCCGTTCACCATCACGCAAGACGGTCGCCATATCGGCGACGCGAAATATCTCGTCCATGCGGTGCGAAACATAGATGATGGCCTTGCCTTCCTTCCGAAGAGCCGCCAGCAAATCAAAAAGGATGCTCACTTCCGTGGACGTGAGCGCGGATGTGGGTTCATCGAGAATCAGAACATTGACGTTCCGGCTGAGCGCCTTGGCGATTTCCGTGAGCTGTTGCTGGCCGGCACTCAGGTCTGCCACTTCGACGCCCGGGTCGATCGCCACCCCCATCGACGCGAAGATGTCCCGAGCACGGCGTTCCATTTCGCGATCGGCGATCAGGCCGCCACCCCCAAGCGGCTCCCGCGCCAGAAAAATGTTCTGGGCCACGGTGAGCGAGGGGACAAGGCTCATTTCCTGAAAGATCATACCGATCCCCAGGTCGGCGGCGGTCCGGGGCGTCAGGTGCGAAACCTCGCGCCCGTTGACGACAATGCTTCCGGCATCAGGGGTCAAGACACCCTGCAACACCTTGAGGATTGTTGACTTCCCCGCCCCGTTTTCGCCCAGTAGCGCGTGAACCTCGCCCGCTCGTACGGCCAGATCGACACCTTTCAGGGCACGGACACCACCAAAACGCTTGGAAATGCCACGCATTTCCACGGCATAGTCCGACACCTTCGCCTCCTTCATGCTCAAGTCTCGACCCAGCTGCCGTTTTCCCCGGAACGGATCATGGCGTCAGCGATCTGGGAAATCCTGTACCCGTCCTCGAAATTGGGGCTGGGCTGGGTGTTCTCGACGATCGCCTTGAAGAAATCATAGCACTCGACAATTTTGGTTTCGCCATAACCAATGCCCAGCGCGGGGATTGGCCACAGTCCCTCTCCGTAGGGATGGGCTGCACCAGTATAGATGGTGCGGAACCCGCGTGCATCGGCTGGATCGTCGGCGAACATCACCTGCAGTTCATCGCGACGCTCATAATTAAAGACCAGCGATCCTTTGGTGCCATGCACTTCAAAGGTCAGATAGTTGTTGCGACCGTAAGCGTTGCGCGACGCCTCGAGAGACCCGGTAGCGCCGCTGGCAAAGCGCAGCAGGGTAATGGTCTCGTCATCAACATCCACGGTACCGCGCTCGCCGCCTGCGCCGCCCCCGCCGGTGCCGAGCTTGTCCAGGTGCCCGCTTGCGACCGGCCGGTCGGGAATAAGAGTGCGGTTGACCGCGTGGACGCCAGTGATCTCACCAGCGAGATAGCGCGCGAAATCGAGAACATGCGTGCCAATGTCGCCAATTGCCCCGGAACCGGCCACTTTCTTTTGGAACCGCCATGACAAGGGGCTGTCAGGATCGGCCGACCAGTCCTGCAGATAGGTGCCGCGAAAGTTGACAATGTCGCCGATACGGCCCTCATCGATGAACTTGCGCGCCAACGCAACGGCCGGCGTACGGCGGTAGTTGAAGGCGACCATGTGAATGACCCCGGCTTCGCGCACCGCATCAAGCATGGGCCTGGCCTCTTCACCTGTCCGGGCAAGCGGTTTTTCGCATATGATGTGCTTTCCCGCCTTAGCTGCAGCGATGGCAATTTCGGCATGGCTGTCATTAGGAGTTACGATATCGACAACATCGACATCGTCGCGCTCGATGACCGATTTCCAGTCCGATGAGGATACCTCGAAGCCAAACCGGTCCCTGGCATCATCCGCAGCTGCCTCGGTAACATCGACCACCACTTTGCGCACTGGAATTGCCGGAGCGGGCCAGAAGAACATCGGCATCGCCGCATAGGCCATGGCATGGGCCTTGCCCATGAACCCGCCACCGATCATTGCTACATTCATACGCTTCATTGTCTTCATCCAATTGGTCTCGTGTGCGCGGCGGCGCCGACAGCACAATGTTTGCAGGAGGTGTTTGGCTGGTTGTGGTGAGCTGACGGCCGGAGGGAGGTATCCGGCCGCCGCTCGCATCTCAGAGCTACTGGTTCATGCTCTGGACGACGGTATCGGGCGCAGGCTGAGAGTAGACCGTCTCCCACGCATCGAGCAGGTTCGACTGCTCGACCGGAAGCGCCGGAAGCGCGACATAGGCCGGCGCCTCCTTGCCGAGGAGAGCATAACCGGCAAGCTTGGCTTCGGTCTGCCCCTGGGCAAAGGGCTGCTGCGCGCCAAGTCCCTTGATATAGCCACCGCGCGCCATGTCGATGGCAACGTTCTCGCCGAGATCGATGGTGGTGATCACCAGATCGTCGCGTCCGTTCGCACGGGCCGCCGCGATCACGCCTTCGGCCGGCACGTCCCAGACCGCCCAGATGCCGTCGATTGCGGGGTTTGCTGTCATCATTGCCGAAGCGGCACGCTCTGCCTGGCCGGTGAAATCTGGGCCGGCGATGCCCTGCTCATCGACAATTTCAATCTCGGGATAGTTTTCGGTAATCGTGGTCTTGAAAGCGTCGTAGCGCTGCTGGGTGACAAAAAAGTCGGCAGCATGGAACACAAGGCCGATCTGCCCCGCGCCATCAAGTGCCTTGGCCATCAAATGCGCCGATGCGACACCGTTGCCGTAATTGTCGGCGGAGACCACGCTCACATAGTCGGTTCCCGCCTCCATGTTGGCCGGCACGTTATCCATGAAAACCAGTTCTACGCCCTGGGCCGCCGCCTGCCGGTAAGCGTCAGCCGTCGCCACCGGATCGGTAGGAATGGAGACGATGATGTCAGGATTTTGTGCGAGAATCGTCTCAATGTCCGAGACTTGTTTTTCAGGTGCGAACCCAGCATCGGTAACAGCAATCACCTCGATTCCCATTTCCTCAAACTGCTGGTTAAGCCCGTCGATTTGAGCCTGTGCCCAGTCATTGCCGCCATAGTGCATGACGATGGCTGCGGTTGCACCCATATCCGAAATCTGGGCAAGTTCCTCTTCGCTGAGTGTGATATCGGCGGCCGGGATTGGCTCCTCCCCACCCGGACCGGTGGATAGCACCTGATCGGAAAGGGTCGCCAGGGCTTCGTCCGGACTTTGCGCCAGAACTGTTCCTGTGGCTGCGGCAGACAAGAGCGTCGCCGCTATGACGGATGACTTGAATAGATGCATTTGGGTCTCCTCCCGTTGTGCAATCGTTGAAAATGTGAAGTTCTAGCCTGCCACCTTATCGAGAAACGCCTTGCTGCGGGTCGCACCCTCGAATGGGTCGGACCATGCATCGAGTTCGGTCGCGACCCAGCCGGAAAACCCGACCTCTTTCAGCACGTCGATGATGGCGGCGATATCGAGATCGCCTTCATCGAGCGGCGTAAAGCCGAAAGGCTCGCGCTGTAGGCCCTTGAGGTGGACGTAGGAAATACGGTCCTTGTATTCCCGGATCAGCGCGGCGGGGTCGCCCCCTGCACCTGCCAGATGCGCCGTATCAGGGCAAAAACCTATGCCGGTCTCACCGAAAATCTGCGCGATCTCTTCGGGCGTTTCCGCCAGGGTCGAAAGATGCGGATGATAATGCGGCGCGAGACCGTGCTCTCGCGCAATGGTGGCAACCCTTTCGAGGCCCGCAGCCGTTTTCTTATAATCATCCGGACGCGGACCCGAACGCCGGCGAGCGCCGCCACCAACGACAAAATGTGGCACCGAGAACTCTGCAGCGAGCGCCGCCACCGCATCGATCCTATTCAATTCCTCCTCGAGAACGTCCTCGAAGATCAGATTGGCGCCGGCATAAACAGCAAGCAGTGTCAGCCCCGTTTCGGACAAAAGCGCTTTTAGCGCGTTCTTGTCGTCCGCATAGCTCATCAGGTTTCCATCAAAGATTTCAACGCCTTCATATCCGGCTCGCGCGATGTCCAGGAAGGCTGGCCTCATATCCGCGAAAGTCATGTAGTTAAGCTGCCCGATTGAGGTGACCCCCACCGGATGACCTCCCAGGGGACCCCAGCAATTGGCATGATAGGCCAGCTTCCAGCGCGACATAGCTCCTCCGTTCGCCGGAAGTGATGCCCGGCGGCGTGTTGGAATTCTTCGTTTGCGGATCTTCGGCGTGTCACGTGCCGCAAGGGCGACACCTGTTTTGCCCGATCCTCCCTCACACCTCGTAGTTGGGTGCATGGGGGCACTTTTGCTCAGAGAAAAGGGCAAGTCAATGGACATTCTGCATAAGTACGCAAACTTTTGCTGATAATCAGCATAAGTCTGATGCTTGCGTGTTTAAGAATGACCATATATCGCTTGAAGTCGCGAATTTTCCGCGCCGAAAGGCTGAACGCGAACCCGCACAGGCAGTCGAGACATGAAAGTGGACAGACAAAAAGCGTCTCCACGCCCCGCTTCAAAGGTGCGCGGCCGTTCAGGCGAAGCGGTAGTCAACTCCCTCTCAACGGTCCTGACGCTGGTGCGGACTGGAATCGCTAGTACGCGACAGGAGATCGAGCGGGAAAGCGAACTGGGCCGCGCCGTGGTGGCGGACCGGCTAGCCACCCTTACCGGGCTGGATCTCGTTGACGAAAGCGAACTCGGTGCCGCGAGCGGGGGGCGCGCACCCCGGCTCGTGCGGTTCAATGCAGATATCGGCCGGGTGCTCGTCGCTACGCTGGACCAGACCGCGCTGGGCGTGGGCATTGCTGATCTCGATGGACACCTGCTCATGGAACACCATGAGGCCATCGACCTTGCGTCCGATCCCTCGCCCATTCTGAATCGGCTCATTGCGCTGTTCGAATGGGTTCTCGAAAAGCACCAGAATAGGAAGCCGGTCTGGGGTGTCGGGCTGTCTGTGCCCGGCCCCGTTGCCATGGTCGAAGGCGCCGATTTTCTTTGCCGGACACCCGAATTCATGCCCGGCTGGGAAGGGTTTCCGTTCGTCGAGCGACTGCTGGTGCATTTTAACGCCCCGGTATGGATGCGTTCGAGCGTCGAGACTATGACCATGGGCGAACTCAAAGCCGGAGGCGGCGTGGGTCAGCAGACAATGCTGTTTATCAAGGTCGGCACCCGCATCGGCGCCGGCATTGCCGTCAACGGAACCGTCTACCGCGGCGCCCAGGGTGCGGCGGGTCTGATTGGACAAATTCCCGTCGCTACTGTGGCAGGATCACCCACTCTTGAAGCGGCAGCGGGCAGCACAGCCATTGCGGCAGCGGCAACGACCGCAGCACTCAGTGGTCAGAGTCCGTATCTCGCGGACACATTGGACCGCCTGGGCGAAATCACGGCTATCGATGTCGGACAGGCCGCGCAGATGGGCGACAGCATCGCTACTGAACTGCTCTCAAAGAGTGGACGCCTGATCGGTGAGACCGTCGCGGCACTGACGAACATGATCAATCCCGCCCTCATCGTCCTGGGAGGAAGCGCGGCGCAGACCAGCGACACTATTCTCGCAGCGGTCCGCGAAGCGGTCTATCGCAACTCCCATCCCCTCGTAACGCGCGATCTTCGTATTCTGCGCTCACAAATGGGAAGTTCGGCCGGTTTGGTCGGCGCGGCTGCTGTCGTCACCGAACAGATTTTTTCCACCGCCACCTTGCGTGGCTGGATCACGCAGGGCAGCGTGCTGGACCATCCTGGATTTCAAGATGCGCTCGATGCAGCGAACCAGCGCCTTGCGGCAGTGCCGACCCGGCCACAGCCGCCAGCGCCGACCGCATAGGGAGAGACGGAATGCCTATTTCCGGGCTTGGCCCGCATGGCGAACGGGCGACACCGCCATCAAGTGTAGAGCTTTCGGAGACCGACATCGCAGCATCGCGCGAGCGAGGATTTTCGGTCACCGTCGTGATGCACACCATGAACGGGGACTATTCGAAACAACAACTTGCGGGAATTGTGGGCACCTTGGGTGACTATGGCGCCATCGTGCCGGAGGTGGTCGATTGTCACTTCGATCCTCGCCGACAAGTCGAGGCACTCGACCGACTGATCGCTTCCGGAGTCGACGCGATAATTTCGATCCCGATCGGAAACGCCGATGTTGTTGAGGCCCACCGCAGAGTCGCCAAGGCGGGCATACAACTCATCCTGCTCGACAACGTTCCCACTGGACTGCTGCCGGGCAGCGACTATGTGAGTCTCGTTTCGGCGGACAATTTCGGGCTGGGCCAGGTGGCGGCCGAGCTGCTCTCGCCCTATGTTCCAAGTGAAGGACACTTGGGTGTGCTGGCGTATGGTGTCGACTTTTATGCCACCAACGAGCGCGAGATCGCGTTCGCCAAGTGGATCCAGGCCAATCGCCCCGACGTCCGCATCGCAACGCGCAAATTCTCGGCCATCGAAGACGCAAGGGCCGAGACCGAAGCGCTTCTACAGAGCGACGCCGACATTGCCGCCCTCTTCGTGGTCTGGGAGGCGCCCGCGATTGGCGCAATGACAGCATTGAAGGCTCAGGAGCGCTCCGTGCCGCTGACCACTATCGATCTGGGCCGTGACGTCGCAGTCGCCCTCGCCGACAACGCCATCATAAAGGGTATAGGAGCACAACAGCCTTTTGCTCAAGGGGTGGTCGGCGCCAAGACCACGGTGCGCGCGTTGCTGGGCCATCGGGTTCCTGCCTGGGTCGCTCTTCCCGCGCTTGCGGTAACGCAATCCAATGTCATCGAGAGCTGGCAGATGGTTTGGCGAGCGCCTGCCCCCAGCGACCTTATTACGCTCCGCAGAATGTGAAGCCTGCCGAACATTTATCTTCATCATGCCATTGCGGTCGGCTAAATGGACCGGCTGGTTTCGGAAAATTGCCGATCCGGCCTCGACGGTGGCAATGGAGGCGCAAAGTTGAGAGAGGTTTCGAGCTGAGGGCTTCGGTGTCGGGAGCGGCTCAGACAGCGTCGAGCCGCCCCCTCGCCTAGATTTCAGTCTTCTCGGCCAGCTCCAACGCATCTTCTATGTCGACGCCCAAATATCGGACTGTGTTCTCGATCTTGGTGTGCCCCAGCAGGATCTGGATCGCGCGAAGGTTGCCCGTCGCCTTATAAATGATGGCCGCCTTCGTGCGTCGGAGCGAGTGCGTGCCATACTCTTCCTTGCGGAGGCCGATTGCAGTCACCCATTCATCCACCAGTCGCGCATACTGGCGGGTGCTCAGGTGGTCGGAATGATCAACGCGACTTGGAAAGGCATAGTCGTCTATCGTTCCGCCACGTCGCTCAAGCCATGCGAGTAGACTTGCCCGCGCGTCTGCTGTGATCTCGAACTGCACCGGCCGGCCCGTCTTTTGCTGAGTGACCATTGCGCGTGTTCGGATCTCCCGTCCAGTGACCAGAGTTCCGATCTTCATCTTCACGAGATCGCAGCCTCGCAACTTGCTGTCGATCGCTAGATCGAACAGCGCTCGATCTCGCATCCGACCTTCCCTGTCGAGAAAGAAGCGGATTGCCCATATCTGTCGCTGTTTCAGAGGCTTCTTAACGCCAACCTTGCGACCGGCATTCCAGGCAGGACGTCCCAATGATCCGGGATCATATTGTGCTGTACCCATTTGTGTTCTCCTTCGGCCGTGTTGGCCGGAGAAGAAACGCATATCGGTGGCGATGGGGCCGTTAGCCGTCAGGCAGCTTTCAAGTTGCCTGACTCAATTAGCGGACATTCAAACAGCTATGGATATGCGGCAACTCATCAACATTCAAAATCTGCGGCCGACTCGCGATGCATTGTCTTCGCCTATCTCGCTGTTCATCACGCCGACCTCAAATATTGGCGATAGCTTGCTGGACCCAAGATCGATCATTTGTTCCTTCCAAGATCGCCTCCATCTGGCGACGCTCAGCGCTTTGTTTTTTTTCAGCGGCTTCGACCGTCGCTAGGGCGTGATCGAGCGGGACGCAAACAACGCCGTCGTCATCACCAACCATGATGCCGCCCGGGCTGATGACCATACCATCGAATGCGACTGGGACATTTATTTCACCGGGCCCGTTCTTGTAGGGCCCTCTATGTGTGATTCCAGCGGCATAGACCGGAAAAGAATTGGCACGGATATAGCCATAGTCTCGCATTGCGCCGTTGAGCACCACACCTGCCAGTCCGCGCTTTTCGGCGTAGGCAAGCATCATTTCACCCATCAACGCATTGGTAAGATCGCCTCCACCATCGACAACCAGGACATCTCCGGGTTCTGCAAGATCGAGTGCGTGATGGACGAAGAGATTGTCACCTGGCCTGGTCTTGACCGTGAAGGCGGGGCCACAGAGTGCGCCTCCAGTATGGAGGGGCCGAATACGCGGTCCACCCGCTTCAAGTCGCGCCATGACATCGCTGATATTTGCCACGGGCAGCACCCGCATCCGATCCAGTAGTTCGGCTGACGGACGGTTGGCCAATGGATTAATACGATTGCCGATCATTAAATGTTCCTCCAATTCAAGGTCGCAAGAGCTTTCCTGCAACGCTTCCAAATCCTTCGGCTAACGCGGTGAACGCGTCGCCCACATTGAGTGGAATGGGTCCGACGCGCGCACCTGTGATGACAACTTGGTCGCGGCGAAGTGGTCTGCCGCGGCGCGCGGCATGCCCCGCCAGTCCACTCAGCGCCTCATAGATTGCTTGCGTGGACGGCATAGGCTTTTGCACAGTGACGGTCTCCCTCAGATTGAGAGAGAGAACGGGCTTGACGTGTTCAAGATCCTGCTCTTGCCAGTCAGGCAAAATCGGCCCAAGGATCAGGCCGCTATTGGACTGCTGATCGGCCAGCGTGCACAGTTCGGGAACGCGTTTTCTGTCGGTGAAACATGATCCCAGCACTTCGACAGCAAGACATGCTCCGGCTATCGACGCGGCCAAGCGGTCATGTGCAAGAGGGCGATCACCAGGAATGATGTCCTCACCCAAGACCAGCGCAACTTCTACTTCGATTTCGGTGACGCCGAGGTAGCCCGGAACGACTCCTCCATTCTCGATCAGAGCCGAGCGCGCGATGGGTGCGCACCGAAACGGCTTGCTGGGAGATGGTGGAGAAACTTTCCAACCCACCGTATCCGCGCGAGGAACGCGGATTTCCTGTATCGAATACGCATTGTCCTCGTCTTGTGGGACAAGATGATCGGGAAGGTTGTCAATCAGCGCGCGCTGTCGGGCGAGGCCGATCTGGTTAGCGGCTTGTTCAAGATGATCGAGCGTCATAGTTCAGCCGACTCCAGCACAATGGTGTTTCGGTACAAGGATGGGTCGGGCTCCGGGCTCGCTTTAATGAGATCCATTGTGTAGGGATGGGCTGGCGCATCGAAGATGCTGCGGGTGGTACCCTGTTCAACCACTTTGCCTTTGCTCATGACCAGCACACGATCAGCGAAATCGCGCACAAGGGGTAAGTCGTGGGCAATAAATATGTAGGCAAGTCCATGACGTTCCTGCAGATCCTTGAGAAGGGCAATAACCTGGGCCTGCACCGAAACGTCCAAAGCTGACACGGCTTCATCGCAAAGGATGATTTCAGGTTTGAGGGCCAAAGCGCGGGCTATTGCGATACGTTGACGCTGGCCGCCGGAAAACTGGTGCGGATACCGTGTTGCGTGATCGGGATGGAGGCCGACCTGTTCGAGCAGGTCCGCTACGGCGTCAGCCCAATCGCGGCGCGGCACGACGTCCTTGTGAATGATCCAAGGCTCTGAGATGATATCAAACACACTCATGCGTGGATTGAGAGATGCCGTGGGATCCTGAAAGACCACCTGCAGCTTCCGCCTGAAATCAAACATCTCGCTGCGGTTGAAGCCAAAAATGTCTTTGCCTCTATAGGCTATCGAGCCAGACGTTGGCTGCGTCAGGCGCAGCAGGGCGCGCGCCACGGTGGTCTTGCCGGAGCCGGATTCGCCCACAATTCCCAGTGTTTCTGATCTCTTGAGATCGAAGCTAACATCGTCAAGTGCTCTGAGCACTCCACTGCCGTTGGACGAGAACGGGTTTGACGAGAGCCTGTATTCCTTGACGAGGTTGCGCACTTCAATGAGCACCTCATCGTTCTTCTTTGGCTCTCTGAAGGCTGCCTTGCCCGGAACTGCCTCCAACAACATCCGGGTATAATCATGCTTGGGGCTTTGAAAGACATCGAGCACGTCACCGCTCTCGACCACCTGACCGTCTTTCATCACAACCAATCGATCGGCGATCTGCGCCACCACCCCGAGGTCATGGGTGATCAGCAGCAACCCCATCCCTGTTTCCTGCTGGAGCTCTTTGAGCAGGTCTAGTATTTGGGCCTGCACGGTCACATCGAGAGCCGTTGTCGGCTCGTCTGCGATCAAAACATCGGGTTTCAAGGCAACGGCCATGGCAATCATGATGCGTTGGCGCTGGCCGCCTGAGAATTGATGGGGAAAATCATCAAATCGTTGTGCGGGATTAGGCAAACCCACCCGGTCCAGAAGCTCGATGGTCCGTTGTCGGGCCTTTCGCGCATCCGTTCCGTGGATACGCATCGCCTCGGCAATTTGCCAGCCGACCGGGTAGACGGGATTGAGATGGGCCAGCGGGTCCTGAAATATCATCGCAATCTTCCGGCCGTTGATCTGGCGCCGGTCGGTTGGCGATAGTTTCAGAAGATCAGCACCTTGGAAAATCGCCTGGCCGGACGTAATGCGGCCGGGAGGGCAGTCGATTAATCCCATGACGGCCGAGGCACTCACCGATTTTCCTGAGCCGCTCTCACCCAAGATTGCGAGCGTTTCGCCGCGAGAAATGGTCCAGCTGACGTTCCGGACTGCAGGGACCACGGAGCGATTTGCGCGAAATTCGACAGATAGGTTTTTGACCTCGAGAAGGGACTTACTCATTGGAGTTAACCTCGGATTCCAGGCGCCAACGCTGAACAGGATCTGTCGCAATGCGCAGCCAGTTGGAGACGATGTTGAGCGACATCGTGACAAGCGTAATCGCTAGGCCGGGCCAGAAGGAAAGCCACCATGCCGTGGCGAGATAACCGCGCCCTTCAGAGACCATGACACCCCAGGTGACATCGGGGGCCTGCACGCCTAGGCCCAGAAAGCTGAGGCTAGCCTCGGCAAGCATGACGAAAGCAAAGTCGATCGTCATCAGTGTCGCGATTGTCGGAGCCACCATCGGAAGGATGTGACGCGTGACGACCCGAAAAACGCTTGCTCCGGTCACTTCTGCCGATATGACGAACATACGGCTGCGAATTTCCATCACTTCCGCACGGGTTGTGCGCAGGAAGACCGGGATACGCGTAACAGCGAGCACAATGACGACGTTGAGAACCGAAGGGTCAAAGACGTAGAGCACGACAAGCGCGAGAAGCAGTGACGGAAAGCTCATGATGATGTCAGTGACACGCAGGATCGCGTCGCTCATAAAGCCCCCGCGATACCCAGCGATCAGCCCCAGCGTTACGCCCACTGTCGCCGACACCAAAACGGTCGACCCGGCAATCAGAAGGGTGGTTTGGGCTGCCAGGATGATCCGTGCCAGAATCGAGCGCCCCAGAGGATCGCCACCCAATATGTACCAGAACCCACGTTCGAGTTCGAAAGGCGGCGCGTTGCGGGCTCTAAGGTTCATACTGGTGCCGATATCTCCCAGGAACAATGGTCCCAGCACGGCACTGACGAATACCAGCAGGAGAAAGCTGACCGAAACGAGGGCGAACTTGTCGCGCAACAACAGTCGGAATGCCGAGCTCATGGGGTGAGTATGCGCGGCCGGTTTGCTTTTTGGGATGCTAAGTGTCATTTGCGCCATCTCAGTTTGACCGTGTCCGCGGGTCGAGAATGGCGTAGGCGATATCGATCGAGACGTTGAGTACAAAGATCGCGACAGCTGTCACCAAGACGCCGGCCTGGATAACCGCGAAGTCGCGGTAGGTGATCGATTCAATCATCAGCCGTCCAACCCCGGGAAACCCGAAAATAGTTTCCACGATGACCGCTCCGTTAATGATGCCGGCCGCCTGGTCCCCGGCCACCGTGATGACGGGCAACATGGCGTTGCGCAAGGCGTGGATGAATATTAGGCGGCGGGGGGTCACGCCCTTGGCCTTGGCCGTTTTAACGTAGGCCGAAGACAAGACGCTGATCATCGAGCTTCTGGCCACCTGAACGATCAGGCCGGCCGGACGAATGGCAAGGACCAGAACCGGCAATATCCATTGCGGGACGGACCCGGTCCCGGAAGTCGGAACCCAGCGCAGGGTCACTGCAAATATCAGTACGCCGACAATTGCGACCCAAAAATTGGGCAGACTTGCGCTGATCAGCGACAAGATCGTTGCGATGCGATCAAATACGGAATTAGGCTTCCAGGCGGCAAGGGCCCCCGTGATGACCGCTACAAACAGCGCCGTGCCGATTGAATACAGTGCAAGCAACAACGTCGTAGGCAGTGCCTGCAACACCAGATCAAGCGCGGGCCGTCCCTGACGCAGGGAGTCTCCGAAGTCGAATGACGCGAGATCGCCCAGAAATTTGAGAAACTGCTGCCAAACAGGCAGATCGAATCCGTAGAGCTGCTGGAACTCTTGGCGCATCGCGTTGGGCGCGTCCAGTGGGAGGTAGAGATCGACAGGTGACCCCGTCAGCCTTGCCATGAAGAAAACGAAGACGACGAGCCCCAAGAGCGAAACGGCGCTCCATATCGTACGCTTGGCGAGCAGGAAAACCATAGCAGGCACGCTCCTTGTGGAGGATGGGCCCGACTGCCTTTTGGCAGCCGGACCAACACATCAATTGAAGGTTATATCGGCGAGCTCGAGCTGGATGAGGCTGAGACTGTTGGGCTCATAGTCGATGGCTGGGCTCACGCGCATGTAGCTAACCATATGGTACATCGGGACCGCAGGAATGATCTCATCTGCAATGATGCGATTTGCTTCCTGGAACGATTGGGTGCGTTCGTCGCCTGTAGCGATCTGAGCTTGTTCGATAAGCGCATCGATACGCGGGTCGCTCAGTTCGGTTTGCTGACCGTCGGAGTGATAGCGGAAGTGCATTGTGAATGATGCATCGCCGTTATTGTTATCGTGCTGCTCTTGAATGAGCATAGGACCGCGATCTTCAGGGTAGGGGCGATTCACCAGCTCCAGCCAGTCAGCCGATTCCATCATCTCGAGCCGGACGTTGAGGCCCACCTGGCTCCACATCTGCTGGATGACCTGCAACATCTCTTCCTGGTTGGGAAAGAATCCGATGCGTCCGATCAGGCGCATTTCCGTGTCGACATCTACACCGTCCGCACGCGCTTCTTCGAGCAGAGCTTCAGCTCTAGCAGGATCGTAGGGCCATGGCTCAAGATCAGGGTTGTGACCATTGATCTTGGGGAGAATGAATTGGGTAGCGATTTCGGCCCTGTCGCTCAGAATGGTGCCGACTAGCGCTTCGCGATCGAATGCTAGGTTTAGTGCCTCGCGGACTCTAATATCATCGAGCGGCGGTTCCATAACCATTCGAATGCGGGTCGTCTCACCATTCAGGAAAGGCACGTCCATTTCGGTCATCGCATCCTGAGGTGCAATGTCGTGGGCAATGTCCGCTTCTCCAATTTCCACCATCGCCGCGCGCAGTGCCGACTCCCCACGGAACACGTACAGGGCATCGCTCACCTGCGGCTCTTCTCCCCAGTAATCCTCAAAGGCTGTTACCGCGATACCATTGCTATCCCAGCTTGCAAACTGGAAGGGGCCCGTTCCGACCGGCGCGCGACTGATTGCATCGGCTGGCGTGTTGGGCGAAACGGCCCCGATGAAGCTGAGCAGTGTCGGCATCAGGACTTGGGACGGTTCTGCGTGGATGTTGATGGTGTGCTCATCAACGATCTCGGTCGTCAGCTCAACGCCAGCGATCTTGGTGCGGTCGCGGCATGCAATCGCACTCGACTGCATGCGCTCAACGGCGAAGGCCACGGCCTCGGCGTTGAAGGGAGAGCCATCGTGAAAGGTGACCCCTTCGCGCAAACTAATTTGCCAGGTGCCGTCACCGATGTCTTCCCAATCGGTTGCCAGACGCGGCTGCACCGTGCTGTCTTCCGAATCGAGCGTGGTCAATGTCTCGACAATGTTTTCTTTGACGATTACACCGATGCCAGTCACCGTCGTATTGCAGCCGTCGATATCGGCAGGCTCGGCCGGCAAGGCGATTGTCAGAGATGTGTCCTGCGCTTGGACAGAAGCGGCTCCGACAAGCAACGTTGTTACCGCGGCGAGACCGGCGGCGTTCAAAATTTTAAGCATTGTTCTCCTCCTGCATGTTTTCGGCACAGATCTTCCCAAGGCCCATCTGCACATTGGCAGGAGCCAGAAAAAGAAGTCACCGCTGAGACTGTTCGCAGCGCTGTGGCGCTTTCCGTTCAGGCACTCTTTGAACGCCACATCCAAGGATAAGCGTTTGTCGATCCTCCGACCTGAACAAGACACATCCTATGGTCGTACTTGCCAAGCCGCCACTATAGAGTTTTGATGCAGCCATAAAGTTTCTGTATGGCAGTGGCGAATGGCAAAAGGCTTCCTTGACATAAGACGAATGCGGTACGTTTTGTCTGTGGCCGATCATGGGTCGGTATCGGCAGCCGCGCGCGCACTCAATGTCGCTCAACCGGCTCTCAGCTATCATCTTGGCGAGATCGAGCGCCTGATTGGCGGCATGCTTTTCGAGCGCAAGCCGACTGGAATGGAGTTGACACTTCTCGGTCACCTATTCGTCGGTCATGCCGCCGAGATCATTGATCGGATCGATGAGGCGGAAGGCGATATCCTTCGCCAGTCCGCATGCAAGACAATGCGGGAGACGATAAGACTGGCAATCATCCCTTCACTTGCCTCTACCTTGACACCTGCCTTGTACGCCTCTTTCAGCAAGTTAATGCCCGACTATTCATTGCACGTTATCGACGCACGTACGGCATTCGCCGACGAGTTGGTGCGGACGGACAAGGCTGACGTTGCTGTGCAGCTGACTGAGGCAACTCAATCCAGCGAAGAACCACTTGCATGGGAAGACCTTTACTGTGTGACACATTCCAGCCACGGCAGCGGAGACATGAGCTTGGCGCAAGTTGCTGGTTCAAATCTCATACTTCCGTCTTCGGGAAACCCGTTGCGTCAATTTTTCGAGGACGCTGCGCGCAAACACCAGCTCATCGCCAACATTCACATGGAGGTGGACGGGTTTGAACCGCGCAAAAGGGTCGTAAGGGCCGGATTCGGGACAACCGTTATAGGCGCGCGATCGATAAACGCCGAACAGCTTGGTCCGGACTTGGTGGCGAGACGCATCGTTGAGCCGACCTTGCAACGCCCTATCATGCTCAAATCTCGTCGCGGATTGGCTCCGGATCTGCGCGCCAAAATCCGGGAAGCGCTTGTAGCCGCTTTTGAATGAAGCTGCGACCTAAGTAAGCCTCTTCATCGGCAGGGAGCCCGCTAAAAGCGCACCGAACGCAGGAAAGATCGCGATGGTGATAAAGAGCACTCTGAAGCCTGAACTGATGACTTCGGCCTGGCTCCGGTCAAGCTCTATCGCTGCGTCCAAATTGTCTCCCGTTTGGGAGATGAACACGTTGAGCGTTTCCAACGGCATTTCACCTGAGACATTGACGTACCCAAATAGCGCCAGCCCCGCCAGTGCAGTACCCAAAGCAGCGCCGATGGATCGAAACAGCTGTACGAGACCGGCGACCGCGCCGATACGCTCTATTCCCGCAGCGAGCTGCGACGTGATGATCACAGCTCCCATTGCCGTACCCAGACCAAACGCGATGGCAGCCAGATGGGCTGATAAGAGCCAACTCGCAGTGGTGTGGGGAAAGACTGCAAGTATCACCATCAGACCAGATGCCAGAGAAAGGCCGACACAAGAGAAACGCGCGGTGTAACCCGTCCTGCTGATGGCAGCGCCGGTTAGTGTCGAACCGAATGCAATGCCGATAGTGACCGGCAGCAGCGCCAATCCGATCTCAAGCCCTGTGGCACCGAATACCAAGCCCATGTAAAGCGGCAAGAACGTAAGAATTGAAACGAGCCCTGCGCCATGGCACGCCGCAATTGCGCAACAGCGCCAGACATTGGCATCGAGCACCAAGTCGAGAGCAATAAACGGCACTGCGACGCGCCGTTCGCGAACATGAAGCCCCACGAGGCTAAACGCTGAAACGACGAACAGCGCCAATGACAAGCCGAGCCCAGAAAGGCTTTGCAGGTTGTGAAGAGCAACGAGCAGGGGAGCAGCAACAGCGACCAACAACGCAAGACCGAGAAAGTCAAAGCGCGCGCCCGTCGCTCTGTTCATGCCGGCGGGTAGCCTTAAAGCTAGCACCATGGCCAAGCATGCCAGTGGAATTGTGACGGCAAAAATACTCTGCCACCCAAACGCTTGCGCCATCACACCACCAAGCACAGGTCCGGTGGTACTGGCCAACATCCCGACCGATGAAAAAACGCCTTGAAAACGGGCGCGTTCACGAGGAGGCACGACATCGGCTAACAAGGAGTGAGACAAGGCCATTAGCCCTCCCCCTCCTAAACCCTGTACGAGGCGCCCGGCGATCAGACCCGAAATGGAGTTTGAACACATACAAATCACGCTTCCGCAGACTGCAACTGCGAGCGCCATGATAAGCATGCGCCTCTTGCTGAACATGTCTCCAAGCTTGCCATATGTCGGTGCGGCAACGGTTGCGGTCAGCAAATAGGCAAGGACGACCCAGGTAATCGAATCCACACCTCCGATATCGGCTGCTATCGCAGGCAATGCGGCTGCGACGATCGTCTGATCGAGCAACGCAAGATACATGGGGAGCGCAACGCTTGGGAAAATCGACAGAAATTTCTGGGGGCGGGATGCTCGGTTCACACTATGTTCGCCCGGTGCTGACGGTATTCATGGACAGTCCCCGAGTAGCCTATAGTGCTGCTCGCGGGTCGTGTTTTGCGACGCGGGTGAGGAGATAGTCGATCTCCTCGCGTGCCTTGGGGGAGAGGGTGCCGGCGGGCTTGCGCTGGATGTCGGAGGTGATGAGGCCGCGCTTTTGCAGGACGTATTTGCGGGCGGCGAGGCCGACGCCCTGCTGCTGTTCGTAGCGGATCAGGGGGAGATGAGCGTCGAAAAGGTCGTGTGCTTCATCGCGCCGACCCTCGGCCTGCAGACGGACGATATCGGCAAGGGCGTCGGTGAAGGCATAGCCGGTCATGGCGCCATCGGCGCCGCGCTCCATCTCGAAATCGATGAACAGCCCGCCATTGCCGCACAGGATCGAGATGTCACGCATTTCCCCTGCGGACTGGAACTTGCGCAGGCTGGTTATCTTTTCGAGCCCCGGCCAGTCCTCGTGCTTGAGCATGATGCAGGAGGAATGGGCGTTGACGATGTCGCGGATGACGCCGTGGGTCATGACGACGGTCAATGTCAGGGGGTAATCCTGGATGACGAAGGGGATGTCGTCGCCGATCGCTTCGATGGCCGAGGCGTAGTAGTTCTTGATCTGGTCGTCGGTGCGTAGATTGGACGGCGGGGCGATCATGACGCCTGCGGCGCCGAGATCCATCGATTGGCGCGCCAGGGACCGCATGGCGGCAAAGCCGGGGGCCGAGACGCCGACGATGACGGGGAGTTTGGTGCGCCCGACCACCTGTTTGACGATGGCAATCGATTCGGTCGCTTCGAGCTTGGGCGCTTCGCCCATGATGCCCAGAATGGTCATGCCGGTGGACCCGGCCTCGGCGTAAAAATCGGTGAGCCTGTCGATCGATTTGGTGTCGATCGCATAATCGTCGAGAAAGGGCGTCGTCGCGATGACGTAAACGCCCTTGGCAGTGTGGTCGAGCGGCATGATTACTGTCCGGATTTAAAAGCGGCGTAGCGCTTTTTGGTCTCTTCGTTCATCGGATACAAGCCCGGCAAAGGCACGCCGCGATCGACCTCGGTCATGATCCAGGCCTCCATGGCTTCCTGTTCGGGGGCTTCGGCGAGCACCTCTTCGAGCAACGCCTGGGGGATGACGACGGCGCCGTCATCGTCAACGACGATGGTATCGCCCGGAATGACCGCGACGCCACCGCA
The DNA here is from genome assembly GCF_000230555.1 of Pelagibacterium halotolerans B2. Taxonomy (GTDB): domain Bacteria; phylum Pseudomonadota; class Alphaproteobacteria; order Rhizobiales; family Devosiaceae; genus Pelagibacterium; species Pelagibacterium halotolerans. Next base: position 3,839,637 of record NC_016078.1, on the reverse strand, counting down.
GCCGATGGTTTCCTGCCAGCCGACGAAAGTAAGCCCGGCAACCGAGGGCGGCGCGGAAATGCCGTTGCACCAGATGGGGAGGTTCGTGGAATGGACGCCAACCGCATCGCGCATGACGCCGTCGGTGATCAGCGCGGCGACGCCCTTTTTGGCCATGCGAAAACACAAGATATCGCCAAAGATGCCGGCGTCCGAAACGCCCATGGCGTCGGCAACGACGACTGCGCCCTCGGGCATGTCCTCGATCGCGGCGCGGGTGGAAATGGGGGAGCCCCAGCTGGCGGGGGTGGCCAGATCCTCGCGCGCCGGGACAAACCGCAGCGTGAAGGCCGGGCCGACAATGCGCTCCATGCCCGACCGGATGGGCTTGGCGTTGCGGATCCAGACATTGCGCAGGCCCTTTTTCAAAAGGACCGTGGTGAGGGTGGCCGTCGAGACGCCTTTGAGCGTTTCGATCGCCTCTGGGGTAAGCGACATTGATGTTCCTCATAAGGGGTTATCGGCGGCGGACTTGCCGTCCTGTGGCAACTTCCAGTTCGGTCAAGAAACGCCGCCGATGAATCAAATACTGGCGATCAATCCACCATCGACCCGGATGACCGAGCCGGTGAGGTAGGAGGCCTTCTGGCTGGCGAGGAATGCAACGACATCGCCATATTCTTTCGGGTCGCCATAACGGCCCACGGGGATGGCGGCGGTGCTTTCGGTCGAGACGTCTTCGACCGAGCGGTTTTCACGTTTGGCCTTTTGTTCGTCCAGAAACGTGATGCGGCCGGTGGCGATGCGGCCGGGCAAGACGATGTTTGCCGTGAGGCCGTCGCGGCCCACTTCACGGGCAAGGGTTTTCGACCAGCCGACCAGCGAGAGCCGCAGCGCGTTGGAAATCCCCAGATTGGGGATGGGCGCGACGACGCCCGACGAGGTCGAGGTGACGATACGACCCCATCCGCGCTCGCGCATGCCGGGCAGGACGGCATCGGTTATGGCGATGACAGAGACGACCATGGAGCGGAAGAATTTTTCCCAGTCCTCGGGCGCCTGACCCGAGACGGTTGTCGGCGGGGGGCCGCCTGTGTTGTTGACGAGGATGTCGATGGGGCCGAGTTCGGCTTCGACGGTCGCGATGTGATCTGGGATCGACGCCAGATCGGCGAGGTCCCAGACCAGTGCTTTGGCGATACCGCCCTGCCCGTTTATCGCTTCGACAGTCGCCTGCGCGGCGTCGGTGTCGATATCGGCCACCGCGATCTTCGCGCCCTCGGCAGCCAGCGCGCGGGCAATCGCCCCGCCCAATCCACCGCCAGCACCAAATATCAGCGCCGTCTTGCCCGAAATTCCGAGATCCATAGCTCCTCCCTTCGCAATCTGCTTTGCCTGCGCTTGCACTATTAGGGGGTGGGGCAGGTGAGCTCCACTAGAGAACATTGATGGCGCTATAAAGGGTTTTGATAGCTCCACATATGACACAACGTCCGGCGCATCTCACCTAACCGTGACACGCGTTCCGGTCACTGCCGAAACGATAATTCGCAGGCTCTGGCTCAGCTGTCCGCTCACCAATGTGATGTGAGCATGAGAGAACAAGCATTCGGGCACAAATCAGATTAAAGCTGCACAATTGTACAAATAGCGCCCATCTACGAGTCTATCCAACGCCGAGCGTTGATCAAACGATGTGCTGGCTTGGTGGTTAAGAGCGCACTGGAGCGGTTGCACCATTCTGTAATCCAGAAGCAATCGACAAACATTGGGCTCCTTGTCGACATTGCCAGCATATACTTGGAACGGCGGCTTTCGGGATACGAAGGAGCCAGCGTCACCGTCTGAAATGAGGGCGCGTTGCCGACTGGCGGAAACGGGGCCGTACGCTGACTGTCCGGTTCTGGCTAAGCACGGGAAAGAGCCGACGTTCGACCAGCGACCCCATTGTCGCCGATCGGAGTGCGGCCTTTCCCACCCATTCGCGAAAGGGCGAGCGCAAGGGCAAGCGACACCAGAAATCGCTCTCCGCCCGAAAGGCTGCGCGTGGCGCGAGCCTCACCACCCATGTGTAGCGCGAGATCCGCTGCGCGGCGTAGCCTGTAACGCGGGTTAAGGTCCGACAGATGGTGGTTGGCGTGGTCAACCAACACGTCCAGCGTGATAGATTGAGTGTGCCACGACGCGTACACGCTGGCGGGGAGTGATCCGGAGGGTGTTTTCCCGGTGGTTCTGGGCCACGAGGGCGCGGGCATCGTTGTCGAGGTCGGGGAAGGCGTCACCAGCGTCGGGCCGGGTGATCACGTGATTCCGCTCTACACCGCCGAGTGCGGCAAGTGCGACTTCTGCCTGTCGGGCAAGACCAACCTGTGCGTCGCGGTCCGCGAAACGCAGGGCAAGGGCTTGATGCCCGATGGGACCACCCGCTTTTCGTACAATGGTCAGCCCCTCTATCATTACATGGGCTGTTCAACCTTCAGTGAATATACTGTCGTCGCCGAAGTCTCGCTCGCCAAGATCAATCCCGAGGCAAACCCCGAACATGTCTGCCTGCTCGGCTGCGGCGTCACGACCGGCATCGGCGCAGTCCACAATACCGCCAAGGTCCAGCCCGGAGACTTGGTCGCCGTGTTCGGCCTCGGCGGCATCGGCCTCGCGGCGATTCAGGGTGCGCGCCAGGCGAAGGCGGGTCGCATCATCGCCATCGACACCAATCCGTCCAAGTTCGAGCTGGCACGCCAGTTCGGTGCGACCGAGTGCTTCAACCCCGAGGACCATGACAAGCCCATCCAGCAAGTGCTGATCGAGATGTCGGGCTGGGGCATCGATCATACCTTCGAGTGCATCGGCAACGTCCACGTCATGCGCGCCGCGCTTGAATCAGCGCACCGTGGCTGGGGTCAGTCGATCGTGATTGGCGTTGCCGGCGCGGGCGAGGAAATCTCCACCCGCCCATTCCAGCTCGTCACGGGCCGCGTATGGAAGGGGTCCGCTTTCGGTGGCGTCAAGGGACGGACACAGCTCCCCGGCATGGTCGAGGACGCGATGAGAGGCGATATCGATCTGGCCCCATTCGTAACCCACACGATGGGTTTGGAGCAGATCAACGAGGCCTTCGCACTGATGCACGAAGGCTAGTCGATCCACACGGTCATTCACTACTGACCCGCCGATCCGAAGCGGCGCGAGGCGCTCGGATCGACAACTCGGCCGTCATCATGGCCCGACCCCGGCCATGATGAAGCGCGCTCTGGCAAATGGGCAACGCGTCGCGATGCGGTAACAAGCGCCGAAGTGCGGTCGTTAAATGCCGATAGCGGCGCGGACCAGGGCCGCCTGGCCCAGGCGCGTACCAGCGGAGTGTGTGTGCCCTCGTCGCGCGACCCAACGGGAAAAATGGTTTTGTCGTAACCTTTGTCTAATGCTGGAAAATATTTCAAAGGTGCCTAACATCGGGCCAGCCTGGCCGTTGGATGTATTGAGTCGGAAATGCATTCATCTGTTACCCGACTGTGATGAACCACGGGCCGCACGGGCGTATAGGGCAGGAAGACTGAATTGAAGAGCAAGGATATTCACGCGACGACGCCGGCCACCGATCATGGGCATACGAGGCCGCCCGCTTGCGTGCAGGTTCGCGGCGCGCGCCAGAATAACCTCAAAAATATTGACGTCGATGTACCGCGCGACGCCTTCGTGGTGTTCACCGGCATATCGGGCTCGGGCAAGTCATCGCTCGCGTTCGGCACCCTTTATGCCGAAGCCCAGCGGCGTTATCTAGAATCGGTTGCGCCCTATGCCCGTCGCCTGATCGACCAAGCCGGCGTGCCGGAGGTCGACGCGATCGACGGTTTGCCGCCTGCGGTCGCGTTGCAGCAGCAGCGCGGCTCGGCCAACGCGCGATCCTCGGTCGGCAGCGTGACGACGCTCTCCAGCCTGGTGCGGATGCTCTATTCGCGCGTCGGCGAATATCCGCGCCATCAACCCATGCTCTATGCGGAGGATTTCTCCCCCAACACGGTCGCGGGGGCCTGCGCGACCTGCCACGGCATCGGCCGCGTATATGACGCGACCGAAGAGACGATGGTGCCTGACGACAGCCTCACCATTCGCGACCGGGCGATCGCCGCTTGGCCGACCGCCTGGCATGGCCAGAACCTGCGCGATATCCTCGTTTCGCTCGGCTATGACGTCGATACACCATGGCGCGACCTGCCGAAAAAGGATCGCGACTGGATCCTCTTTACTGAAGAGACGCCGACGGTGCCGGTCTACGCGGGCCTGACGCCCGAACAGACCCGGACGGCGCTCAAGCGCCGCATGGAGCCGAGCTACCAGGGCACCTTCACTGGCGCGCGCCGCTATGTGCTGGAAACCTTCGCCAACACTAAAAGCGCGCTGATGAAGAAGCGCGTTTCGCAATATATCATCGGCCGCGATTGCCCGACCTGCGACGGCAAGCGCCTGAAGCGCGAAGCCCTGTCGGTCAAATTCGCCGGCCTTGACATTGCCGAGTTCGGCGACCTGACGGTGTTCAAGCTGAAGGACTTGCTGATGCCCGTCGCGCATGGCGAATATGGGGCGGTCTCCGACACCTCAAAGGGCCATGTTCTGGAAAAAGCGGCCCGCGAAGCAGCGGTCGAACAACGGGTTGCCGCAGGCGGCTCTGCGCACAAGAGCGCGCCCGACATACGCCGTACGCCAAATCTCTCCGACGAGAAGCGGATCGCCGCCCAACGCCTTGCCTGCGAATTGATCGAGCGGCTCGAGCCGCTGATCGATCTTGGCCTTGGCTACATATCGCTCGACCGCAGCACGCCATCGCTCTCCTCCGGAGAGCTGCAGCGCTTGCGGCTTGCCACGCAATTGTCGTCACAGCTTTTCGGCGTGGTCTATGTGCTTGACGAGCCTTCGGCGGGGTTGCACCCCGCAGATGGCGAAGCCTTGCTGACTATCCTCGAGCGTCTCAAGGCGGCGGGCAACTCCCTGTTCGTCGTCGAACATGATCTCGACGTGATCCGCCGCGCGGAATGGCTCGTCGATGTCGGGCCAGGAGCCGGGGAAAAGGGCGGTGAAGTCCTCTACAGCGGGCCGATAGAGGGGCTTGCCGACGTCGAGACTTCGATCACCCGCCGCTACCTGTTCGCAGAGCCGCTCCGCAGTGAGCGCACACCGCGCGATCCCAAGGCATGGCTACGCCTGGAAGGGATCAGGCGGAACAATCTCCATGGTCTCGACGTCGAGTTTCCCATCGGCTGCTTCACCGCTGTCACCGGCGTTGCGGGATCGGGCAAATCCAGTCTTGTCAGTCAGGCGCTGCCCGAGCTCGTCACGGAACACCTCGGCGGCTCCCCCGTGGCCGAGGAGGGGGATATCGATCCGCTGCTCGATGTTGCGCAGAACGTCACTGAAGGACGCATTGTTGTAGGCATGGAGCATGTTCGCAGGCTGGTGCGGGTCGATCAGAAACCGATCGGCCGCACGCCGCGCTCGAACCTATCCACCTACAGCGGCATGTTCGACCATGTGCGACGGATCTTCGCTGATACGCCGCTCGCCCGCCGGCGGCACTATAGCCCGAGCAGGTTCTCGTTCAACGTCGCGCAAGGGCGCTGCCCTGTGTGCGAGGGCGAGGGATACGTCATGGTGGAGCTGCTGTTCCTGCCAAGCGTTTTTGCGCCGTGCTCGACCTGCCATGGCTCTCGCTACAACCCGCAAACGCTCGAAGTCGAATGGAACGGGCGCAATATCGCCCAGGTGCTCGAACTGACGGTGGACGATGCGTGCGATTTCTTCGCTGGCGAGGCATCTGTGATGCGCTCCCTCGACGTGTTGCGGGAGATCGGTCTTGGCTATCTGAGGCTCGGTCAGCCGGCGACCGAGCTGTCTGGCGGGGAGGCGCAGCGCATCAAGCTGGCGACTGAACTGCAACGCGCTCAACGCGGCAACACGATCTACATCCTCGACGAGCCAACTTCGGGGCTTCACCCCTCCGATGCGGACCGGCTGATGCAACATCTGCAGGGCCTCGTAGACGCCGGCAATACCGTCGTAGTCGTCGAACATGACATGCGCGCCATCACACAGGCGGACTGGATCATCGACCTGGGACCGGGGGCCGGGGAAGATGGGGGCCGTATCGTTGCCAGCGGCGTCCCTGGCGTCGTTGCGGAAGCGGAAGGCAGTCTCACCGCCCGCTATCTCAAGGCGGCTCTGTAGGCCGTAAATCTGGCCGAACGCACGTTCGATCAGGTGCATCTCAACCACACGTTGGAATGGGTCGAATCTGGAAGCGGGAGCCGGCGATGTGTCAGCGCGGTTGACGCGGCTTAGGGTTTGAGTGCCCGTCAGGTGCGCCGTGTTCGTGTGATACGCGGCGTGGCGGACGGCCAATCGCTGGCCATCCGCCACGCTTGCTTTGTGCGGACCTTCTCCAGGGAGAGGGCCCTCACATGGTTCGTCGAAACGCCCCGTCTTAATTCCCTGCTGCTAGCGCTGCGCCCGCACCTTCTGCGATTTCCTCAACGAGTTTGGCACAGAAGGCGGGCAAATCATTGGGATCGCGGCTGGTAACAAGGCCGTTGTCGACCACGACTTCCTCATTGGTCCATGCACCGCCGGCGTTCTCGATATCGACCTGCAGCGTCGGGTAGGACGTCAAGGTGCGACCCTTAAGCACGCCCGCCTCGATCAATGTCCAGGGTGCATGGCATATAGCCGCAACAGGTTTTTTCTGATCGAAGAAAGCCCGGATGAAACCAATTGCCTCGACGCTGCCGCGCAGCTTGTCGGCGCCGACAGTCCCTCCGGGCACAACAAGTCCGTCGAAATCGTCGGCTTTGACCTCGGCAAACGTCTTGTCGATAGTATAGCTGCCGCCCTCGTCAAGGTCGCTATTGACTGTGCGAGCCTTGCCCGTTTCAAAACTGACCACGGTCACTTTGCCGCCAGCCTCCTCGATAGCTTGCTTGGGCTTCGAGAATTCTGGTTCTTCCGTCCCGCGGGGTGCGATCAGAATGGCAACTGATTTGCCTTCCAAAGTCATAATTTATTTCCTATTCCGTCGAAGACTAAGGTCAGGTGCCCGGCTTGAGCAAGACCTTCGTCCAACCACCATCGCGCTCGTCGAAATGCTTGTAGGCGTCTGGTGCCTGATCAAGCGGCAGCCGGTGCGAGATGATTTGGGCAGGATTGGCCCGGCCATGCTCGATAAGGTTCATCAGCCGCCGGTTATAATGCTTTACATTACATTGTCCGGTGCCGATCTTCTGGCCCTTGAACCAAAAGTTGCCGAAGTCGAACGCAATCTTGCCTTCCTTCTGAAGATCGTCGGGCGCGTTCGGGTCTTCCGGAACGAACACGCCGACGACGCCGATTCCGCCGGTGGCCTTCGTGCTTTTGACGAGGCAGTTCATCGTGTAATTGCTGCGCTCCTTGCCGTGGCGATCGCAACACTGATACCCGACCGCCTCGACCCCCCGGTCGGTCCCGCGGCCGCCGGTTGCGTCAAGGATCTGCTGGGCGGGATCGCCCTTGCGCATGTCGATCGGAATCGCGCCCATCGCCTCGGCCAGTTTCAAGCGGTCATCGTGAGAATCGACCACGAAGATCTGAGAGGCACCGCGAATTTGGGCTGAGTGCGCGGCCATCAAACCGACCGGACCAGCGCCGTAGATCGCGATGCTTTCGCCGGGCAGGAAACCGGACATTTCGACGCCGTGCCAACCCGTCGGGAAGATGTCGGAGAGCATGACATAGTCATCCTCCTTCTCCTCAGCGTCCTCGGGCAGCTTCAGACAATTGAAGTCCGCATAAGGAACGCGCATCAACTCGGCCTGACCGCCTTGCCACGGCCCCATTTCGGCAAAGCCATACGCTGCGCCGGCGGTTCCGGGGTTGGTCGTGAGGCAAAACGCCGTCAGACCGCGTTCGCAATTTTCGCAGAACCCGCAACCCACGTTGAACGGCATACAGACGCGATCGCCTTTCTTGATCCGATCTACGGCAGCGCCGACCTCGATGACTTCGCCAAGGTTTTCGTGACCGAAGACCCTGCCCTTCTCGAAGCTGGTACGGCCATCGTACATGTGAAGGTCAGACCCGCAAATGTTGGTGGTGGTCACCCGAATGATCACATCGGTCGGTTTCTCGATCTTGGGATCGTCGATGGTATTGACAGAAACATCTTTAGGCCCGTTGTACACGACAGCTTTCACGGATCTTTTCCTTTCGCAGCTCTTCTCAACGCGTCATCAAATCGAGTGCTTGGTGATGATCCGGTCCATCGCAACGGCGGAGGAAATCGCACCCTTCCAAGTGATCTCAGTTTCCTGAACGTTCTGTTACCTGAGAGGTTCCTTCCCGTAGGGCCATCCTGAGATCGATTCATGGCGGTTTTCTGAATGACTGGGCCAGAACGGCCGATTAACGCGCCAAATTGATGTGCTCAAGAATCTCCCGCGAACCAATGGTGCCGTTACGTCGCGACACATCAACGGCGCCTTATCAGTAAATTCAGGGGTGTGATAAGCGCAAAAGACAAGGCCATCCACTATCGCGGATGACCTGTCGTATTCATTTATTCATTTCCCGATTCGGCCGGGCTATCCATTCCGGATGGAAACACGAGCCTTACCCTGCAGTCAAACGGCAGCTTAGGGTGCCGACCGCTCCGCTATTTCGCGGCCAGCAGGGTGAACTTGTGAATCTGCGGCGGTTCAGAAAACAGTTCTTCTGCCTTGTCCATCAGTGCGGCGGCAACCTTGCCGTCAAGATGGGCCTGCCGATCCTCCTCTGTGTCGAACGTATCGAAGATCGCGTACGCACCGGGACCTTCCTCGATCGCATACCAGGTCAGAGTGCCCGGCTCAGCTTGAACGAGCGGCAATGCCGAGGTCAGGAAATTGGCGACATCGCGCTCTTTTCCGGGCTTGGCCTTCAGTGGTACATACAGGGCAAGTTTGGGCATAAATTACTCCTCAAGTGAAACGGACAGATATTATTCGGCAAAGTAACGGACGAGCGGGCCGGTAGGTTCCCCATGAGGCGGAGCACACGCGGCCCCGCCTCCTCGTCGAAATCAGAACTGCTGTGCGGTCGGCCGGATGACGATCGCGTTGATGGTTGCAGCGGAGGCTGCGAAACAACCGAAGATTCCGACCTCCAGCCCTATAGCCCAACAATCTGGACGAGAGATTAACTTACGGTATCCAGACCGTGGGATGACATCTGGACCCAATCTTATGGCGCTTTACACGACAGGGGCAGCCCTCAGAAATTGGTTCCTGTGTGGTACATCGGTCAACGAAACATCGTACTCGGCAAGAAGAGTGCGATTTGTGGAAAGAGCAAGAGCAGCCCCACACCGATCAGCATCGCAATCACAAATGGCAAGATACCGAGAAATATGCGCGTGGACGGGACGTGTGGAACGAGGGCCTTAACCACAAACACATTGATGCCAACCGGGGGCGTAATCAGCCCAATCTCGAGCGCGATAACGACAAGGACACCAAAAAAGATCGGGTCCACGCCCAAAGCCATGATGACCGGAAAGAAGATCGGCACCAAGAGCACCAGCATCGCAAAGCCTTCCATGAACGTTCCAAGCAGCACGAAGACCGCCAGGATGAGAAGAAGCGTCGCTGTCGCGCCCATTGGCAGGCTCAGGACCGTCTCAGACACCCAGGATGTTAGACCAGACCGGGCGAGAAACGGGTTGAGAACGTTTGCCCCGATGATGATCGTGTAGCACATCACTGTCGTTGAGACTGTCTGGCGCACGATGCGTGAGAAATTGGACGGTGTGAGCGATCGTCTCCACAAGGCGATCGCCAGGGTCGCGACAACACCGATGGCGGCCGACTCCATGGGCGTGAAGATGCCGGCATAAATGCCGCCCACCGTTCCGACCACGACCAGAAGGAACGGCAGAGCCTTCATCGTTGCCGAATACCGCTCCTGTGACGTCAACCGCTCGCCTGATGGCGCTACCGATGGCCGCAAAGAGGCAACTATGGCAATGGTAGTGAGAAAAAGCCCCATCAGCAGGATGCCGGGCAGAATTCCGGCCACAAAAAGCTGGCCGATCGATTGCTCGGTCAAAAGCGCATAGAGCACGAAACCCGTCGAAGGCGGGATGAGAATCCCCAGAGTTCCACCCGCCGCGACCGAGGCTGCGGAAAACCCTTCGTCATATTTGTAGCGCCGCATCTCTGGCAAAGCAACCTGGCCCATCGTGACGGCAGAAGCGACCGACGAGCCGCTCAATGCGGAAAATCCAGTGCAGCCCAAGATCGTGGCCGATGCCAGTCCGCCGCGGCGGTGGCCTATCCAGGCATAGGCGGCATCATAGAGATTGCGGCTCAATCCGCTCACGCCAGCCAAATTGCCCATCAGAACGAAAAACGGGATGATTATGAGATCGAGCTTGAGCGCCAGTTCAAACGTTTCAGTCGAAAAGGTCGCAAGCGCGGCTCTTTCGTTCTGCAAAATCGTGATGCCCCCCAATCCGACGGCGGCCATCGCAAAGCCCACAGGCGTGCGGAGCGCAAGCAACGCGAAAAGAACCGCGATCCCAACTAGACCAATGGTGAACGCGCTCATTGAACGATCTCTTCTTCGCTGGTGCCCGGTATGAGGTGCAAATTGTTGGTCGCGTTGAGCAGCAAGCGTCCCGCGCACGATACCGCACCCAAAGCTGCGCCTAAGGCGATAAAGCCCCACAGCGGGGCAAAGGGGATGCCGAGCAAGGACGACCGCTCGCCATAGTTGAACGCCGACACCATTGCGGTGGTTGAGCGATACGCCAGAAGCCCAAGAACCGCGCCGGAGATCAGGTCCGACATGGCCAGAACGCAGCGTTGGACAATTTTTGAGAACAGATTGTAGGCAATGTCGACAGCCACGTGTCCGTCGCGCCAGGTGCAATACGGCATCGCCAGAAAAATGACTGTGGCGACGCCCGCCTGCAGCAGATCGAATGCGCCAAATACCGCCGAACCGAAAAAGTACCGAAGAATGACATTGACGGCTGTCAATCCGACGAGCGACACAAGCAAAATGCCCGCCAGCAGAGCAAGCGCGGCATTAAGCGCCGATAGGATGGATGCCAAGCGAACCAACGTAACCTCCCTGTGCGAACGTGAGCGCTTGGCGCCACAACCAACGGCGCCAAACGCTCGGCTTTTTTTCAGACGCTACTGGGAAATCGCTGTGTAGATTTCCTGCGCATCAAATCCCTCGGCAGCGCTCACCTGCTCGAGATAGTTTTCGATCATGGCCGGCAACGGTTCAGCAAAAAGGGCCCGCTGTTCGGCTGTCAGGACAACGATTTCGGTGTTTCCGGATGCGTTGATGGCCTCAATGGCTTCCTCGCCCGACACGGCGAAGGCGTCAGCACCTTTCATGCTGAGCGCATGTTCGGTGACTTCAAGCACTTCAGCCTGAACATCTTCGGACAGGCCATCCCAGCTGTCACGGTTGGCCACGACATAGAACATCGTGATGTTGCCAGGTATGTTGGTGATGACATGGCTGGCCACTTCCTGCAGACGATAGGCGTTGATCCCGTCGATGCCGATCAGAGCGCCGTCAATCACGCCGGTCTGGAGGGCATTGTAGAGATCGCCCGCCGGCATCGTCACAGGGGTCGCACCCCATGCTTCCATAATGCCGGCCCCGATGGCCGAAGATGCACGGATGTTGAGCCCTTCAAGATCGGCGGGTGAGCTCACGGGCCGGTTGAGGACGAGCGCCGCGGGGTTGTTGGGGAACAGAGCCATCACCTTCGTCCCCTGGAAATCGGGTTCGAACAGTTCGATGTTTTCCCAGAGCACGTCGACGGCGTCCTGGGGGGTGTCGAACAGGTTCGGCAATTCCATCAGCATGGTGCGCGGCAGCGGGAACGTGTCGCTGGCGACAAGGCCCTGGGTGACATCGGCGATGCCGTCAAGTGCGCGCGTATATTGCTGAGCGGGACCCGCGCCCAATTCGCCCGAGGGAAAGACCCGGATGGTCAGTTCGCCATCGGTCGCTTCTTCTACATCCTGAGCCATTTCGAGCGCCACGCCGAGATGGAGTTCGTGGGTCGGCTGGTTGTAGTGGGCATAGGTCCATTCCGCCGCCGAAGCCGTCGTCGTCATGGCCAGGGTGGCAGCTGCGCCGAGAACTATATTCTTCATGGTTTTCCTCCTTTTGAAGTTCTGAATTTTAATAGTGGCTTTAGCGCTGTGATCCGCCGTTGGCCAAGATGTGCTGGCCGGTGATCCAGCGCGATTCCTCGCTGGCGAGAAAGGCGACGATGTCGGCGATATCTGCCGGCGTGCCGAGACGTCCGAAGGGCGAGGCCTGCTGGATGGCCTTTTGCCTCTCGGGTGGAGCGGCATCGAAAATGCCAGGCACGACCGGGCCGGGCATGACGGTGTTGACGGTGATGCCCCGTTGGCCGGCTTCGAGCGCGAAGGCCTCCGAGAGCGCCTTTACCGCGGCTTTGCTTGCCGCATAGACACCAAGGTCGGGCTGTGGGTAGAGGGTCGTGCTGGACGCAATGGACACGATCCGGCCATTGTCTGAAAGCTTTGCCATCGCCTGCTGCATCATCAAAAATACGCCACGCGCATTGACGGCAAAAATTTCATCGAAATTGGCAGTCGACAATTGACTGAGATTTGCCCGGGGACCGGTAATGGCACCGTTGTTGACCAAGATGTCTGCCCGACCCCACATCTTCAATGTACAATCAAAGATTGCGCCCGCCGTTTCGGCATCGGAGAGGTCGCCTGCGATGATCCCGACCGAGCGACCTTCCTGTGTGAGTGCGGTTGCAAGCTCTTCAGCCTGTTCCTGGGTTCCAGGGCCAAAATTGATCATCACGTTGGCGCCTGCCTTGGCCAGGCGCTCGACTATGGCACGCCCAATGTTGCGCGCGCCGCCCGTCACGATGGCGACTTTGCCCTCAAGGCTCGCGACGTTGTTTCCTGTCATGCTGTAGTTCATTATGCGACTGAGCTCCGAAATGGTGCAGTGTGTTCGCCGATGGCGACCGCGAGAATGTCCTCCGGACTGACGTCCACCGAGTCGCCGCACCACGTTATAAAGTGATCGGGGCGGACCAGGATGAACCGGCTCTCATAGAGTGAGCGGCTATCAGCAGCGCTATCTTCGACAATTTCGAGCGGCACGCTGAGAACCTTGGCCGCATCGATCCATCGCCTGATTTCTCCCGGGAGCGCATCGAGCGCAATGAGCGTAAATCCGGTGCCGAGCCGCTCATAAACGTTCGTGCTGTCCGACAGCATTGCCGGAGACAAATGATGCCCGGCCCGAGCACGATGCTGGTGCATGCCCATGGCATTGGTTCGGCCGTCATCGGGCCCGAACACCGTCCGGCTGCCCTCATAGTGAGGTTCAAAAGCACCCACTTCCTCGGTGGCCCCATGAAGACGGCGGTTCCACTCATTTTCGAAAGCCTGTTTGTCCATTTCAGGATCAAACTTTGCGAGAAAATCGCCATCGACATGGATCGACTTTTCGATGAAGTCCTTTGCCGTCGACGCAAAAACCGGCTGGCGCTCGCCGCTATAGGAATCGAGCAGGTCTTCCCCGCCCCACCCTTGAAGGAAGGCAGCCAGTTTCCAGCCCAGATTTCGGGCGTCTTCAAAACCCGTGTTGATGCCATAGCCGCCATAGGGCGGGTGGCTGTGCGCGGCGTCTCCGGCGATAAAAATCCGACCATTGCGGTATGTATCGGACACTGCAAATCTGAGATCCCAAAAGCCGACATAATCGATATCGAGATCGAACTCTTGTCCCACAGCCCTGTGGAGATAGGCGTGGAAGTCGAAATTGTCGCGATTGGTGTCTTTGGGAACGGGGGCATGAAAGAACCACGTGGTTCCTAGATCAACGCGACCGAAAAACTGCCAATATCCCTTAAGGTCGGGATGAAGGACGTTGTAGAATGATTTGTTCGGATAGCACTTGAGCAGTTCATGCAGAGCGGTGGAGCGGAAGACGAGCAGCACCATCAGCTTGTCGTGGTCCGAGCGCGTCTGAGTGATACCGGCTGTTTCGCGAATGCCCGACCGGCTGCCGTCGCACCCCACGACGAATTGGGCATGGATCGTCCGCGTGCCGTCCCCTTCCCGTTCGCTCACTTGCAGAGTTGCACCATGCTGGTCCTGCTCGACCGCGTCGCCACTCCAGCCGTATAGCACTTTCACTGACGGCAGCTCGGCGACGCGTGCACGCAGCACGGCTTCGGTCTGATATTGCGGAAGTCGCTCGTTCTCCTGGTAGTAGAACGGCTGAACAAGTTCACGCTGCAACCAGTCGTAGGTGTAGGGACTTAGAAGTGCTCCATAGGTGGTCATGCCTCCGATACCGTATTCGGCGGGCACCGTACGGGCCGACCGCAGCATCGGTTCGGCGCCCCAGAAATGGAAATGTTCCATCGTCCGCTGGGTAAGATTTTGCCCTTTCGGAACGGGCTGGGGCTGGTGATAGCGCTCGACGACCACCACATCCACGCCGCGCTGCCCAAGCTCAATGGCAAGGCCAAGACCCACAGGGCCCCCTCCCACAATTGCGACTTGAGTTGAAAGAGAGTCAGTAACAGTCATAGTCAAACCCGAAACAGATAAAAGAAGGACCGTCGCCGGCTAGCTCAAGCCCGCCTCGAAGTAGACGTGCTTAGTTTCAAGGAAGTCATTGAGCCCCTCAACTCCATGCAGTCGACCCAGGCCGGATTGGCGATACCCACCCGTCTCGGCTTCGGCAAAAAGGCGCGTGTGGCTATTGAGCCAGACCGTGCCTGAGCGAATGCGGCGCGATGCGCGCATCGAGAGATTGAGGTTTCGGGTAAAAACGCTGGCGGCGAGACCGAAGCTTGTTGCGTTTGCCTTGGCAATCGCCTCGCTTTCGTTTCCGAACGTTTCCAGCGAGACGATGGGCCCGAACAGCTCGTCCTGGACCAGGGACGACGACGTATCTTCGATGCGAAACAAGGTGGGGGTCACAAAGCTACCCTGAGCAAAGCTTCCCTCCAGCGGCTCACCCCGGACGATAAGCTCGCCTTCGTCGCCAGCCTGCTCGATCAGAGCGAGCACGCGCTGCTGGTTGGCCTTGTCGATCAGCGCGCCCATCTGGCTCTGCGGATCGCTGCCCGGACCTGTCCGCACGGACGAATAAGCGTGCTTCATCTTTTCGATGAACTGGGGCGCGATTTTTTCGTGAACCAGAAAGCGTGCAGCTGCGACGCACATCTGCCCCGCCATGACCAGGGACCCTCGGGTCAGTTCGGCGCACGCAAGATCGAGGTCAGCATCTTCAAAGATGACCGCCGGCGCCTTCCCGCCCAACTCAAGCGACAACCGCTTGAGGGTCGGTGCGGCCGAGGCCATGATCTTGCGACCGGTTTGCGTCGAGCCGGTGAAGCTTACGACATCGACATCGGGATGCGCCACAAGAGCACGCCCTACCTCGTCATCGACTTCGTTGACCGAATTCACGACGCCCTTGGGAAGCGACGCGCAGGTGTTGACACACTCCATGAACCGCCCGTGCGTTACGGACGTCTGAAGGGCCGGCTTGATGACCGTCGTGCAGCCGGCAGCAAGTGCGGGAGCCAGTGAACGCGCGAGAAGCGTGATCGGCGCATTCCAGGGGACGATGATTGCGACGACACCGGCAGGCTCGCGGTGCAGCAAGGACATGACATCCGGGGCGCTTTGAAACGTGCGCCCCATCACCGTACGGGCGAGGCCGGCGTAATATCGAATTTCGGAAATTGCGCCGGCCACTTCGCCGCGCGCTTCGGCCAGCAGCTTGCCGTTCTCGGCGACAAGCATTTCGCTCAACTGGCCGGCATCACGCTCCAAAGCGGTCGCGAGTTCGAATAGCGCGTCCGAACGCAAGCGAGGCGAATCTGCCCAAACGCCCTGCTCGAAAGTCTGGCGCGCACAGGCTACCGCCTGATCCACAAGGTCGCGATTTCCACACTGAAAGTGCCCGAAGACTTCGCCGTTGGAGGGATCTATGCTGTCGGCCTGCGGCCCTCCCTCGATCCATTCTCCGCCGATATAGGCCGCCGATACCGTCGTCATCAGCCCCTCTCCCGTGTCGTTAGCTTGGCGACACGGTTACGAGAGCGACCTTTCGCTGTCAAACAAAATCTCCATATTTGAGAATTTTGTGAACTGCGGCGACCTGATAATCGCTAATATCTCATATGCATGTTGTGGGCCGACTGGCGCACTTTCGCGCTGATCTCTTCGATCTGGCCGGCTTCGAGCTGAGAGCCGAGCACAGTGACGCAGACCGAAGCCACAGGGCTGCGCTTGGCATCAAGGACGGGAGCCGCAATGCCAACGACACCCGGCGTAACTTCGCCATAAGCCACGGCAAAACCATCATTCCGGATGCGACTGAAATTGCTGATGATTTCGTCTTCACTGGCGCCAAACCCGACCGCTGCGAACTCATCCACACGAGATTTGACGAGCTTGGCCAATCTGGCCTTTGGAAGATAGGCCAAGATCGAACGCCCGATGGCGCCACGCGCCAATGGCATGGGACGCCCTCGGTGGTAGCTGGTATTGATGCCTTGGCCGGAATGTGCGGAATATACACAGAGAATCTTTGATCCGTACCAGCGCACCAGCAACGCATTGCCGGGGCAACATTGAGCCAGAGAATCAATCTCCGGAACGCCGTGCACCATGAGCGGATCGGAGCGCCGCAGCAAATAGTCCAGTTCGACAATGCGGGGCCCGAGAGTGAAGCCAAACCGCGAGTCGGCAACCAGCAACCCCGCGTCTTTCATGATCTTGACGTAGCGATACAGCGCCGGACGGCTGTAGCCTGTGGCGGCCACGACCTCGTCGGCAGTCCAGGTGAGCTTGTCTTCACTGAAGAGATTGAGGATCGCGAGCACTTTTTCCAAACTTGTCTTGCGCTCTATCACGCCAACCTCCTTGTATGAAATCTCATATACGGATATCAAAAACATTCGTTGAGTGACAATAGTCACGTTTCAGATCAGCATAGCGGTGCGAGACAGGCCGGGGTGGAGGATGAGTATGCAAGCGAACGCGCAATCAGGACCCGCAATTTATGGTACTTCGACGGATCGCGTTTTTACCGCAATCCAGGCCTCGCGCTGCGCGCTGCTTGTCATCGATATGCAAAATTACTTTGTCGACCTGCAATACCCCACAGCCGTTGCCGACGCCGCCGCCACTGTGCCTGCAATAAACCGCATGGCCGATGTGCTGCGAAGATCAGGCGGTTGCGTCATTTGGATACGCACACTGTCCACCACCGACGTTTCTCGCTGGAGCGTATTTGAAGACTACATACTCTCGCCACAAGCCAAAAGCCTGCGGCAGGCTCTCCTGCATCCCGATCATCATGCATCTCAATTGGTTAGCAATCTCGACTGCCGGCCACAGGACCTGGTCGTTCACAAGACCCGGTTCAGCGCGATGGCCGCACAGTCGTCGAATCTGCTCACAGTTTTGCAAGAACGAAACATCGACACCGTCCTGATCGCGGGAACGGCGACCAATGTCTGCTGCGAGTCCACCGCCAAAGATGCCGCCGTGGCAAACTACAAATCGATAATGATCGAGGACTGTCTTTCAGCGCACACCGATGCCGCGCACATAAACTCGCTCGCAAACTTCAAGGGCGTTTTCGGCGATGTGCTTAGCGTCGATCAATGTGCAGCATCACTCCACAAAGATCGTGGATCGACGAATAGCCGACAGGTATCGACTGCTTAATCGCGAGCTGGCCGACCGTTCTGGGTGGCTGGCCCAGGAATCAAGAAGCGGGCCAAAGAGATCGCATTGCAGCATTCAAGCTGATCTTCACCCCATTCATGGGTAATGGGAGACACAATGAACTTGGGTACGGCAATCAAATTTCGGTGCCTCCATGGTCTTCTCCATCTCCGCGGGCCGAGATTGCAACCAATCGCTTAGAGGCTGGCCTCCGTGAACGACAGCTTTCGGTAAACCGCAAGCGTGACCTGAACGACTGAAGTGAGGGCGCAAAGCTGTCGTCAAAATATAGAGACTTGAAATGTCGATGTGCCTAATACACATTCGGTTTCGAGCTTCATTTCGTCAAACCATTGCGTTTTCAGAACTCCCGGAGAGTCCCTCTCTCTCCGCCATTATTTCGCTCACGGCAGTTCCACTTCGTTCAATGCCTCCGCGAGGGCGGCCTTTCGGCCGGCCGCGCAGTCGCGCGCCTGTCGTCGCGTTCGAACTTCGTCCCGGACTCTCCGCCATTTTCAAGTCATTGCAATTGCCAGGGTCGAATCCGGATCAAGAAGCGGATTCTGTCGCAGCATCGCCGACGTCTGACTTTGCGCATTGACGAAAACATAACCGGCCCGACTCTCCCGGGCATGACATGGAACTCAGGCCGGCATTTTCAAAGGCAGGCGGATTACGCAGGCCCAATCAATGAATTTTGTCGAACTAAAAAACATGCATATATAGATTCCATTATGGATTGAAGGCATGGGAAGAGGTTGATCGTGACCGTTGATACGCGTTTGAGGCTGGCCCTGATGAGTCCGCTGCAGGCCGAGATTGCACGTAAGATCGCAGGCTTTATCCAGGACGGGCGTTGGGCGGTTGGAGATCGGATTTCGGATGCGGCGCTCTCCAAGGAGTTGGGCACATCACGAACGCCCGTGCGCCAGGTTCTCCAGCTTCTGTGTGAGCAGGGGCTGGTCGCGCAATCGCCAAAGGCGGGATTCCATCTCAATCGGACCATCGGGGAAAGTGCCGACCTCGACACGCTCATCCCTCCTTCCGATACCGAGGCGCTGTTTACCAGCATGATGATGGCCCGCGCCAATGGCGCTATCGGCGACGAGGCCTCGGAAGCCGAACTCGCCGATCAGTTCAGCGTGACGCGTGGCGCTGTTCGCCGGGCTCTGATGCGGTTTTCGTCCGAAGGGCTCGCGGAAAGGCGGCCGGGGCACGGCTGGCGGTTCGCCGAATGCCTCGACAACAAGCAGGCCGTCGAAGAAAGCTACGCCTACAGAATTCTGATCGAATGCGGCGCGGTGTGTGAAAAAAGCTTCCGGCCAAACACCGCCGAACTGAGCGCGTTGCGGGCGCAGCAGGAAAAGCTGTCGCAAAGTTCGCTGGCCGACATATCAAGAGCGGACTGGTTCGAGGCCAACGCCAATTTCCATGCGACCGTCGTGTCCTGGTCGCAAAATCGCTATCTTTTGCAATCGATCCGCCGCCAGAACAGCCTGCGCCGCATGACCGAGTATGCCGAATTCACCCAATTGAGCGAAAAGCGAATACACCGGGCAGCGCGCGATCATCTGGCGGTTCTCGACGCTATCGAGGCAGGCGATTGCAAGCTGGCCGCCGCCATACTGTACCGGCATCTGAGCCGCACCGCGCTGCCGGCAGAGGTTCCCGGAGAGTTCGACTGAGCGCGGGCACCGCCGATCCGAACCAGCGTCCGAGCCGGTCGCGGAAGGACAGGGGCAATACCGATTAAACGATCGGGTGAGGAAACACCGCTCTAGGCGGTCGTGAGCAACCGGGAGAAAAACGCCTTCACCGGCTTCTGGATGTGGACGCCGACATGCCCAACGCCCGGCACATCCACCCGTTCCACCGTGATGCTCAGACCTTCAATCGCTTTCTGGAAAGCATCGAGCCGGGCCACCCGATCGTGGCCGGCATCGTTGGAATCCTCGCGCCAGAAACTGGAACCCGGGCTGACCATGACGCCCTCACTCTCGGTATCGTCGGCTCCGATCACGAGTTGCACGGGAACCTGACGCAGGGCCTCGAGGTCCAGCGGTGCGCCGAGCGCTTCCTTCATGTCGCCGGTGCCGACCCACCAGCTGCGCGGGTCGCCCGGAAGGGTGACCGTGCCCGGTGCCGCGATGGAGACGCCGCGCAGCCGATCCGGATGGCGCAGATAGAAACGCATCGAGAACTGTCCACCGCCTGAAAAGCCGTGCATCAGGAAGCGCTCCGTCTCGATACGAAAGACCGATGCAACTTCCTCGATCATGCTCAGGAGCACTTCGTCATAGGCGACGCCGCCATGGCGCAGATGCTTGTAATTGTTGAAATCGTCGGGCCCGCCAATACCGCATGGAAAGAGCGGAGCCAGCAATGCGCACTGATTCTCCTCGGCAAAATCCGAGAATTCATCGCGCAGGCCGGCGGCGTTGCGCAGGCTATGGTGAACGAGAACGACAAGCGGATAGCGCTTGTCACCTTGAGGTTCATAGCTCCTGGGCATGTAGGTGCAATAGTGAAAGCGGGGGTCTGACTGGGATGCGAACATGGCGCTGTGGTCGAGACGGTAGAAATTCAACTTGGGCATCAGACGAGCTTTCCTTGGGTGTAATCGGCCAGATGAGCGACGAGGCGGTCCATCGCGCCTTTCAGGGCGGGGTAATCCTGGCTGATTTCCCGCGTGGTTTCGTTCATGTAGAGGCGTCGATTGATCTCGAACTGAACCGAATGGCGATCGATCGACGGGTTGGCGTAGGCTTCGGTCAACTCGGCGCCACGGAAGGGCTTGTTCATGGCGACCGAAAGCCCTTCGCTCTCCAGGAAGTCGCGCAACAATGCGGTGAACTCTTCGCCCGCCGATGCTCCATACATGTCGCCGATACAGATATCGGCGCGCCGTGCGCCGTCGCCATCCGATGACATGGCATGGCCGATATCAGTCATGGAATGGCAATTGATGTGCCAGACACAGCGGAACTGCGCGAACGCACCGTCGAGAAGCTGACGCAGGGCCGCCTGATACGGCACCCAGTATTTCCGGATGCGCGCCTCAGCTTCGCCAACAGGCATCGGTGCGGCATACATCGGGGTTTCGCCCCAGGCATTTCGCCAGATCAGTCCCATGCCGCGTCTGGCAGTCGGGCTGTCGCGTGTGTGGTGCGGCCACTCGCCGGCCAGCATGTCTCGATCCATATCGGCGAGGGACCGGTTTGCATCCAGAAAGCTGCGCGGAAAATGCGCACGCAGCAAAGGCGCGCCATGACGCGGCGCGGATGAGAACAGATCGTCCACATGGGTGTCTGCGGAAATACGCACCATATCCGCACTGACTGCCGGCTTGAAATCGGCCGGAATATCGGTGCCGCTGTGCGGACTGTCGAAAACCAAAGGGATCAGCGGTGCACCCGGTAACGTGACGCTGAGGACATCCGGAATATCTTCCGGCATGGGCACGAGAAACGCATCGCGGTCCAATGAGATGGTCATCACTGTCAGTCCTTTGCCGACAAATTTTCGATCTGCTGCACAACCCCGGTGATGTCGCCCAGTTTCTCGCCGGCTTGGAGGCGGGCCATGGTTCTGGCGACCCGCAATTCGCGCGCGGCGGCCTCGCGGGCTGTGTGTTCGGCCTCATCGGCCGGCAGGACGACCACGCCGGATGCGTCAGCCACGACGATATCACCGGGCAGAACCGGAACGTTGCCGCAGGAAATGGGACGGTTAAAGGTGCCGCCCTGGTTGGCGCGCCGGGTGGTGATCGGGGAGATGCCGCTACACCAGACCGGCAGACCTTCGGCGAGGATCTCAACCCGATCGGTGACCGGGCCATCGACGACTATGCCAACGGCGCCCGCCATTTTCGCCGCGCGGGCAACGGCCCCGCCGACACAGGCGTGCCGGTCATCGCCGAGCCGGTCGATGACCAGAATGTCGCCGGGCCTGATCTTGCTGACCGCATAGTGGACCAGCGTCGAGCAGAACCCCGGGATGGCCAGCGTAACGGCAAGGCCGGCCCGTGTCGGCTGATCGGGAGCCAGGGCCTGAATGGTACGGCGCATGAAGCCGGTATGGCGCATATGGCCGATGGTGGCCGTTTCGATGCGCTCGAGTTCGGCGAGCAATTTTGGGTCGGCGGGGGTCGGTAGCGGCTCGATACGATAGTTGGTCATAATTGGTTCTCGGTGGGCAAATCGGACACCATTTTCCTTGGATCGTGGGCAAGGAGTTGACCCATCAATCGGGCGGTGTGATGGACGATGTGATCGCAGATCGCTTTTCCGCGAGCGGCGCTGGCCATGTGTGGCGAACCGCCCAGCATGGCGTTGGCGTCGACCTCATGGGCATCGATGGGAAGTTGCAGGGGCAGACCACGGAAGTCGACGCCCGAAATGCCGCGAATGGGAACCCCGAACGCTCGAGCCCGCGGCGCGCTGGTCGCAACCAGGTCGGGCCGCATCTCGTCGGGGAACAGATAGGTAGCCACCGAGGTCAGCGGTTCGCCGCCATGCCCGCGCACGGAACTGGCGTCCTCGCCGTAAAGGTCGCGCCAAAGCTCAGGGGGAATGGCTTTCCAGATGTTGAGGGACGGAACGGCAATGCCGGTCCGACGCCGTATGCCGCGCGTCACCTGATCGATCAGGGGTGCGTTGGCGCTGTGGCCGTTGAAAATCAGAAGGTGGTTCAGGTCGTGATCGAGAAACGAGCCGATCATGTCTTCGAGCATGGCGGCAAAGGTCTGCGGCCGCAATTGCATACCGCCCGCAAAGCCGCGGAAAAAATCGGCATGTCCGAAGGCCAGCGCGGGAGCAGCCAGCCCGTCGCCGGCCTCCGCGCTCATCACGGCAAGCCGTTCGGCGAGCCGATAGTCTCCCATCGGGGCGTGTGGACCTTGAGGTTCCTGTGAACCGAGCGGCAAGAGGATGACACCGGGCCGCGCGATCCGCTCGCGAAACTCGGCCTGCGTCATGGCCGCCAGGGCATGCTTGCTCATGGCGCGGCGTTCCCTTCCGGGCTCGCAGGGTCGACGGCGCTGCCCTTGAGAGGCGGAAGCACGCGTTCAGCGGAATTGACATTGACCTCGCGTTCGACGCGCAGAACGCCCCCCTTGAGCCAGCACCGCACAGTGTCGCGAAAAGCGGTCTCGATAAAGAGCCAGTCCATTTCCAGGCACATCCAGCCGTCGTCACCCTCTATCCAGCGGGCACAAGCGAGGACACGCAGCCCTCCGTCGGGCTCGTAGGAATGATGCAGGCGCGCGCCGCTGATGGTCGTGATGCCTTCGACCCAGTGCCCGAACCCGGCCTCCACCACATGCGTACCGCGATGGTCGACGAGGGTAAACTCTATGCTCTGTCGCGCACTGCCGACGGCGAGCCTGATCCCTTGGACCTGCTGTTGGTTGGCCTCCATGCTGTATTGGCCGTGCCAGCACCCTGGCGCTGCATCCGCGGTTTCGGGGCCGGGTTGAATCTTGAAGCGTGCCGGCCTGCGCTCGGGGTGAACGGCAGGGCTTTCGATCGGGACAGCACCAAGCGCCGGGCGCAAAATCTCGAAGATCAACTCGTGAACGCGCCTGTCGTCATCGGCAATGCCTGCGGTGAAAGCGACAACGGTCTGCTGCTCGGGCAGCACGATGCAATATTGCCCGAACAGACCGTTGGCCGAATAGCTTTCATAGGGGCCGCGCCACCATTGGAAGCCATAGCCCTCGCGCCGGACGGCGGGGATACCTTCGCCGGCTTCATCGGGTCCGAGATAGGCTTCGCCGGTGAAAACGCCGAGCACCACGTCGCGGATCTGGGCACTGACGGCCATTTCAACCCAATCGGGTGAGAGCAGGACCTTATCATTCCAGATGCCGCCCTGAAGATGCAGGATGCCGAGCTTGAGAAGATCGGAGGTACGGCAACGCAAGCCGTTGCCGCCCGAATTGATGCCTTCGGGGCTCAGATCCCATCTCATATCGTCCGACATGTTCATGGGCGTGAAGATGCGCTCGGCCAGGTAATCGTGGATGGGACGGCCCGTCACCTTTTGCACGATCGCTGAGAGCATGTAGCTGGCAGCACTGTCATAGACGAAGACTTCACCGGGTTCATGGGCCATGGGCTGGGCCAGGAAATCGGCCACCCAGCTTGTCCGGAGCCGTCGCCATGCGCCGCCCGAAATGCCCTGGGCATGTCCGCTGGTCATGGTCAGCAAATGACGCACCCTCATGCGCTCGAGGCGCGGCGACTGGGTGATGGCCCGGTGCTCGGGGAAAAATTTCAGCACCGCATCGTCGATCTCAAGAAGACCGTCACCGACAGCAAGTCCCACCGCCATGGAGGTGAAGCTCTTGGTGACCGAATGCATCATGTGCAGCCGGTCCGCAGTAAAGGGCAACCAGTAGGTTTCACTCACCAGAGCATTTCGACTCCAGATGAGGAGGCTGTGCAGTTCGATGCCTTCGCGTTCGATCGTTTCGAGCATGGTCGCAATCGCGTGCGGATCCACGCCCCGCGATTGTGGGGTGGCCCTGAGCAGACCGTCTTTATGCATAGTCACGGCTTTGCGGCCTCCCGGGGGAATCGCCAGCTCATGGCGACACCGTGTTCGGTGCGCACCAGCGTCGGGATGGCCGATAGCAGAGCACGCGTGTAGTCGGACGCAGGCCGATCAAAGATCGCGTCGCGTGGACCCTGCTCGACGATTTCCCCGCCGTCCATAACGACAACACGATCGGCGAGCTGCTCGACGACGGCAAGGTCGTGGCTGATGAACAGGCAGGAGAAATTGTAGCGGCGCTGGAGAGAAGCGAGCAGTTCGAGCACCTGGGCGCGCACGGTGACATCAAGCGCCGAGACCGCCTCGTCGGCGATGACGAAATCGGGACGACCGATGATGGCCCGAGCGATGGCAACACGCTGGCGCTGCCCGCCCGACAATTCGTGCGGGTAGCGTTTGACGAAATTTGCGTCCAACCCGACTTCGGAAAGGATTTCTGCCACGCGGCGTGCAGCCTGGGCACGGTTGACGCCTTGTTCATGCCGCAGCGGTTCGGCGACCAATGCGCCAATCGTCATGCGGGGATCGAGCGAACCGAAGGGGTCCTGGAAAATCATCTGGCAGTTGAGGCGGTAGTCCCTGTAGGCGGACGAGCCTTTGGATACCGGTTGCCCGCGAAACGACAATTGCCCAGACGATGGGGCGATCAGCCCCGCTATGGCCCGCCCCAGCGTCGTTTTGCCCGAGCCAGAGCTGCCAACAACCGCGACGACCTCCCCTGCCCTGACGTCAAGATCGATCCCCTTGAGCGCATGTTTGGTTCGGGCGGGTGCCAGAATACCGGTCTTGGAGCGGTAAACCACTTCGATACCCCTGACCGAAATGACGGGCGCTGTTTTCTCGGAGAACGTGCGATTGGGGCCACGCACCGGCATGGCCTGCAACAGATCGCGGGTATAGGGGTGCGCAGGGGCCCGCAAAATCTCTTCGGTCGATCCGGATTCGACGATTTCACCCTGTCGCATGACGATCACGCGCTGGCAGTAGCGGGCCACCATGGGCAGGTCGTGGCTGATCATGAGAAGGGCGGTGCCATCGTCCTGCGTCAGCTCGAGCATGAGTTCGAGCACGTCGCGCTGGATCAAGGCGTCAAGCGCCGTCGTGGGTTCGTCGGCAATGAGAAGCGCCGGGCGCAGGAGCATGGCCGAGGCCAGCATAATGCGCTGGCGCATGCCGCCGGAGAACTCGTGCGGATAGGCCTTAAGTCCTGCTTCGGGATCGGGCATGCCGACCCGATTGAGAATTTCGATCGCCTTGCGCCGGCGTTCTGACGCGTCAAGTTTGGTGTGGACGCGCAAAGGCTCTTCGAGTTGCCTTCCAATGGTCATCGAGGGGTTCAGCGACGTCATGGGCTCCTGGAACACCATGCCCATCTGTGCGCCCCGCAACCGGCGCAATAGCGCAGGCGGCATGTCCAGGATCGACTGCCCGCGAAAATGAACCCTTCCGTGGGTCCGCTCGATGACCGGCGGCTGCAGACCCATCAGGGACCGGGCGAGCATGGTCTTGCCAGAGCCCGATTCTCCTACGATACCCACGATTTCACCGGGTGCCACGGTAAGGCTCGCGTTTCGAACGATCTCGGGCCCGCCTGGGCTGGCGACCCGCAGCGTAAGATTGTCGACGCTGAGCAAGGTTTCAGTACCGCTCATTATAGCCCCCTCATGCGCGGGTCGAAGCGATCGCGAATGGCATCGCCGAACAGATTGATGCCCAAGAGCGTGAGCGAGATGCACAGCCCCGGAAAAATGCCGAGCCAGACCGCCTGGGCCATATGCGGGCGGGCGCTGGCGAGCATGTTGCCCCATGTCGGGGCCGGAGGCGGAACGCCGAGCCCGAGAAAACTCAAGGCGCTTTCGGTCAGCAGGACCGTGCCGAACATGGAGGTGGCCAGAACGATCACCGGCGCCAGGCAATTGGGCAGGATGTGCCGGATCATTGTGAAAATGGCGGAATTGCCCATGACGCGAGACGCCTGGACGAATTCCTGTTCCCTAAGGGATAGGACCGCGCCGCGCACGATGCGCACCATCGAGGGCGTATAGGCAAGACCGAGCGCCAGGATGATGCCATACATGTTGGCACCGGTTATCGAAAGCAGCGCCAGCGCGAGAAGCATGGAGGGAAAGGCAAGAAGGGAATCGTTGAGTGTCATGATCGCCCTGTCCAGCCATCCCCGGGCATAGCCGGAGACCACCCCGAGCAGAACGCCTGCGGCAACGGCGAAGCATACGGTCATGACGCTGATCGATACGCTTGTTCCGGCCGCCGCCATGATGCGCGAGAGCACGTCGCGCCCGAACTCGTCGGTGCCCAGCCAATGGAGGATGCCCGGCGCTTCGAGCCTTTTCGTCAGATCGATGCCCAACGGGTCGTAAGGTGTCCAGATGGCGCCCAGGATCGCGGTAGCCACGAAAACCGAGAGTAGCGCACCACCCAGGACCCGGTTGCGTTGCGAGAGTCTCATTCTGCGGCCACCCGAGGATCGAAAAAGGGATAGAGGAGGTCGACGACGAGGTTGACCAGCACATAGGTCACGGCCACGAACAGCAAGCAGCCTTGAAGAACCGCGTAGTCGCGGGCGTATATCGATTCCACGATCAGCCGGCCCAGACCGGGAATGGTGAAGACGGTTTCGACCACGGCAATTCCGCCCAGCAAATTGCCAAGGATCAACCCGATCAGCGTCCATGTGGGACCAAAGGCATTGCGCGCCGCGTGATTGAACAAGATGGCGGTTTCACTGAGCCCCTTGGCACGGGCGTGAGTGATGTAGTCGAGGCGCAGCACATCGAGTGTGGAAGCGCGTGCCATGCGGACGATAATGCCGACCTCATGGAGCACAAGGGTCGCGACAGGCATGACCAGATAAAGGATGCCCGCCACCGGGTCGCGCGCGACCGAGACGTAGCCAAGCACCGGCAGCCAGCCCAGCTTGAGCCCGAACGCCAGCAGGATCATCAACCCGAGCCAGAAGGTGGGAATGGAGACGAGCAGCGTGGACATGGCCACGATCGCCAGATCCCATTTTCCGTTCTGACGCCACGCCGCAACCATCCCAAGCGGGACGGCGATTAGAACCGCCAGGCCGACCGCGCTCAGCACCATCGTGGCGCTGGTCGCAAAGCGGCCAAGGATCAGCGGCAGGACCGCCTGACCCGTGGTCACCGATACGCCCAGATCGCCTTGAAACAGATTGCCCAGCCAGATGAAGAACTGCACGGCGATGGGTTCATCGAGCCCCATGCGCTGACGCAGGGCAGCATAAGCCGCGTCATCGGCGAGATCGCCCAGCATGAGGCTGGCCGGGTCGCCCGGGATAAGCCGCACGAGCGTAAAGACCGCGATGGAAACGATCAGCAGTGTCGGTATCGCGGTTAAAAGGCGCGAAACTATGAATCTGAGCATAGAATAACCTTGGCAATCGATCCGAACGGCGGCGCGTGGTGGGCAGCGCGGCGTAAGGAGTCCAGGGATTGTCGAGTGGCGCGTCCCCCGCATCGATCTCGACGCGGGGGACGATCGGATGCCGGGCCTAGCGGGTCAGGCCAACGCCCCAGAGCCGGGCGAAGCCATGCCAGGTGCGGTAGCCGGTGACGTAGTCGGCCGACACTCCCACATCGAGACCATTGGCAAACATGATCAGCGGAATGTCCTCGAGAAAGAGGGTGTGGAGCTGATCAAACAGGGCCTGACGCTCGGCCTGATCGGATTCAGCCATCACCGCCTGGAGCAATTCGATGGCCTGGGGATTGTCCCAGATGGCATTGGCCCGTTCTTCCTTGGAGGCCGTCACCGCGTTGTAGGCCAGGGCCGGATCGGCGCGATCAGAATAGTTGAACGCCATGACCTGGTAATTGCCGGACCGGAAACGGTCGAGCTGGCTGGCCCATTCGAGAACCTCGATCTCGACATTGATGCCCGACGCCTGAAGCATCGCCTGGGCGATCACCGCGATGTCATAACTGATCGCCGAGCGGCGGTTGGTCAGCATGGTGATCTGCTCGCCCTCGTATCCGGCTTCTTCGAGCAGGGCCGGAATGGAGGCGGGATCGTAGGTATAGCCCTGATCATGATGGGCGGTGTGATAGACCGAGCCTGTGGCCACGAGCGAATTGTTGGCCACTCCAAGTCCATAGGTCACCGATTCAACGATCTGGGGGATATCGAGCGCCGCCGCGAAAGCCTGACGCATCGCCGGGTGGGACATGACCGGATCCTCTGTCTGGATGAGGATGGTCACAAGACCGGCATGGGGCTCGGACACGAGGTTGAACGACCCCATCTCCTCAAGTTCAGCCGCTTCGTTGGGCGGAAGGTAGGGGAGAATATCGAGGTCACCGCTTTGCAGGCCGGCAACGGCAGCGGAATTGTCCGGCACGACGATGAGATTGACGTCATCGACCAGGGCTTCCTTGTAGCCGCCATAGCCGTCGGGCTCGGTGCCCGTGGCGGCATAGTCTTCGAATTTGACCAGATGAACGCTTTCGCCGCGCACCCATTCGTCAAAGACGAAGGGTCCGGTTCCGATCGGCTTGGCCCAGCTTCCATCCTCATTGAAGGAATCGCGATGAACCACGGCAGTTGCGGCGCATTGTGACTGAGCCATGTTGGTCAAGAACATGGCGTCGGGCTGATCGAGCTCGAACGTCACGGTGGCCGGATCGGGCGCTTCGATGTTCACGATCTCCGAGGTCTGGCTGCCGTCGAAATAGACGTTGCAGGTGTAATCGGGATTGGCCAGCAGCTTGTCCCAGCTCCAGACCACATCCTGCGCCGTCATTGTCTCTCCATTGTGGAAAACAACGTCGTCGCGCAGCGTGAACGTATATTGCGTGCCCTCTTCGGACACGGACCAGTCACTGGCCAGCATGGGAACGATATCCCCACCTTCGCCGGCGGCGACCAGGCCTTCGACCACGTTGAGCATTACGGAGTCGGTGATGGCATCGCGATTAACGCCCGGCTGCGAACTGCGGATGTCTGCGGAAAGTTGAACATTGAGCGTATCGGCCAAGGCTATCGAGCCGGTGGCCAGAGTGAGAACCGAGACCGCAAGGCCCCGGGTGAGTGTCTTGAGCATTTCTGAAATCCCCTCATGTTTTTTACATGCTTAAAAAACATTTCATATTGCACGACATCGGTCAATAGTGCTTTACATGCGATATGAAAAACCACTGGCACCGCCGAACGGGCGTGATCCGGTGGGACACACAAAGGAGAGCCTCGGATGCGCGTTGCGCTCATGCAGTTGAACTCCCGCGACGACAAAGCGGCCAACATTGAAACGATCGCCGGTCTCTTGGAGACCCATATCGGGGATCGAAACGTCGATCTCGTTGCGGCGCCGGAATACGGAACGTTTTTCGGTGGGTTGAAGCAGGAGCAATGGGACGCGGCCGAGACCTTTCCCGATGGGGAGGGCTACAAGGCGTTGCAGGCGCTAGCCAAGCGATACGGCGTTGCGTTTCACACCGGCTCGATGATCGAACGGGACGGCAACAAGCACTACAATACAAGCGTGGTGTTCGGTCCCGATGGAACCGAACTGGCGCGTTATCGCAAGATCCATCTGTTCGACGTCGAAACGCCCGGCGGTCATATTTTCCGCGAGTCCGATACGATCGACCGGGGCAGCGAGATCGTCGATTTTACCTTCTCGGGCAAACGTTTCGGCTGCTCGATCTGCTACGATATCCGCTTTTCCGAACTCTACCTGACCCATATGCGCAATGGGTGCGACGTCATCATGGTGCCTGCCGCGTTCAACATGGAAACGGGCAAGGACCACTGGGAAACGCTTCTGCGCGCCCGGGCGATCGAAACCCAGAGCTGGGTGATCGCGGCCGGGCAGATCGGGCTGCATCGGGAAGCAGCGGGCGAGCGCGCCAGCTACGGCAATTCAATGATTATCGATCCCTGGGGGACAATTGTGGCCCGTGCCTCGGCCAAGCCCGGTGTTGTGATCGCCGATATCGATTTCGGTTACGCCGACCATATCCGCACCATCCTTCCCTCCAATACCCACCATGTTTTGAGCTGAGCGATGCTGGACAATTATGCTTTCTGGATAAGCACGCCCAATCTCGACTTTCTCGAGATCGGCGCCAATCAGGGCTTCAAGCGCGTCGTGTGCGATATCGAGCACAACGGCTTTTCTCCCGACCGGCGCGAGGCGCTGGTTGTTGCGGCGCGTGCCATGGGCCTGGAAATCTTTTTCAAGATCGAAGGCCCCGAGCCGGTCTGGGTGCAACGGGCGCTCGATCTGGGTGTGGATGGCGTCGTCATCCCCCATTGCGGCCGGCTCGCGGACTGCGCGGCGGCGCTTGCCACGAGCAAATTTCCCCCACTCGGCACACGGAGTTACGCCGCTGGACGGTCAGCCCGGTTCCAGCCCCCCGACCCCGATTATTTTGCGCGCTGCAATCGCGAGGTCGCGTGCCTGCCCATGATCGAAACGGCGGAGGCTCTGGACGATATCGAGGCGATCTTGGGCCATGAGTGTGTCGATGGCGTCTTTGTCGGCCCATTCGATCTGGCGTTGACCCGGGGACGACCCACCTACGCCTTCACCGAAGCCGACCGGACCGATATCGCGCGCATCGGTGACGCAGCGGCGCGGGCCGGCAAGCCGTGGTGGATCCCGGCATGGACACCGCCCGAGCAGGATTTTGCGGCCCGGCAGGGTGCCAGCGTTCGCGTCATAGCCGCCGAGCACCAGGTGCTCAACGCGGGATTTGCCAATGTTCTGAGCCAGCTTCCAAAAGCCAAGCAGGAAGAAGCGGCAGGATGAAGGATTTCGTAAAAAACCCGCTTCCCCAAAGCCTTGCCGCAACGCTTGTGGACAAACTGACCCGGGTGGAAACGGCTACGGTTGGGCACTTTTTACATTCGGCCTTCATGGACAGTTCCATAGCGGCAGTTGACGCTAAACATCGCATCGCCGGCACGGCCGTTACCCTGCGACTGGCCGCCAATGATTCGACCTTGCTGCACGACGTGGTTTCCACGCTTCGGCCAACCGATATTCTCGTTATCGATCGGTCCGGCGACACGCGCCACGCATGCTGGGGCGGGGTCGTGACCAATGCCGCCGCCATATGCGGCTTCGCCGGCGCGGTGATCGACGGCCCGGTGACCGACGTGGGCGAGATCGTCAAAAGGCAATTTCCAATCTGGAGCCGGGGACGTTCGGCGATAACGACGAAACTTTATGCGCAGTCGGGCGCATTCAATGTGCCGATCGCGTGCGGCGGCGTTCCGGTCATGCCCGGCGATGCTATCGTGGCGGACGAAAGCGGGGTCATCGTTCTCTCACCCGAACAGGCGGAAAGCGTCGCAGAGCGCGCCCTTGCCATGCAGCGCAACGAACTGGACCTGATCGCTCGCCTTGAGGCGGGAGAACCGTTGGGTCAGATCAGCGGCGCATCGGCCATGATTGCGGAAAAGCTGTGAACGCCCGTTGCGAGGTATGGCATGGGATATAGCTGCTCGGTCGGTGGAACACGCTGGCGTTTCGATGATCTGCGAACACTGCTCGCCAAGGCGACACCGCTTCGCTCGGGAGATGTACTGGCCGGGCTCGCGGCCCAATCGGAGCTGGAGCGGGTCGCCGCGCGCATCTGCCTCGCCGACCTTTCCTTGCGCGATTTTCTTGCCGCCGAGTTGATGCCCGAGGTCGAGGACGAGATCAGCGCCCTGATCGCCCAGCAGCACGATGCACAGGCTTTCGCGCCCGTTTCCAGCCTCACGGTGGGTGAATTCCGGGAATATCTTCTCGGCGCCGAAGGCGAGGCCATCGCCAGGTTGGCGCGCGGTCTGACGCCGGAAATGGCCGCCGCGGTGAGCAAGCTCATGCGCAACATCGACTTGATCGCGGTGTCGCGCAAAATTCGCGTGATCACAAAATTTCGAACCACATTGGGTCTGGAGGGCCGGTTGGCGGCGCGAAACCAGCCCAACCACCCAACCGACGATCCCCTCGGCATTGCGATCAGCGCCGTGGATGGCCTGATCCATGGTTCCGGCGATGCGGTGGTGGGTGTGAACCCGGCCACGGACGGGCTGGAGGATTATGTGAGAACGGCACGCCTTCTCGATGATCTCCGGACGCATTTTTCCATTCCGATGCAAAGCTGCGTTCTCGGCCATGTCACCACCGCGCTCAAGGCGATCGCACAAAACGCGCCCGTGGATCTCGTTTTTCAGTCGATCGCCGGATCGCAAGCGGCGAATGCCGCTTTCGGCATTGATCTCGCCATTCTGCGCGAAGCGCAGGACGCCGCCCAAACGCTCGGTCGGGGAACGATCGGTCAGGACTGCATGTATTTTGAAACGGGACAGGGAGCAGCCCTTTCGTCGAACGGGCATCACGGGGTCGACCAGCAGACCATGGAGGCGAGGGCGTACGCGCTGGCGCGAGCGTTCGATTGCCTTCTGGTCAACACGGTGGTGGGGTTCATCGGCCCCGAATATCTCTATGACGGCAAGCAGATCGTCCGCGCCGGCCTGGAAGACCATTTCTGCGGCAAGCTGCTCGGACTGCCGATGGGGTGCGACGTCTGCTACACAAATCATGCCGAAGCGGACCAGAACGACATGGACGTTCTGCTCACCGCGCTCGTGACGGCCGGGGTCACGTTTGTGATCAGCGTGCCGGGCGCCGACGATATCATGCTCAACTACCAATCCCTCAATCACCACGATGTCGCGCTCATGCGCGAGACGGCATCCCTCAGGCCCGCGCCCGAATTCGAGGCCTGGATGGTGCGGATGGGGCTGCTCGACAGCCAGGGCAGGTTGGCCAAGGCAAACGATCGCATTCAAGCCCGCCTCGTCCGGTTCGGTGAGAAAGCCAGAGCGTGAACGAAAACAGGAAAACCGTTCTGCCGCGCCGTCACATTCCAGACATGGAAGTGTCGGCAATGCGCCGCCAAACCGCAGCGCGCGTTTCGCTCGGTCACGCGGGAAGCGGCTTGCCGACCAAGGCCACGCTCGATTTCGCAATCGATCATGCCCGTGCCCGTGACGCGGTGTATTCCAGTCTCGACGTGGAGGCCATCCAGGCGGGCCTTGCAACACGGGGCCGGCGTGCGGTCGAACTGCAGAGCGCGGCGCCGACCCGGACAATCTATCTGACGCGCCCCGATCTTGGGCGCTCCTTGAATACGGCTCACATGGACAGACTGGCGTCATGTGCGCGATGCGATGTGGTCATCGTCATAGCGGACGGCCTGTCGGCAGAAGCGGCCAATACCAATGCGGTCCCACTGACGCACACGCTTCTTGACCGCCTCGGAGAGACCATGTCCGCGGCCATATGCATCGTCAGAAATGGACGGGTGGCGATCGGCGACCAGATTGCCATCGCCATGGGCGCGAGGGCGGTGATCGTTCTGATCGGAGAACGTCCCGGCTTATCGGCATCGGATTCCCTGGGGGCGTATCTCACATGGGCACCCGGGCAAACCACCACCGACGCCCAACGCTCCTGCGTTTCCAATATTCGCGATGGCGGCTTGCCTTCAACAATGGCTGCCGATCAGTTGCTGACCCTTTTGCGCAAGAGCCAACACCTGGGACATAGCGGCATCGCTCCGGCTCTGAGATCGCTTGACTGAACCCGCTCGGCCAGCGCCGGCGGTTGGGCGGCCATCCGCGATTGCCTGACGGCAGGTGCCGTCATGATTGGTGCCGGGCTAGAGCCGTTCAGGATTTGATTGAATCAAATCCTCGGCTCTAAGCCTTTGTTTTATCGCGTGTCCGAACCGCAAAACCGTTTCCACTTTTGCTGGACACGCTCTAGGCAGGAATGGAGGCTTTGTAGGCTGCTTGCATCTGTGCCAGGGCGGAGACCGCGGGCGCCGGGGACCCTAAATGGATATGGCGCAGCTCGTCCATGAATTCGGCCCAGAGTTGCGGACCGCCGTCTTCGAGAACCCTGGCGCGCGCCGAGAGCTCCTTTGACGGAAGTGCGTGCCGCATGCCCCAGCTTCCCATGAGGGCCATCAG
This sequence comes from Pelagibacterium halotolerans B2, assembly GCF_000230555.1. GTDB lineage: Bacteria > Pseudomonadota > Alphaproteobacteria > Rhizobiales > Devosiaceae > Pelagibacterium > Pelagibacterium halotolerans. Next base: position 3,805,309 of record NC_016078.1, on the reverse strand, counting down.
GGGAACCAGCTCGATGGCGCTTTCGGTCAAGCTGTAAATGATCCGCTGTTTGTGACCGGGATCGGCGGCGCGTGTGAGCAGCCCGCTGGCGGTCAGGCGTTGCAACCGGTCGGAGAGAATGTTGGAAGCAATGCCTTCGATGCTTTCGGTGAGAAGCGACCGAAAGCTGCGGCGGCGGCCGCCGAACATTGTGTCTCGCAGGATGATCAGGCTCCACCGATCGCCGAAGGTCTCAAGCGTCAGGTTGATGGGACATCCCGAGCGTCTTATTTTCATGGCCTCACACCAAACCGGTTGCAAAATAGATGTGGTTTTCAGGTTGCACTGACTGCTACCACAGTCGAGGCAACAGCAGAACATGGGGCAGCGGGGTGTTGCCCCTCAACGGGAGGTGAAAGATGGCCAGGCTCTTTTTCGGGATGAACCAATCGCTCGATGGCTATGTCGACCACATGCGGGTGGGGCCGCCCAGCCCGAAACTGTTCCGTCATTTCATAGAGCAAACCAATGGCCTGGCCGGCAGCCTTTATGGCCGCAATCTTTATGAACTCATGCACTATTGGGACGACGATCAGACGGACTGGGGACCTGAGGAGCACGATTTCGCCGCGGCATGGCGCAAGGTGCCCAAATGGGTTGTATCGCACACGCTGGGATCGGTCGGGCCCAACGCGACGCTCGTGCAAGAAGACCTCGAGGCGACAGTGCGTCAGCTCAAGGCCGAGATCGACGGCGAGATCGAAGTCGGCGGGCCCAATCTGGCGCGCAGCCTGACGGACCTTGGCCTGATCGACGAATATCGCATCTACCTGCATCCCGAGGTGCTTGGCCAAGGCACCCCGTTCTTCGCTGCGGCGCGTCCTCCTTTGCGGCTGGCGGGCAGCGAACAGATCGATGACAATGTGATAAAGCTCAGCTATGTCCCGGCCTGATCGGGAGACCGCCGTTCAGGTTCAGTCGGGCGCGTCGAGGACCGGGCCCATCGGAGAATAGTTGAAGAGTTCGAGCCGCATGCTGCCCGACCCGGATGGGCGCTCGGCCAGAACCGTCAGGCTGGCGGGGCCCACGGGGATGATGCGCCCGGGCCGCAGGTCGATGAGCTTTTCAAGCAGGGCCCTGATCACCCCGCCATGGCACACCACAAGCAGGCGCTCGCTTGCCTTGAGGCTCTCCATCACGCAGGCGCTGGTCCGTGAGACGAAATCGCGCCAATCCTCCCCGCCCTCGGGCGTAAAGGTTCCCGAGCGCCAGCCCTGATAGCCTTGGCCATCGTCGGCGCGAATATCGGCAATGGAGCGGCCTGTCCAAACACCGACATCGATCTCTCGAAGCGCCGGGTTGGCCAATGGGGCCTCTATTCCAAGAAGCCTTGCCGTTTCAAACGCCCGCTTGAGGTCGGAGGTGATCGATCGATCGGGATTGAGTGCTTCTATCGTGGTCCGCAGGGCGCGCGCCTGTTCGCGCCCCTTGTCGGAAAGCTCGATATCGGCCTGTCCCTGCAGCCTGCGGCTGGCGTTCCACTCCGATTCCCCGTGCCTGACAATCATCAGCCGCTTCATGAAAGGCGCTCCCCTTCGGGCGTGAAGAGGGCTGCCGGGGTTTCGGGCAATGTGAAATGGACAGGATCGCCGGGGGCGAATCTGGGCGCGCTGTCCACCACCGCCGTCAGCCGCAGATCGTCACGCGTTCCGGTGACCATCATGCGCCCGGCAACCGGGCTGGCCTCAGCAAACTCCATTGCGATGGTGCGGGGTCCGGCCGTGTCGGATACCGTGAGGTCCTCTGGCCGGAACATGGCCTGTGCGGGACGCTCGAGTGGGAATGTGGCTTCCATGGCCCGCCCGGCCATGGTGACGCCGGACCCGGCAGGTGCGACGGGAACGAGGTTGGCCGGCGGCGTGCCGACAAAGGTGGCAACAAAAGCGGTTCCGGGCCGGGAAACAAGGTCCTCGGGGGCGCCGAATTGCTCGACCTCTCCATCCTTGAGCACGGCAACGTGGCTGGCCATTGTCATGGCTTCGACCTGATCGTGGGTGACATAGATCGAGGTTGCCCCGGTGGCCCGATGCACGCGCAGCAATTCGGTGCGCATCTCGACCCGGAGCTTGGCATCGAGGTTGGACAAGGGTTCGTCAAAAAGCAGGATTCTGGGCTTGGGCGCGATCATGCGCGCAATGGCAACGCGCTGTTGCTGACCGCCGGAAATCTCGTTGGGATAGCGGTGCGAGAGCTTCTCTATGCCCAGCAATGAGAGCACTTCGGTGACGCGGGCTTTGCGCTCTGCGGGGAGCATTCTGGCCACCTTGAGGGGCCACTCGACATTGGCGGCGACAGTCATGTGCGGCCAGAGCGCATAGGACTGGAAGACGAGACCGGCGTCGCGCTGTGCCGGTTCTATGGTCCAGCCGCGCTCCCCGTCCGACACCGTCTTGTCGCCAAATGCGATGGTGCCGCCGGTGGGCTTTTCAAGGCCCGCCAGCATGCGCAACATCGTGGATTTGCCGCAGCCCGAAGGCCCGACGAGAACCAGGAACGAGCCTTCGGGCACAGAAAGGCTGACCGATTTGACGGCATCGAAATCGCCGAAGGATTTCGTGAGATTGGAGATTGTGATCATGGCGGCGGCCTAGTTCTTGAGCCAGGGCTGCGACTTGGTCTGCAACCTGTTGGCCAGCAGCGTTGCTGCAATGGAGATGATGAGGATGACGACGGTGATGGCGTTGGCAAACTGGGTGAAACCTTCGGAGGCATAGCGATAGGCGAGCACCGAGAGCACCGGCGTGGTTGGCGTAAACAGCAGCACCACCAGCGAGAGGTCGCGCATGATTTTCACGAAGATGATGATCGCCCCGGCGGCCAGCCCGCGGCTGGCGAGCGGAATGGTGATCGCAGACAGGCGGCGGAAGAACCCCGCACCGGTCAGGCGCGCGCTCTCGTCGAGATCGCCCGAGACCTGCTGGATCACCGCCCTGCCCGTCTGGACCGAGAACGGCACCAGATAGGCAGTACCCGCGATCACCAGCAGGGTGAACGTGCCATAGAGCGCCGGGAAGGGCCCGATGGGGGCGCCGAACAGCGCGATATAGGCGGCACCGAATGCGATGCCGGGCACGAGCAGCGGCAGGAAGGCGAGTTGATTGATGACACCGGACAAAAAGCCCGCGCGATATCGCGCCAGAGTGAAGGCGACCATGAGCCCCAGGACCGATCCGGTGACAGCAACGACCAGACCAAGACTGACGGTTGTCGAGGTCGCCGAGACGATAAAGGGGTTGTGAAAGACCCCGGCCTGACCCTGGGCGATGGCGGGATTGGAAGCGCCGAGCCAATAATGCAGCGTCCAGTCCGAAAAGAGCGCCGAAGAGCTTGGGGCGAGCGAAGACGCGATGAGCACAATAACGGGCACGATTGTTGTCAGGACGCAGATTACGACAGCAATGGCAAGCAGGGGCAGCCTGGCGGCGCCCAGTTCGAACCGCTTGGCGCGTCCGCCCTTGCCGGTGATCGTTGCGTAGGATCTGCGGCCGGAAATGATCTTGTTGCCGAACCACAGGAAGACAGCGGAGACGACGATCAAAAGGATTGCGATGACATAGCCGCGCGCGGTCTGGCCGATTTCGATCATGCCGAACAATCGCGTGGCCATGGTCTGCATGCGCACCGGCAGGCCGAGCAGGGCCGGCGCGGCAAAGTTGGATACGGCGCCGGCAAAGGTGAGCGAAGCGCCCGAAACGATGGCCGGAAGGGCGACGGGCAAGATGATGCCGGCAAAGATGCGCCCGCGTTTTGCGCCGGTCATCTGGGCGGCCTCGACGAGATCGGAATTGACGGTGGCAAGCGCCGCGGCGATCACGGTGAACGCCAGGGAATAATAATGTGCGGTGAGCACGATCAAGGTGGGCACCATGCCCCAGCTCAGCCAGTCCGGCACGGGCAGACCCAGCCCTTCGAGAAAGCCCGTCTGTCCGCCCACCCGGCTGTTGCGGAACAGCGAACCCCAGGCCAGGGCCGTGGCAAAGCTCGGGATCATGAAGGGAAGCGTTGCCAGCAATCCGATCGTTCGCCGGAACGGGACATCGGTCATCACGACCAGCCAGGCGAGAAAGCCCCCGATCAAAACGCATCCGCAGGCCACGCCAACGCCCAGGATCAAGGTGTTGGTGAGCGGCACCCACAAGAGATTGCGCGAGAGCGGGCTGATGACGACATCGCTCCAGGCGGCGATGGTCTGGGGGGGCAGCGTTTCGAACAGGACGCGCAGCAACGGCCCGGCGATCAGTACGCCGATGACCAGAAGAACGCCGAGCTTGAGTGGCAGGCCTTGCGGCACGGCGTAGCGCGCCCGCGCGGCAAGAGAAGAGAAATTGGCCATGACCGGTTTCCGTTTGGTGGCCCCGGCAGATCATCTGCCGGGGCCGATGCGGTTTTCAATTATTGCAGGATAAGGATCATGTCGGCCACGTCCTGGCGGATTTCCGCCGTTGCGGCGGGGTCGATGCGCCAGGCGGAGAAGTCTTCGAGCGGGACGGCATCGGGATGACTGACGATGTCGGTACGCGTTGCATAATCGCCTGCCACATAGAATGGGGCAAAGCCTTCTCCACCGGTCTCGCTATCATCGCCCATCAGAAAGTCGATGGCGAGCCGGGCCGCCGCAGGGTGCTCGGCATCGGCAGCAAGCGCCAGAAGCGCGGGGAAGATGATGCCGTTGGACGGGGCGACATCGTTGGCGACCTGGAGCGCCCAGCCTTCATCCTCATTGTCACGGCGGTCCGAATAGGAGGTAAAGCCGATCGGCGGGTTGGACTGGCCGAGCGAGCCGATGGCGGCGTTCACGTCATCGGTTGAAGAAACCAGCACGACATCGTTTGCAAACAGATCGGTGACAAACTGCATGCCGGCACTCTCGACGCCGGAATCGAGCGCGATCGGCTCGCCGAACTCGGCTTCATAGGCCGCCGCCATTTCATCGGAGCGCAAAACGAACTCGACCATGAGATCGAGATAGTCGCCCCGCTGAAGCGGATCGACCATCACGACGCGACCGTTCCACTCCTCACGGGTCAGGTCCCAGAGATTGTCGACCGGGGCGCCGTCGGGGCTGGCCTCTTCATTGTACATCAGGACCTTGGTCGAAAGCCGCTGGGCGAGCAGGGGCGAGGTGAACTCGTCGGGCACGAGATCGGCCACTCGCGGCGGCACATAGGCTTCGATCAGGCCCGTTTCGAGCAATTCGGTAAGAACGACCGGGGCATCGGAAATATAGACAACGTCGGCAGACGCGATGCCGGCGGCGGACTCGGCGTTGAGGCGGGCGATTTGCTCAGTCGAGCTGGCATCATAGCCCACGAGGTCGATGCCGGGATATTTCGCCTCGAAGGCGGCCTCGACGGCCGCGATGCGGCTGGTGAAGGAATAAACCGTCACGGTTCCCTCCTCCTGCGCCAGAGGCAAAAGCTCTTGCGCACTCATGGAATCGAGATCCTGGGCCAAGGCCGGCGTGGCCAGAAGGCCGATAGCGGCCGTTGAGAGAAATACTTGCTTGAGGGTCATGTTCCTGTCCTCCATTTGGTTGCGGTCCGGCAGCGCCGGCCCCTCCTCTTGCACATGTTTTTGCAACATTCAGATGACGTGCAAATTAACTTGCATAAACTTGACGCGCGAAATGTCGGTGTCCTCCCAAACACCGCTTGCTGCTATCGGGACTCGAAATCGCTGATGAGTTGGCCCAGCGTTTCCAGCCGCTCCAGCGTGGTTTCCCGGTTCATCTGCGCCATGGTGAGAACCAAGGCATTGGTAATGGCCATGGGCACGGTCAGCGTTTGAAAGCTGTCATTTGATCCCGATCTCGGCGCGGACAGCAGCAGGCTGGGCGCAGGCGCCAGGGCCGGGCCAATCGAGCCCGAAACGGCGATGGTGCGGGCGCCCACACGGTGCGCGCGGTCGATCAGCGCCGCATAAAGACGGGGTTGGCGTCGAAATACAAACGACACCATGACATCGTCCGCGCCCAGGCCCAGAATCTGCTCGGCCAGATCCCGACCGTCGCCCGAGAGGGTTTCCACATCCACCCCCATACGCAACAGCCTGCGCTCGAGCATGACCGAGAGCGTTGCGGCATTGCCGCGCGCGAAAATGAAAACGCGGCGCGCCCCGGTCAGGAGCCTGGCTGCCTGTGAAATCCGGGCCGAATCCACATAGGTGGGAAGCGCCGTCAGCGCCTCGATTTCCCGGGCGATCAATTCGCCGAGAATATCGCCGTCGCGCGCTGCCTCAAGCGTGTTGCGGACGCGCATGGCAGGGTCCGCCTTGACGATGAACTCGTCACGGATGGCATCGCGAAATCCTGCGTAACTGTCAAATCCCAGTTTCTTTGCCAGGCGCGATGCCGTAGCCTCGTGTACGCCAGTGCGCTGTGCCAGGCTCGATGCCGTTCCCAGCGCAACGTCGCGTGGCTTGGCAATGATCTCGCGCACCAGCAAATGCTCTGCCCGCGTGAGATTTTCCGCCACCGACTGAACGCGTTCGAGTATCGACATCGCTCCTCCTTGACGAGGTGATAGCGCATTGCAAGATAACTTGCAAGAATAAATCGATACGCAAATTTGTTTGCATATCGATTGGCAGCTTCGGGACGGCACCTTATTGAACCGTCACATGGCCAGCGGCAAAACTACTCTGACAATTGGAACAAGCGGATTCGCCCCCGCCCCCCCCAGGTAATTCGTGATGTCAGTCCCCATCCATCGCAAAAGCCGTTCTGGACTTGTCGGCAGCCAGCATGCGCCAGATTACCGGTCCGAGCACAGCGGCCGCAGCAATCGCATAGATGGTGAGGGCTATGGGCGAGGTCAGAAGGAAGGACCAATCGCCCCTGTTGATCATCAGCCCGCGCCGCAACTGCTCTTCGGCCAGCGGGCCGAGAATGGCTCCGACAAGCACCGGGGCCAGCGGATAACCGAACCGGCGCATCACAAAGCCGAGCAGTCCGAAAAACAGCAGCAGAACGAGCGCAAAGACATTGCCCTGCGCACCGATCGTGCCGAGCGTCGCAAAGGTGAGAATACCGGCATAAAGCCAGGGGCGTGGAATCATCAATAGCCGCACCCAGACCCCGACGAACGGCAGGTTGAGGACAACAAGCATCAGATTGGCGAGGAACAACGAGGCGACCAATCCCCATACCAGACCGGGGTCATTGGTGAACAGCAGCGGACCCGGCTGCAGGCCGTATTGCTGGAAGCCGGCGAGCATCATGGCCGCCGTTGCCGATGTGGGAAGCCCCAGGGTCAGAAGCGGGATCAGCGTGCCGGCCGCGGACGCATTGTTGGCGGCCTCGGGACCGGCGACCCCTTCAATGGCGCCCTTTTCGGATTCAAACTCCTGCCTGGCGATCCCCTTGGCGCTCTTGCGCTCGGCCGAGTAGGACAGAAAGGTCGGGATTTCCGCGCCGCCGGTGGGGAGCGGGCCGAACATGAAGCCCAGCCCCGCACCCCGGAGGTAGGAGGGGATGATGCGCTTGATGTCCTTGAGCGAAAGCCAGACCGAGCCGCGGATCGCTTCGACCTTGTCCTCGCCTCCGACGTTGCGCGAGGCGATGAACAGGGTCTCGCCGATGGCAAACAGGCCGACAGCGACGATGGCGATCGAGATGTTGTCGCGCAATTCGGGAATACCGAAGGCGAGGCGGGGCTGGCCGGTCAGCTTGTCGATGCCGACAAGGCCAATGGCAAGGCCGACAAAAAGGGCGGTGAGGCCCCGCGCCACCGAACCGCCGAACGCCGCCGACACGGTCACGAACGAGAGGACCATAAGCGCGAAATATTCAGCCGGTCCAAACGACAAGGCGACCTTGACCATGAAGGGCGACACCAGAGCAAGGCCCAGCGTGCCGATGGTGCCGCCGACGAACGAGCCGATGGCCGCAGCGCCGAGCGCTTTGCCGCCCCTGCCGTCCCGCGCCATCTTGTTGCCCTCGACGGCGGTCATGATCGATGCCGTCTCGCCCGGCGTATTGAGCAGGATCGAGGAAATCGCCCCGCCATACATGCCGCCGTAATAGATGCCCGCGAACATGATGAGCGAACCGGTGGCCCCGAACGAAAGGGAAATGGGAAGCAGCAATGCGACGGTGAGGGCCGGGCCGATACCCGGCATGACCCCGACGGCGGTGCCCAGCAGCACGCCGATCAATGCAAATGCGAGATTCATCGGTTGCGCAGCAACCATCAGGCCGTCGAGAAGAAGTGCGAAGGTATCCATGGATCTTGGCCTTCCAGATTAGCGCAGGGCGCCGTCGATGACGCGCTCGATCGGCCCGGCAGGCAGTGACAGGCTGAGCCCGTGCTTGAAGAGCACGTAGAGCAGCGCCGAGACGCCGATGCCGACGAGGATGGTGAGCCAGAGCGGCCTGCGGCCCATGCCGCGCGCCGCGAGCCCGAACAGGGCGCCCGAGCCGACAATGAAGCCGGCACCCGCATAGAGCAGGACCGTTTCGGCAACCACGGCGCCGATGACCCACGCGACGGCAGCAATGTTCATACGCTCGCGCTCGGGGAAGGATTTCCTCAGCGCCATGACGACCGTGGCAACGCCAAAGACTGCAAGCCCGGCGGCGACCAGATACGGAAATATCTCGGGGCCAAATTGGGCATAGGACCGGCGCTCGGGGTAGGTCGCTCCATCCCATGCAATCAACGCAGCAAACAGAAACAGGCCCACGGCGATGGCCAATCCACCGAGATCGCGGGCGCCTGAATTGACCAGAGGCCGGCGTTCGCCGGCCCCTCCATTGCGATCATCGATCTGGCTCACTGGGAAATTCCCAGTTCCTGGAGGATTGCCGTCGTCGATTCAATTTCATTGGCGAGGTAGTCCTCAAAGGCCTGGCCATCCATATAGGTGTTGACCCAGCCGCGATTGCGCAGTTCGTCGTTCCAGGCGTCTGATCCGGCCATTTCCTGAATGACCGAAATCAGTTCGGCCTTTTCCTCGTCCGTTATGTCGGGAGCGCCGGCGATCATGCGCCAGTTCTGGATATCGAGGTTGTAGCCCTGTTCAACAAATGTCGGTGCGTCGGTGTAGTCCTGGGCCTCGGGGGCCGTAATGCCGATGACGCGAAGTTCGCCGGCCTCGATCTGGGCGGAAAATTCCGAATATCCCGAAACGCCGGCCGTCACCTGCCCGCCGAGAATGGCCGCCAGCGCTTCGCCGCCACCCGAATAGGGAATGTAGTTGATCGTTGCAGGATCGACGCCTGCCTCCTGGGCAAACCGGCCGACCGCAATGTGGTCCACGCCGCCGGCGGAGCCACCGGCCCACGTCACCCCGCCCGCATCTTCGGCCAGCATGGCCGCCAGATCCTGCGCGTTCTCGATCTCGCTATCAGCCGGAACGACAACAACGACATATTCGCCGGTCAGACGGGCCAAGGGGGTGATGTCATCAAGGCCGACGGGCGAGGCATTGGCAATGACCGCGCCCACCATCACATAGCCGCCCACGATGGTCGCGGTCGGATCGCCCGAAGACTGATTGATGAATTGCTGCAGGCCGATCGTGCCGCCGGCACCGGCGACGTTCGAAACCTGGATATTGGATACCAGCCCTTCGGACTGGAGCGTCGACTGGATGGTGCGGGCCGTCTGGTCCCAACCGCCGCCGGGGCCGGCAGGCGCCATGATCGACAGGCTGTCGATGGCCAGCGCCGGTGCCGACAACAGGGCAGTTCCCACCATGACGGTGCCAGCCAGTTTTAGCGAAAATGAATAGTTCACAGCTTCCTCCTCAATGTTCCTGCTGCTTCCGGCGACTTGGCCGGACAGTACGGAGCCCAAGGGGTAAACGCCTCCGGCCGGTCCTTTGGCGCAGGCCTTCAGGACGAGCCTCAAGCCTTGAAATTTAAAGGCTTTTCCTCCCGTTTCTCCCTCTTGCCAAGACCTTGGTTCGCGCCCAAAGTTGCTGACGGAATGCTTGGCAAGCTCCACCGCACACATTAGGCGCGCGAGCTGTCATCAACCTGTCAGGGAGGGCGGGTGTTGCGAATTCTTCTGGTGGAGGACACCGAGGATGTCGGCGAAGCCGTTGTGGGCGCCTTCGAGCGCATGGGGCATGCCGTCGACTGGCAGAAGACCCATGCGGGATCCATGGACGCGCTTGCGGTTCAGGATTACGCGCTGGTCGTGCTTGACGTGAACCTGCCCGACGGGAGTGGCTTTGACATCCTGGCCAGCCTGCGCGCCAAGCGAATCGAGACGCCGGTTCTCGTTCTGACGGCGCGCGCGCTGGTCGACGACAGGGTCGATGCGCTCGACACGGGGGCCGACGACTATCTCGTCAAGCCTTTCGATTTCCGGGAACTCGAGGCCCGTGCCCGCGCCCTGCTGCGGCGCAGCAAGGGCAGCGGATCGGCAACGCTGTCGGTCGGCGATGTTTCGCTCGATCCCAAGACCCGCACCGTGACCTTGTCCGGCCATCCGGTGGAACTGACCCGGCGCGAAATCGCGCTTCTCGAGGTGATGATGGGTCAGCCCGGGCGGGTCTTTTCCAAGTCCGAGCTGCTTGACCAACTCTACGGGTTCGAAAGCGATGCCGGCCCGAACGCCATCGAGCTCTATATCGGACGCCTGCGCAAGAAACTCGCAAATGCGAAGACGCAGATCCTGACATTGCGCGGCATGGGATATCAGATCATGGCGCCGCGGGGTACCGGCCGATGATCGGCGGCGTTAGGGCCAAACGCCGATTTTCACTGTTCTGGCGGCTGACGGGCATCATCTCGCTGGTGTTGCTGGCCGGGGCGGCGGCCCTGACATTTGCGGCCTGGTCCTACGCCCGCGTGGCCGCCGACAACGCCTATGACCGACTGCTGGTCGGGGCCGCGCGCCAGATAAGCGAAACGGTTTCGGCCGACGCCGGAGCCGTTACCGTCGACGTGCCGACATCGGCGCTGGAAACGCTGTCGATCTCGCGGTCCGATCGCGTTTACTACCAGGTTGCCTTGCCCGATGGCGCAATCATCACGGGCTACCCCGACCTTCCGCTGCCCCAGGCGTCGCAGGAACCGTCCGACGCTGCGGTTGTGGGCGATGGCGAATTTCTCGGCCACGCCATCCGCATCGCTTCGGTCTGGCGCTACCTTGCCGAACAGGGGGCGACAGGCTGGGTTCGTATAACGGTGGCCCAGACCCGGGAAGCGCGAAACGCGTTGTCGCTCGAACTGGCGCTGAGCGGATTTCTGGCGGTTGTGGGCATGAGCATCCTCGCCCTTGCCGCATTCATGGGCGCGGTGCGGCTGGGCCTGCGCCCCCTGCGGTTGCTGCAAAACGAATTGGCGCGCCGCGATCCCAACGATCTGCGGCCGCTTGAAGTGGAGACGCCTTTGGAAGTCGATGCCCTGGTGGAGACCATCAACCGGTTCATGGCCCGGCTCTCGGAACGTCTGGGATCGATGCAGCGCTATATCGAAACCGCGGCCCACCAGTTGCGCACGCCGCTGACCGGAATTTCCGCGCAAGTGGAAATGCTGGACCGGGCGCATAATGGGCAGGGCCGGGCCGCTGCCACAGCGCGCCTGCGGCGACGCGTCGGTGAGATGGGGCGGCTGGCCAACCAGCTTTTGAGCCATGCGACGATCATCCATCGCGCCGAGGCGGTGCTGGCGGAAATCGTCGACCTGGCTCAAATTGCGCGCAACGGGATTTCCGATGCCACGCTCGAAACCATCGAGCGCGACCTGACCGTTCGGGTCGATGTTCCTGACGAGCCTGTATTGGTGCTTGGCGACGCCATTGCGCTAAGGGAGGCCCTTCGCAATCTTGTCGAAAACGCTCTCGCCTATGGGGCGCCGTCCCGGCTGGCGGTCCGACTCACACGCACAGACAAGACGGCCACGCTTGCGGTTATCGATGACGGGGGCGGAATTGCGCCGGTCGATTGGGAGCGGTTGCGGGCGCGATATGTGCGCGGCGGAACGGAGGGCACCGGGTCCGGCCTCGGGCTGGCGATCGTGAGCGATGTGGCGCGGACCCATGGCGCGCAACTCGACATCTTTACCGAACCGGGGGGCGATTTCGGCATCGCCCTGACGGTCCCGCTGGCGGAGGCACAATGATGCGGCTTTTATCGAGCGTCCTGGGCGTTTTGGTGAGCCTTTCCGGACCTGCCATGGCGCGCGACGTCTATAGTTTTCCCGCGCCGGGCGGCGAAACCGAGGTTCTGGCCATCGAAGCCTCTGCCGACCTGAGCGCAATGGAGCCTCTGATCCGCGATTTTCAAACGCTCGATCCGAACGTCACCGTGCGCTTTGCCGATTCCCTGACCAATGACGTGTTTGCTGCCGCGCTCGAAGCGTGCCGCAATGGCGAAGTGTTTGCCGACCTTGTGATCACGTCGTCGGTGGACCATGTCGCCAAGCTGACCAATGACGGCTGCGCCCAGCGCTACGAATCGGCGCTGACCCAGCGGATTCCCGATTGGGCCAACTGGCGCAATGAAGCCTTCGGCTTCACCTTCGAGCCGGCCGTTATCGTTTTCAATCGCGACCTTGTGGCACCCCAGGACGTTCCCCTGACCCGAACTGCGCTTGTCGAGCTGCTTCGCCAGCAGCCGGAGGTCTATGACGGCAAGGTGGGCACCTATGACATAACCCAATCGGGGATCGGCTATCTCTATGCGTTCTTCGATGCGGAACAGTCCTCGGTTTTCGGGCGCCTTATCGAAGGGTTCGGACGCGCCGATGCCCGTCTGGCCTCCACCACCGGCGCCATTCTCGATGCAATCGAAAGCGGCGAGGTTTTGATCGGATACAACCTGTTGGGCTCATATGCCTATGGAAGGCTGGCTGCGGGGGCGCCGATCGGGATCGTGTTGCCACACGATTATACGATCGTTCTCTCGCGCGCGGTCGTCATCCCGCCGCACGCCGAGAACCGCGCTGCGGGCGAGAGATTTCTCGACTATCTCCTGTCGGAGCGCGGGCAATCGGTGTCGGCACGATCGGCATTCTTTTTTCGCTTCGACAGCCCCCCGCCCGATGGCGTTCTTGCTGCCGATTCCGCTGAAGGGGCCACATTTTACAGGCCCATCGTGCTGGGGCCGTCGCTGCTTGTCACACTCGATCAGGTCAAACGCCGCCAGTTTCTCAATGAATGGCAGGATGCGGTATCGCCGCCTTAGAGCATTTCCGCTTTTCTTCGAATCGCGAAAATCCTCTAAGTTGTTGTTTCGTCGCGCGTCCGAACCGCAAAACCGTTTCCACTTTTGCTGGACGCGCTCTAGCCAGATCGCCGCTTTCAGGAACGCCCAGCACGCTCCCGCCGCGATGGCCGTTGCCCATTATTCTGGAAGTGCCCTAATGTTCCAGGACCTGAGAGAGGAACAATTTGGTGCGCTCACTTTGGGGATTGTCGAAAAATGACCCAGGGGCCGCCTCTTCGACAATTTCGCCGCGATCCATGAAAATCACCCGGTCTGCCACCTTGCGGGCAAAACCCATTTCGTGGGTCACGCAAATCATTGTCATGCCTTCGGACGCCAGGTCGGTCATCACGTTGAGGACCTCGCCGATCATTTCGGGATCAAGCGCCGATGTGGGCTCATCGAACAGGAGCATCTCCGGCTCCATGCACAGAGCCCTGGCGATGGCGACGCGCTGCTGCTGCCCGCCCGAAAGCTGCCCGGGATATTTTTCGGCCTGATCGGTAATGCGCACCTTCTCGAGATAGGCCATGGCGGTTTCTTCCGCCCGGGCACGGGGCACTTTGCGCACCAGCATCGGCGCCAGCATGCAGTTTTCCAGCACGGTCATGTGCGGGAAAAGATTGAAGTGCTGAAACACCATGCCGACTTCGCGGCGGATTTCGTCGATATTGGAAACGTTGTCGTTGAGCGCGGTACCGAGCACATTGATGGTTCCCGCATCATGGGCTTCGAGATGGTTGATGCAACGAATAAGGGTCGACTTGCCCGACCCCGACGGCCCGCAGATCACGACCTTTTCTCCCCGGGCAACCGTAAGGTTGATCGAGCGGAGCGCGTGGTAGCTGTCATAGAACTTCTGAAGATTGGAGATTTCCAGGGCAGGTTCATTGGTCTTGGACATTGTCAGGCTCCTAGCGCGATCCGACCGCCATGCGACGCTCGAGATAAGCGCCATAGCGGGACAGGCTGAAAACGAAGACGAAATAGATGACGGCGATGAAGACATAGACCTCGATGAATGCGAAGGTCCATTCGCCGGAGCTGAAAGCGGTCCTTGCGGAGGACATCAGGTCAGAGAACCCGATGATCGAAACCAGGGTGGTCTCCATAAAGAACATCACGAACTGGTTGATGGTGGCCGGCAACGCGCTGTGGAAGGCCTGCGGAAGCACGATGCGCGAGATGCGGTGCCGATAGGACAATCCGAGTGCCTTGGCCGCCTCCTCCTGACCTCCGGCCACCGCCTGCATGCCGCCGCGGATGATTTCGGCCTGATAGGCGGCAAAGAACAGGATGAAGCCGGCAATGACCCGGTAGAGCTTTTCGCCGACCAGCATGTCGGGCATCATGAACGGCAGGACGACCGCAAACGTGAACAGGATCGAGACGTTCGGCAGTGCTCTCACCCCGTCGATGATGACGCCCATCGGCCTCGATATCCAATAGAGCCTGGAATTGCGCATCAGGGCGAACGCGATCGAAAGCGGCATGCCGATCACGGCCATTGTCGTGAAGATGAACAGGGTGAGCGCAAGGCCGCCCCATTGTGCCTCGCGCACGAGCGGGAGCCCCAGAACGCCGCCCTTCATGAGCACATAAAACGTGCCATAGCCGACCAGCCACGTAATCGAGAGCCGCCGCGCCGTCCAGAAATAGGGAATGCACGAGAGCACGACAACGACGACGACAACCAGACAGGCCAGTCCGGACCGCCAATGTTCGGGAAATGGATAGAGACCGAACAATATTATGCGCCAGCGATTGGCGATCACCGACCAGCAGGCGCCACCTTTTGCGGCGCATTCGGCCTGCCGGGCGTCTGGCGAAAAAGTCGCGTCGAAAAGTCCCCAGTTCACCACCTGCCAGACCAGCAGGAGAAGGGCCCCGACGCTGATCACGGTTATCAGGCTGAAGGCCGGGGAGGCGAAATAGTCCTGCCTGAGGTTGCGCCAGAACGCTTCGCGGCGGACCCTGTTTTCCAGTGCGGTGCCCATTTCAGCCCTAGCCTCGCGTTTGATGACCTTTGAGCCTGGCCGCATCGTTTATGCGGTTAAAGACATTGGCCAGGCTGAAATTGATGAGGATGAAAGCGACCATCAGGATCGCCATGAATTCGAAGGTCTGGCCGGACTGCGTGATCGAGGAAACGACCACGGCGAAGAGATCGGTGTATCCCACGATCAGGCCGAGAGTGGTTGCCTTGACCAGCCAGACAAACTGATTGGAAAGGCTGGGCAACATTGCCCGCATCGCCAGAGGAAACCGGACGCGCGAGAAGGTTTGCCATCCGGAAAGGCCGAGCGCGTAGGCGGCCTCGGCATGTCCGGATCCGACGGCCTTGAACCCGCCGCGAAAGATTTCAGCCACGCTGGCACCGCCGGCCACCGCAATGGCAAAGGCAAGAGCGTAGAGCTCGGGCTGAATTCTGTATCCGCCCCGAATGTTGAGACCCTGGGGTTCGGGTATGGCCAGCCAGGGCGTTCCGGCGGGATGGCCGAGGAAAAGGACGATGGCGGCAAGAGCCAGTCCGACAGCGATGATCGCAACCGGAATGCGTCGACGTTGCCCGGGTTCGAGTTTTCTGAACCGTTTGGCCGCCATGAACCAGACAAAGGCCATGACCGTGGCGAAGATGACGACCCAGAACAGCGCTATCGACCAGCCGGCGACGTTGAGACCGGGAAGATAGATGCCGCGACCGGTAAAAAACACGCCGGCAAGTGCGCCGGCATTTCGTGGCGAGGGCAAAAGGGTCGTCAGCGAATACCAGAAGAATATCTGCAGAATGAGCGGAATATTGCGGAAGATTTCGACATAGATCGTGCCGATCAGGTTGAGCGGACGGTTCGGAGCGATCAGTGCAAGACCAACCAGGCCGCCAAATATCGTCGCGCCCGCAAGCCCGATCACCGCCAGAAAGAGGGTGTTGGCAAGGCCAACCAGCAGATACCACCAATAGGGATCGGTCCGGTCCGTGGGCAGGATGGAAAAACTCATCTCCCAGCCGGTGGTTTTCCAGATGAAATCGGACGTCAGCCCGATGCCCTGCTGAGCAAAATTGCTCTGGGCCTCAAAAATCGCAGTGACGATGACCGCAACGATAAGGCCGACAAAAGCAAGCTGGAGGCCTATATTGCGGGCTTTCTGGCTCTTGAGAAACACGGCTTATCCCCTCTTCGAAAAGGCAGCGCCACCCTTCAGGGAAGGGTGGCGCCACACAGATCAGTCGACGACGTAAGGGAACAGGACCCCACCGTCCGTCCATAGCGCGTTCAGGCCGCGCGCCATGCGATATGATGAGTCTTCGCCAAGGGAACGATCGTAGATTTCGGCATAATTGCCGACATGCTTGATGACGTTGTAAGCCCAATCGTCTTCAAGACCCAACGGTGCCCCGAAGCCTGGCGTAACGCCCAAGAGCTTGGCCACCTCGGCAGTGGGAGGGTTGTCGCGCATTTCGTCGACATTCTCCGAGCTCACCCCTTCCTGCTCGGCAAACAGCACGGCCGAGAGGGTCCAGTTGACGACATCGAGCCAGGGATCGTCGCCCTGACGAACGATCATGACCTGGGGTTCAAGCGCGACAACATCGGGCAGCGCGACGTAATCATCGTAATTGTCCGCCGCCAGGTGGGTAATCGCCGTGCCGGCGCCAAAATCGATATAGACGTCACACCGCGCAGAGAAAAAGGCGGAACGCAACTCTTCCTGATTGCCCATGGTGATGGTTTCGAGTTCGATGCCGAGGCGCTCGGCATAAGACGAAATCTGCTTTTCCTGGCTCGAGGCGGCAAGAACGCAGACCGAACCGCCATCGGCGTCAGCCAGGCTTTCCAGGCCGAGATCGGCACGGGCCAGAAGATTGGACGTTCCCAGGAAGTAGGTGTTGGAGAACTGGAAACCGAGCTCGGTATCGCGCGAGAAGGTACCGCCCGAGGATTTGACGATGACGTCGACATCGCCCGACTGCAGGGCGGGCCAGCGCTGCGCCCACGAAATGGGCACAATATCGACGGCGTCGGGATTGCCGAAAATGGCCGCTGCCAGGGCGCGGCACAGCTCGATGTCGATGCCCTGCCAATTGCCCTGATCGTCGAGCTCGGCCATGCCGGGATTCGACCCGTCACCGCCCGTACAGTTGAGAACGCCGCGCTCTTTGACGCCTTGCAATGTATCGCCTGGCGCCGCCAATGCCGGCTGACCGGCCACCGCCATGCTGAGCAACGCCAGCGACGGGAGAACAAATTTCCGCATAAGACCCTTCCTTTGTATGCAGACACATTCCTGATGCGACCAGATCGGGCTTGACCTGTCGCATTGCAGAAGACCGGAACGGCTGCGGGACCGGCCTGCTGTTGGTCCGGGAACGCTGGGGTGGCAGATCCAGAGCGAGCTTTGAGGCTGGGAACGACGCCGGATAACCCCTCGGTTCAAGTCCGGCTATGGCCAAGCTGCAAGCTCAATAAACCCCGATACGCGTTTCCGACTTCACCACAGTGCAGCAGGACCATGGCCGGCCAAATGAAGAAAGACGGATGTTCAGCAAGATTTGCTTTCCACACGGCGCGAACGGCGATCGGGAGTTTCAGTCCCAATCCTGACTGACTATCCAGTTGCAGAAAGCGGCAATAGTTTTGACGCGCCGATGCGCTTTGGGCAAAATCAGATAGAAGCCCGGTGTATCTTTTTCGTCCATGTCTTGGAGGGCATGCACCCCGAACGGAGCGACCAGCTTGCCCATCTGAAGATCATCGAGCGCATCGATTTTCGAGATCAGGCCGACGCCGATTCCAGATATCGTGCCACGCCGCATTGTGGCGGCATCCTGAAATTCGATGACGCGTTCAGGGTCATGATACTCGACGCCGAGATGGTTGAGGACCTTGAGCCACAGGTCGCGCGACAACACCGGATGCAGGAGCGTCATATTGCTCAGATCCGAGGGCTGCCTGATCTTTTCGGCAAGCGCGGGCGAGCAGCAGATAATCTTGGGATCGCGCACCAGAAGGGATGTGTCGTATTCCTTCCAGGTGTCGAACCCCCACTGGATCGATACGTCCACCTCGTCGGCCGCGAAATCAGGCAAGTCGACCATCGTCGTCAGGCGCAGATCGGCCCCCGGGACAGCCTCCTGGATGTTGCCAAGTCGGGAGATCAGGTAGCGCGTGGCAAAATACGGGCTGACGTTGAGATTGATGCGATTTCGATAGGTCGCATTTGTGACCCGGCGCACGCCCTCGGCAAATTCGTCAAATCCGGCCTGCACGAAATGGGAGAGCAGGATGGCCTGCTCGGTGGGCTCAATGACCCTGCCCTTCCTCTCGAACAGGGGGACATTGAGAATGTCCTCGAGCAGCTTGATCTGCTGGCTGACCGCTTGGGGGGTGACCAGCATATCATCGGCCGCCGAGCGGAAAGAGCCCTTGCGGATCACGACCCAGAAAACGCGCAATGCGTTCAGCGGCAGCATTCTGATCGAGGGGCCTTGCATCGCAATCCTTGAACGGTCGACCTAAGTTCTAAAACCGACGGTCAGATCACCGCCTTTTCGAGGAATGGCCTGTTCTCGACTATACGCTCAAATCCAACTTCGGAAAGATCGAGTTCACGATATTGGCCATAGGTAATCAATTCGGACACACCGCGACCGGTTGCCGGGCCCTGTTGCAGCCCGTGACCGGAGAACCCGTTTGCAAATATGAAGTTCTTGACCTCGGGATGCCGGCCAACGACCATGTTGTGGTCGAGCGTGTTGAAGGCGTAGTGCCCGGCCCATTGATTGACGACCTTGATCGCTTCGAACTGTTGCGAGCGTTCCGCAAGCGTGGGCCAGATCACCTCCTCGAACTCGTCATAGCGCGGCTCGAAATCGTCCCAATCGACCGCCGGGTCCTCGATGGGCGGGCAGCCTGACAAGAAGAACTTGCCTTCGGGGCGGCAGAACACACCGGAGGGATCGATCATCAGGGGCAGACGACCGTCATTGACCTGCGCCGAACCTTCCGGCGTATCGGCGCAGTCGAAAACGAAAAGCGTGCGCTTGCGCGGTTCGACCGGAATATCGAGCCCCGCCATGCGCGCGGTCAGCGCGGCACGCGGCCCGGACGCATTGACGAGAGTTCCGGCGGTGACGATTTGGCCCGACTTCAACGTCACCGACGTGACCCGGTTGCCGTCGCGGCCGATGGCTGTCACTTCATCAGTAACGAATTCGGCCCCCTGGGCGCGTGCCTTGGCCTTAAAGCCGTACATCATGCCCGTGTTGTTGAACCAGCCCTCGCCCGAGCGGCCATAGGACGCCAATTCAATGTCATCGACCCGCAGATGAGGGAAGGCATCGGCCAACTCGTCGCGGTTCCAAAGGACAACGTCCGCTCCGCATGCCTTCTGAACCTCGTGATTTTCGCGCAAGGTCTGAACCTGATCTGGTGTATTTGCCAGAAACAGGTAGCCGCCTGAATGGAAATGGAGGTCCGGGCGATCGCCGTCCACTTCCATCATCCGGGCAAAGTTCCTGATCACTTCCGATCCGTACTGACTGATCCTGACGTTGATCGGGTTGGAGAACTGGGTGCGGATCGAGGACGAGGAAAGCGAGGTCGATGCCTTGACATAGCTGGGGTCTTTTTCGACCACGAGAACCGATCCGGTAAAATCGGTGTTGGCCGTGAGATAGTAGGCAACGGCCGAGCCGATGACCGCACCGCCAACGATTACGACGTCATAGCTGTCTTTCATTTCCCGGCCTCGTCGTCGGGGTGACCGAGCTCGCAGAACCAGCCGCCCAGGAAGCGGGTTGCGGCGGCACCGGGATCGGCGGGATCGGTCCTGGCCTCAATCGCCTGGCGGAAGGGTTCGGAACTGTCCTGGGGACGGTAACCCAAATGGCCGGCCCTGGCATTGTCCACCGGCTTTAGCGCATTGTCGGAAAGACCGAAGCTGATGGTGTGCCCCACATGAGGCGCCGTAAGGCTCGCACTTACCAGCCGCACGCAATCGTCAAAGCTGAGGTAGGACCAGAGCATGCGCCGGTCGGCCGGTTCGGGAAAGGATGAGAAAATGCGCACGCACACGCTTTCGATACCGAATTTGTCCCAATAGAGCCGGCTCAGGGATTCAACAAAACACTTGGAAACGCCGTAGAGGCTATCGGGCCGCACCGGAGCTTCCGTGTCGATATGGGCCTGGAGCGGGTGGTAGCCGATGGCGTGGACCGAGGAGGCGTAGACAACGCGCCCGACGCCGTGCCGACGCGCGGCCTCATAGATGTTGTAGCTCCCCTCAATGTTGGAGGACAGTACGGTCTTCCATGCGGTCTCAAGCGGTGCGCCGCCAAAATGGACGATGGCATCCACGTCCCGCACGGCTTCGAACACGGCGGCCTCATCGGAAAGGTCGAATGTCAGGGCTTCTTCGTGAGCCTGAATATCCTCGATTTCGGTCCGGTCCGCCAGCCGGACATGGTCAGCGAGCAGAGCCAGGCCCTTGCGCAGCTCGGTGCCGAGGCGACCTGCTGCTCCGGTGAGAAGAATTCTTTTGTAGTGCTTCGCCATTGGCCTTTACTCGCTTTGCAACGTCAGTTTCGAGACCGCAGCCGCTATGCGGTCGATAGCTTCCGAGAGCGTCTGTTCGGAGGTCGCTGTTGA
Organism: Pelagibacterium halotolerans B2; assembly: GCF_000230555.1. Classification (GTDB taxonomy): domain Bacteria; phylum Pseudomonadota; class Alphaproteobacteria; order Rhizobiales; family Devosiaceae; genus Pelagibacterium; species Pelagibacterium halotolerans. The sequence continues at coordinate 3,784,463 of NC_016078.1, read as the reverse complement.
AATACGGAAGAATGGGGACAAACCATAAGCGGCCCCGGGCACCGCGGCCACATGCGCTTGTTCAAGCAGGTATCGTGCGACCGCGACGTCGTCCACCAGGATCGCTTCCGACGGCGTTTTCGACCCGATGAGGGCCGCGCATCCGATATAGGCGTAGAATGCCCCTTCGGGCGCATCGAGGGTGAGCCCGTCGATCCGGGCTATTTTTTCAACGACGAGGTCGCGGCGACGCTCGAACGCGGCGCGAAATTCCGCAACCGCATCCTGGGGCCCTTCAAGCGCGGCAATGGTCGCGAACTGCGCGACCGTGCAGACCGACGTGCATGACTGGCTCTGGACCGTTGCCATGGCCTTGATGAGCCATCTCGGTCCAGCTCCATACCCAACCCGCCACCCGGTCATCGCGTAGGCTTTCGAGACCCCGTTGACGATCAACGTCCGTTCGCGCAATTGCGGGCAGGCCCTGGCGAACGAGATGAACTGGCGATCATCGAAGACGATGTGTTCATAGATCTCATCGGAAAGGACGAGCACCTGCGGATGGTTTTCGAGCACCGCGCCGAGCGCCTTGAGCTCATCCTCGCTGTAAACCGCCCCCGAGGGATTGCCCGGCATGTTGAGAAACAGCCAGCGCGTTCTGTCGGTGATCGCGGCTTCGAGCACGTCGGGGGTCAGGCGAAACCCCGTTTCGGCCGGACATTCGGGCGTAACCGGCACGCCACCGAACAGCTTGGCCATTTCGGGGTAGGAGACGAAATAGGGGGCGGGCAGGATCACCTCGTCGCCCGGGTTCACCGTCGCCATCAACGCGTTGAAGATGATCTGCTTGGCGCCATTGGCCACGGCGATCTCGTCAATCGCGTAGTCGAGATCATTCTCGCGCTTGAATTTCGCGCCGATTGCCCGCCGGGTTTCCGGCGTTCCCAGAGACGCCGTATAAAGCATCCGCTGGCTGCGTGCGGCGTCGAACGCTGCCTCCGTGATATGGGCCGGCGCGGCAAAATCGGGCTCGCCCAGTCCGAGATCGATAACATCGACACCCGTCGCCGCGAGGTCCTTGGCGGCCTGGCTGACGGCCATGGACGCAGACGGCTTGACGGCCTGGAGGCGTTCAGCGACCCGGTTCATTGTCCTGCCTCCGTAACGTAGCCCTTGACCCGGTCTTCCACGCTCGCTTCATCGGGCCGCTCGCCGGGATCGCCGAACCCGCCGCCGCCGGGCAGATTGAGGACAAGTCTTTTGCCCCCCGGCACAAACTGCCACCCCTTGGCCTTGAGCCTGGTGCCGTCGTCGAGCGCCACCGATCCGGGCGCACCGTCCTCGCCGCCATCGCGACCACGCGGCGGCGAGGCGATACGATCAAACATTGCGGAAAATTCGAACTCATGGTTGTCCCGGGGCGCGATCTCGATGACCTGGCCCAGCCCGCCACGATATTTGCCCGCGCCACCGGAATCGGGGCGCAACTCCTTGCGCCAGATGACGATCGGGCCGGTGTGCTCGGTCGCTTCGACAGGCATGGTGTGAACACCCGAAGGAAAGGCCGTCGATGAAAGGCCGTCGAGGCCGGGCCGTGCGCCCATGCCCCCCGAGTTGAACATGAGCACCTCGGCCCGCCGCCCGGTCTTGCCGGCCTGGGGACGGGCGGAAATGTGGATGTTCCACAAGGCCCCGGCCCCTTCGGCCTGAATTTTTCCCGGCAGCACTTTTGCGAGCGCTCCCAACACCAGATCGGGCACCATATGACCGATGACATGGCGCAGCGACACTGGGGCGGGGCGGCTGGCGTTGAGGATATTTTCCGGCGCGGACACAGTCAGGGCCGCGAGGGAAGCCGAATTGTTGGGAATGTCCGGCGCAACGACGCATTTGATGGCGTAGCACGCATAAGCCTTGGTGTAGATGAGCGGAACATTGATGCCCCACCGGCTCATCGCGTCGCTGCCGGTAAAATCGACATTGATCACGTCATCGCCGATGGAAACCTCGGCGGCCAGCCGGATGGGCTCGTCATAGCCATCGGTGAGCATATCGTTCGACCAGCGGCCCTTGGGCAGCGCCGCGATGCGCTCCATCATGGCTGCATGGGTGCGCGTGAAGATGAACTCACCGAGGGTTTGCAGATCCGCCAATTTAACTTCATCGAGCATTTCCATCAGGCGCTTCTGACCGACATCATTACAGCCGGCCAGCGAAAAGAAATCGCCGATCACCTGATCGGGTTCGCGCACATTGGCGCGCAGAATGCGCAGCAAATCGGCATTGACCGTACCGCGCTCGGCAAATTTCATGATCGGGATCTGTATCCCTTCCTCATAAACCGATTTGCCGTCGGCGCCGAACCCGCGCCCACCCACATCGACCACATGCGCGGTACAGGCGAAAAAGCCGATCAGAATGTCACCGCGAAAGGCGGGGGTGACCATTGTGATGTCGTGAAGATGGCCCGTCCCTTTCCAGGGATCATTGGTGACGTAGGTGTCGCCCGGATACATTTCCCCCCGCGGGATTTCCGCGATGAAATGGAGAACCGCCTCGGCCATCGTGTTGACGTGTCCCGGCGTGCCGGTGACCGCCTGGGCCAGCATTCGGCCCGCGGGATCGAAGATCCCCGCCGACAAATCGCCGGCCTCGCGCACCGATGTGGAAAAAGCAGTGCGCAGAAGCGTCAGAGCCTGCTCTTCAACCACCGAGATCAGGCGATTCCACATCACCTGCATGCGGATTTCTTCGATCTGGCTCATGATTTCAAACCTTTGCGCACGAGAAGCAGCGTGCCGTCCGCCTGCACGATTGCGTCGAACGGCGAGGTCACGACGGTGGATGTTTCGCGCTCCACGATGACGGCGGGTCCGGAAACACGATTGCCCGCAACGAGCGTGTCGCGCGCAACGATGTTGGTCTCCTCGTTGCCGCCGAGCGCGGGATCAAAGACGGGGCGGCGATCGGGCGCGTTCATGGGTGCGCCCGTTTCCACCAGCGCTTGCCGCTCGACCGGCGCGCGGACGTCCTGGGCCTTGACCGAAAAGGTCACGAATTCGATTTCGGGCCCCTCTACCGCGCGCCCAAAGAACTGGGCATACCGGGCCTTGAAGGCTTCGGCGATCATTCCGGCATCCCCGGCGCCAAACGCGCGGTCCGGGAGCGGCACGGGGATTTCCCAGCCCTGTCCCGCATAGCGCATGAAGCCTGTTATCTCACGCTCGATCACGCCGCTGGTTCCGGCCCGTACAAAGCTTTCGGCGGTGTTCTTGAGGCCATCGAGAAGATCGTTGAGCGCAGCCGCATCGAAACAGGACAGCGCCGTGATCTTTGAAGCCAGCGCCTCATACCCGAATGGCGCGCGCAGGAAGCCAATTGCCGAACCGACGCCGGCGCCCTGCGGGATCAGGCACCGGTCAACGCCGAGTTTTTCGCAAAGACGGGCGGCGTGCAGCGGCGCCGCGCCGCCAAAGGCAATCATCGTCTTTTCCGAGATGTTCTTGCCGCTTTCCACGGCATGAACACGGGCCGCATTGGCCATGTTCTCATCAACCACATCACAGATGCCAAAGGCCGCCGCCTGCGGTTCGAGACCGAGCCTGTCGCCCACATCGCGTGCGATGGCATTGCCGGCCCTCTCGACCGAGAGCCTGATCTTGCCACCAGCGAAATTGTCGGGATCGAGCTTGCCCATGACGAGATCGGCATCGGTGACCGCCGGACGGTCGCCGCCACGCTGATAACAGGCCGGTCCGGGTTCGGAGGCGGCCGATTCGGGGCCAACCTGAATCCGGCCCATGGCATCGACCCATGCTATCGAACCTCCACCCGCGCCGATCTCGATCATCTCGATGACCGGTATGGAGATGGGCATTCCCGAGCCCTTGCAGAACCGATAGGTCCTGGCAACTTCGAATGTCCGGGCCGTCTGGGGCTGGAAATCGTCGATCAGGCAGATCTTGGCGGTCGTTCCGCCCATATCGTAGGAAACAACGCGGTCGAGGCCGAAGCGCCGTGCGATATCGGCGGCAAAGATCGCCCCGCCGGCCGGTCCGGACTCTACAAGCCGCACCGGAAATTCAGCGGCCGTTTCGACCGAAATCAGACCACCGCCCGAATGGATCATGAAGACGGGACACCCGGCTCCCATTTCCTTGAGCCGGACCTGGAGGCGGGAGAGATAGTCCGCCATCTGCGGGCGCACATAAGCATTGGCGCATACGGTATTGAAGCGCTCGAATTCGCGCATTTGCGGCGAAACTTCCGAGGAAATCGAAATGGGAAGATCGAGCGTTTCCGCCAGGATGTCGCGGGCGCGCTTTTCGTGGGCGTCGTTGACGTAGGAGTGGATGAACCCGATGGCAACCGCTCCGAACTCCCGCGCCTTGATGGTGCCGGCGGTTTGGCGGAGCGCGGCTTCATCGAGGGGCTGCAATTGTTCGCCCTGCGCGCTGATCCGGCCGCGTACGGTGAAACGATCCTCGCGCGGGATCAAGGGCGTCGGAAGCTTGAGGTTGAGATCGTATTGCTCGAACCGGTTCTCGGTCCGCATTTCGATGACGTCGCGAAAGCCCTCGGTCGTGATCAGAGCGGTGCGCGCGCCGCGACGCTCGATCAGCGCATTGGTCGCCAGTGTCGTGCCATGGATGATCGTGTCGATCTCTTCGGGCCCGACGCCGGCGTCGGCGCACACGATCTCCAGCCCATCGAGAATGGCCTGCTCGGGCGCCGAATAATTGGTGAGCACCTTTGTGGAATGAAGTGTTCCCCGGACATCGAGCACGATGTCGGTGAAGGTGCCGCCGATATCGGCGCCCAGACGAATGCCCTGACCGACAGTCATGCCGTTTCCTTTGCTCTGAGCGCTGCATCGCGCATTTCCGACAGCGTTTGCCGGGGCGTGAGCGCTTCGGGAGAAATCACCAGTTCGAGTACCGCCCCTGTCCGCGAGGCCAGGGCGCGATCGAACGCCGCTTCGAAGTCACCTGTCGTTTCGACCTTTTCGGCATGGAAGCCATATGCCCTGGCCAGCGCCACGAAATCGGGGTTTCGGTCCATGGTGGTCCCGGAGACCCGGGCCGGGTAATTGCGCTCCTGATGCGCACGGATCGTGCCGTAGATGCCGTTGTTGAGGATGAGTATGATCGGCTGTGCGTCGGCCTGAAGGGCCGTGGCCAATTCCTGGCAATTCATCTGAAAATCGCCATCGCCGGCGAAACAGACAACCGTGCGGTCCGGGCAGGCGACCTTGGCGGCAATCGAGGCGGGAACGCCATAGCCCATGGCGCCCGACTGCGGAGCCAGAAGTCGCGCCCCGGGACCGTAGCGGAAAAATTTCCCCGGCCAGACCGTGAAGTTGCCCGCACCATTGGTGAGGATAAAATCCTCGGGGAGCTTGTCGCGCATGATTGCGCAAACCTTTCCCATATCAACCGGCGATGGCAGATCGGGCAGCTCGAAGCCCTTTTCATAAGCTTGGCGGGCCTCGGACCGCCATGCAGACCAGGTGCCCCTCACCGCTGCCATTTCCCCAAGCGCGGCTGCAAAGGCGTTGGGGCCGGCCTGAATGGCCAGCGCCGGGCGATAGACCTTGCCGATTTCAAGGTCGGACCCGTGAACATGGATCAGGGTCTGGGCCGGCTGCGGCACGTCGAACAGGGTGTAGCCATCGGTCGACATTTCGCCGAACCGATTGTTGATCGCCAGGACGAGGTCGGCCTGTTTCACCAGCTTGCGAATATGGGGCGTCATGCCCACGCCCATCTCCCCCACAAAGACCGGCGAAGAATTGTCGAACTGATCCTGGTAGCGAAAGACGGCTGCAACCGGGATGTTGCTGGCCTCGGCAAATGCCTGAATGGCGGCGGTGCTGCCCTCCGACCAATTGCATCCGCCCAGCATGATAAGCGGCCGCTCAGCCTCAGCGAGAAGCCGGCGCAGATTGTCCATGCTGGCGCGGTCGGGGGCCGGCTCGGAAATCTCGAGGGGCGCAGACAGTGGCGCAGCTTCGGTCATCGAGGTCAGCATGTCTTCAGGCAGAGCCACCACCACGGGGCCGGGACGACCTGATTTGGCCCGCAACCATGCCCGGGAGAGGATTTCAGGGATGCGATCGGCATGATCGATTTCGACGGTCCATTTGGCCATCGTGCCGAATACGGCCCTGTAATCGAGCTCCTGGAAGGCCTCGCGGCCCTTCATGTCTGTGCCCACCTGGCCGACGAACAAGATCATCGGTGCGCTGTCCTGCATGGCCGTATGCACACCGATCGAGGCATTGGTCGCCCCAGGCCCGCGCGTGACCATGCAAATGCCGGGCTCTCCCATGAGCTTGCCATAGGCAGCAGCCATGAAGCTCGCGCCGCCTTCGTTGCGGCACAGGATGTAGTCGAGCTTCCCCCTTGTATCGTGGAGCGCGTCGAGCACCGCAAGGTAGCTTTCCCCGGGAACGCCGAAGGCCTTTTGGGCACCGAGCGCGACGAGGCTTTCGACAAGGAGTTGGCCCCCGTTTCGTGTCATTGGATATTGTCCTTGCGATGGCTTGACGGTTGCGGCATCGACGCTCCGTCTTCGTGAAAGCGTGCATCTATCTGTTCGGCGATGTCGCGGGCCTGCGCCTCACTCAACTCCGCACCGATATGCAGGCAGCGGGCCGTCAGCCCGGCTGGGCCAAACTCGCGCTCCAGCGCTCCCGCACACGCCTCCAGCGCCCCCCCGAGTGTGACCTGCAACACTCCTGCGTCCCGGCCGGCGTCCTGCGCCAGAAAAAGCACCGCGCTGCGCCCGTCGGCGATCAGTTGCGGCATGAGGTCGTGAGTGAGATGCAGAGCGGCCGAAAAATTGACCTCAAGCCCCATATCGATATCGGCTTCGGTGAGGTCGCCAAAGCCGGCCGCATCCGGCCAGCGCAACGCTGCGTGCACAAGCAGGTCGATATCGAGACCGTCCGTCAGTGATCTCAGTTCCACCCGATCGGTCATATCGAAGGCCAGCGGTTCGATGCCGTAATCGGCACGCAAATCCGCAAGCACCTGCCGGTTGCGCCCAACGGCGTACACACGCCAGCCGGTCTCGGAAAAGGCAACCGCCAGAGAGCGGCCTATACTCCGCGTTGCGCCCGTCACGAATGCCGTTTTCATGAATGATCTCCACCTATGCCCCGATGCTGATGGCGTGGCGGTTCGATTGAAACCAAGAAAAACCGGACATCGACAAGTATTGCTTACGCAAACCGACGCAAAGGCAATATATTACAATAAGTTAGGTGTATTCCGGTCAATCGTCCCGGACGTATTGGCAGCAAGAACGACGCCTGGATTGAGAAGGCCCTGCGGGTCGAGCGCCTGTTTGATCCGCCCCATCAGCGCGCGTTCGGCAGCGGGCCGCAGGGCATCGGCGAGGGCGATCTTGGATCGTCCCAGCCCGTGCTCGGCCGCAAAGCTGCCACCGAGTTCGGTGGCCAGTCTTGCGAGGGCTGTTGCCAGCGCGGGCGCTGTATCGGCGAAGTCAGGATGCCCGGCGGGAGGCGACAAATTGTAATGCGTATTGCCATCGCCGAGATGGCCGAACGCATTGATGCGCACGCCACCCAGAATATCCTGGCAAAGGTTCCCGGCCTCGCCGATGAACTCGGCAAGCCGGCCGGGCGGGACGGAAATATCGTGCTTGAGCTGGGGCCCTTCCAGCCTTTGGCCCTCGGGCTGCTCCTCGCGCAAGCGCCAGAAGGCGGCGCGTTGGGTATCGGACATGGCAAGGGCGCCATCCACGACGATCCCCTGCCCGAAGCCATCTTCGAGGCAGGACTGCATGATTTCGGAGAGCGGCACTTTGGATGAACCGGCCGTCATCTCCACCAACAGATACCAAGGAGCCCGACTTTCGAGGGGCATTGCGAGCCCCTCGACATTCGCAAGGGCCAGATCGAGGCCAAAATCACTGAAAAATTCCAGTCCGCCCAGAAATTCGCCAGCCTCTTTTCTCAGAAGCGAGCCAACAGCGACAAGCGCATCCATGTCCGGCACGGCCAGCAGGGCCGTTTCCCGAACCTTGGGCGCGGGAAAAAGCTTGAGAACGGCCCTTGTGACAATGCCCAGCGTCCCTTCGCCTCCGCAGAACAGTTTGCGGAGCTGGTACCCCGCATTGTCCTTTTGCACGGCGCGCAAACCATTCCAGATGGACCCGTCGGCCAAAACCACTTCCAACCCCAGCACGAGATCCTGCATCATCCCGTAACGGGCGGCGTGACTGCCGCCGGCATTGGTGCCGATCAGACCGCCGATCTGGGCCGTGCCCTCGGCCCCCAGATGCAGAGGGAAAATCAGATCGTGCGGTTCGAGCGCGTCATGGAGTGCCGCCAGCACGACACCCGCCTCGACCGTCATCGAGCCGGTTGCCGTATCGGGTTTGCCCATTGCGTTCATGCGGGAGAGCGAAACAATGACGCTCCCCGCCCTGCCGCAAACGGCCGCGCCGCACAGCCCCGTATTGCCGCCCTGGGGCACAACCGGAACACCGGCTCGCGCGCAGGCCCCAATCACGGCGGCGACTTCGCCGGTCGTGGCCGGGCGGGCGATGCCCAAAGGCGGCTCACCATAGCGATCGAGCCAGTCACGCACCGAACCGACGCTATCGTGAGCGCTGAGCCATCCCTTCGGCCCGAGCAGATCGAACAATTCCTGCGATAGATCGCTCATTGCCTACCCCGCAAACTCGTAGGCGGTCTTGACGCCGGTATAAAATTCCATCGCCATCGGCCCTTGCTCGCGCGAGCCGAGACTCGACGCTTTGCGACCGCCGAAGGGAACATGGTAATCGACTCCCGCCGTTGGCAGGTTCGTCATCACCATGCCGGCCTGAGATTTCTGCCGGAATGCCGTGGCGTATTTCAAAGATTGTGTGACGATGCCCGAGGACAGACCGAACCGCGTATCGTTGGCGACCGCCAACGCCTCATCGAAATCACAGACGGCGATCACGCTGGCACAAGGACCAAAGATTTCCTCGCGGGAGGAACGCATGGCGTTGGTCGCGCCGACAAACAAGGCCGGGGCCTGGAAGAACCCTTCGTGATTGAGCCGGCCGCCGCCGCGGACCTCGCAGCCTTCGGCGGCGGCAAGCGCGACATAATCGAGATTGCCCGATAGCTGGTTTTCCGACACGACGGGACCGATATCGGTATCGGCCTGCAGCGGGTCGCCCAGCCGAAGAGCCAGCCTGGCCGCGTCGAGCGCTTCGACGAATTTGTCGTGAATGCCCTTTTGCACGATGAGCCGCGAGGACGCGGTACAACGCTGGCCGGTGGAAAAAAAGGCGCCGTTCAGAGCGCATCTGACAGCGGTTTCGATATCGGCATCGTCGAGCACGACGAGCGGGTTCTTGCCCCCCATCTCGAGCTGAACCTTCTTCATGGTCCTGGCGCATGCCATGGCAATGGAACGTCCGACCGCTTCCGAACCGGTAAAGGATATCGCCGCGACGTCGGGATGATCGGTCAGGGCTTGTCCGACAAGGCTGCCCTGCCCCATGACCAGGTTGAAAACGCCTGCGGGAATACCGGCTTCATGCAAGATTTCGGTCAGCACATGGGCGCAGGCCGGCGTCAGTTCAGCCGGCTTGAGCACCACCGCATTGCCGGCAGCAAGCGCGGGCGCCACCTTCCAGGCCGGAATTGCAATCGGGAAATTCCAGGGCGTGATGAGACCAACCACGCCGAGCGGCTCACGGGTAACCTCGATTTCGACGCCGGGACGGACGGAGGCAATCTTTTGCCCTGAGACCCTGAGCGCTTCCCCGGCAAAGAACGAAAAGATCTGCGCCGCACGGGTCGCCTCGCCAATCGCCTCGGGCAGTGCCTTGCCTTCCTCCCGCGCCAGCAGGCGTCCGATCTCATCGGCCCGCTCCAGCAATTTCGCGCCGGCGCGCGCCAAGACGTCGGAGCGCTGCTGGGGGGTTGCAGCAGCCCATGCCGGCTGCGCCGCCCTGGCTGCCGCCACGGCCGCTTCGACATGCGCAACGCCGCTCGAGGCAAAATAGCCTATGAGCTCTTGCGGCCGGGCGGGATTGCGATTTTCGGTGACCGCATCACCCTCCACCCAACGGCCATAGATATAGTTCTTGCGAATGCCGCTCATGGTCCAACCCAGCTTTCCCAACCTGGCCCGAAGCTGCCAAAAGCGAGCATCGGGCGCGCCCAAGAAGCACTGGCAAAGACAAAGAATTGCTTTGCGGAAAGACAGTGGTCGGGGAGGTCACATATTGCCGTAGTTCGGCCCGTCACCGCCTTGCGGCACCGTCCAGGTGATGTTGCCGCTCGGCTCTTTAATGTCGCAGGTCTTGCAGTGAATGCAGTTCTGGAAGTTTATGACAAATTTCGGCGCCGGCCCGTCGCCGTCGAGATATTCATAAACTCCGGCCGGACAATAACGCGCCGCAGGACCGGCGAATTGCCTGTAATCGAGGTCGATGGCGGTTTGCGGATCGGCGAGATGGAGGTGGGCGGGCTGACTTTCTTCATGATTGGTGGCCGTAAAGGCCACGTTGGTCAGGCGCTCGAAAGATATGACACCATCGGGTTTGGGATAGGCAATAGGGCTAAAGCCGCTCGCGGGCCGTGTCGCCTCTGCGTCCGATCGCCGATGCTTCAGCGTTCCGAAAAGGGAGCCTTTGAACAATGTCTGGCACCACATGTCGAAGCCCCCGAGTGCCAGGGACGCCCAAAGCCCGAAACGCGACCACAAGGGCTTGACGTTGCGCACGAGCCTGAGATCCTGCCCCACAGGGCCGGACCGCAATTCGTGATCATAGTCCTCGATCACATCGCCCGAGCGGCCAGAAGCGATGGCGGCGGCGACATGATCTGCCGCCGCAGTGCCCGAAAGCATTGCATTGTGATTGCCCTTGATGCGCGGAACGTTGACCAGTCCTACCGAACAGCCCAACAGGGCGCCGCCAGGAAAGGCCGCCCTGGGCATGGATTGGTAGCCACCTTCAGAGATGGCACGCGCGCCGTACGAAACGCGCTTGCCGCCCTTCAGCAGGTCCGCGATCAGCGGATGATGCTTCCAGTTCTGGAATTCCATATAGGGGAAGAGATAGGGGTTGGCGTAGTCCAGATGGACCACAAGTCCAAGAAACAACTGGTTGTTTTCGGCATGATAAACAAAGCCGCCGCCTCCGGCATTTCCGCCAAGCGGCCAGCCCATTGTATGGACGACATGGCCCTGCCGATGCTTGGCGGGATCGATTTCCCAGATTTCCTTCATGCCAAGGCCAAACTTTTGAACCTGGCGACCTTGGGAGAGGCCGTATTTGGCAATGATCTGTTTGGCGAGCGATCCGCGCGCGCCCTCCCCGATCAGCACGTATTTGCCATGCAGTTCCATCCCTGGCTCATAGTGTGGCGAGGGCGTGCCATCCGAGCGTTTTCCGAATTCGCCGGCCACGACACCCTTGATCTCGCCCTTGTCGCCATAAACCAGTTCCGAGCACGCCATGCCCGGAAAAATCTCGACCCCCAGATCTTCTGCCCGGCCGGCCAGCCAGCGGCAGACATTGCCCATCGAAACGATGTAATTGCCATGATTGGACATGAGCGGCGGCATAAGCCAATTGGGGATGGGTGCCGCTCGGTCCTTGCCGAGCATATAGAAGCGGTCGTCGACGACCGCTGTGGTCACCGGCGCGCCTTTTTCCTTCCAGTCGGGGAAAAGTTTGCTCAATCCGGACGGGTCAAGAACCGCGCCGGAGAGAATGTGCGCTCCAACTTCAGACCCTTTTTCGAGAACCACCACGCTCAGGTCAGGATCGATCTGCTTGAGTCTTATCGCCGCCGACAGGCCCGCAGGACCGGCGCCCACGATTACGACGTCATATTGAACGGATTCGCGTGAAACGGCGCTCATGAACAGGTTCCCGTCGTATCCCGCGCGTTCCTCAAAGCTTTTCAATCAGTTCAGGCAGCGCCTCGAAGAGATCGGCGACAAGGCCGAAGTCGGCGATCTCGAAGATCGGCGCTTCTTCATCCTTGTTGATCGCCACGATAATCCTGGAATCCTTCATGCCGGCAAGGTGCTGGATGGCGCCCGAAATCCCGACGGCAATATAAAGATCGGGCGCTACGACCTTGCCGGTCTGGCCAACCTGCAAATCATTGGCCACGTAGCCGCTGTCGACGGCGGCGCGCGAGGCCCCGATGGCGGCGCCGAGCTTATCGGCCAGCCTGTCGATCAGCGCAAAGTTCTCACCGGACCCAAGTCCGCGTCCCCCGGATACGACGATCTTGGCCGAGGTCAGGTCAGGGCGATCGCTCCGGGCGAGGTGATTTTCGATAAAGGCGGACACGCCCCTATCGCCATTGCCCCCGACCTGCTCGACCTGTGCGCTTGCCCCATCGGCGACCGGCGCAAAGGCCGACGTGCGCACCGAAAACACTTTCACCCTATCGGATGACCGCACCGTCTGGATTGCATTGCCGGCATAGATCGGCCGCTTGAACGTTTCCGCGTCAACGATTTCGGCGACATCGGTGATCACCATCACATCAAGCCTTGCGGCGACATAGGGCAATATCGCCTTGCCCGAGGTCGTCGCCGGTGCCGCAATATGGGCAAAGCCATCAGAGCGCGAAACCACCAGTTCCGCAACATTTTCGACCAGACCGTGCGTAAGGGCGGGATCGCTGGAAAAGACGACCCTGGAGACACCATCGAGAGTTGCGGCCCGATCGGCCGCTTCTTTGTCGCCGCAGACCAGGACCGTCACTTCACCAAGCCCACGGACCGCGGATACGGCACGCGCCGTTGCATCGAAAGCCAGAACGCCGTCGGTCGTTTCGGCGAGAAGCAATACAGCCATCAGACTACTCCCAGTTCCTTGAGCCTGGTCACAAGCTCGTCCACCGATGCAACCTTTCCACCGCCGGCGCGTGCCTTGGGTTCTTCGGTCCTGAGTACCGTCAGCCGCGGAACGATATCGACGCCATAGTCCGCCGCACTCGTTTCCTCGATCGGCTTTTTCTTGGCCTTCATGATATTGGGGAGCGAGGCGTAGCGGGGCTCGTTGAGGCGGAGGTCGGTTGTTATGATCGCGGGAAGCGCAACCGAAATGGTTTGCAGCCCGCCATCGACCTCGCGGGTGACAACGGCCCGGTTGGCCGCGATCTCGACCCTGGACGCAAATGTCGCAATGCCCCACCCCAGAAGTGCGGCAAGCATCTGTCCTGTCGCATTCATGTCGTTGTCGATGGCTTGCTTGCCCAGAATGACAATTTGCGGCGCCTCGTGCTCGACCAGCTTGGCCAGGAGCTTGGCGACGGCAAGCGGTTCGATGTCCCCGCCCAGTCCGTCGGCGATCATGACGGCCCGATCCGCACCCATGGCGAGGGCGGTACGCAAGGTATCGGCAACTTTGGCTTCGCCAATCGAAACAGCCACGACTTCGGACGCAATTCCCGCTTCGCGTAACCGAATAGCCTCTTCGAGCGCGATTTCGTCAAACGGGTTCATCGACATCTTGGCACTGGCAACATCGATCCCCGTGCCGTCGGGCTTGACCCTGATCCTCACGTTATGATCGACAACGCGTTTGACGATGACGAGCACCTTCATCAACGCAACTCCTCGATTGGCGGCATTGAAGGCAGGTTACGCATCCACGCGCATCGTCTCCTTCAAATTCGGAAATCGATCAGCAACTAATACTTGTCAGTGTCGGCAGCGGTGCCATCGCGCATGAGACAGCTTGCAGGCGGGCGTTAGGGATCGGCCCGGTCAGACAGATGCCAGCCAGGCCCCGATCTCCATCGAATCGGTGACGTCGGCGTATTTCTGGCCCATGTCATAGAGCGCTGCGGCGTGGGGTGGTTCGGCCCGATCCGCGCAGCAATCGGCCGGCACCAGCGTATTGAAGCCCGATTGCACTGCATCGACCACGCTCGCCCGCACGCAACCCGAGGTGGTTGCGCCGGCGATCACAAGCGTATCGACCTGCATTCCCGTCAACATGGCCGCCAGCGCGGTGCCGAAAAATGCCGACGCGCCTTTCTTGGTGACGATGGCATCGCCAGGCTGAATGCCGGTCGCCGCATCGATTTCGACAAGCCGTGTCCCCTCGACCAAGGCCACCATGCCACGTGCCTTTTTCAGCCACGCAAGAGCATCGATCTCGCCCCTATGGTAGGCGATCGTTGTATAGATTACCGGGAACCCCCTGGACCGGGCCAGATCGGTCAACCGCCGCGTGGCCGCCATCTGGCTTGCCGCGTCGGAGGCTGTCGCATAGCGCGTGTCGGTGAACCCATAGGTGAAATCGACCACCACGATCGCCGGACGCGTGCCGCGCGGCACCGCGTGGCCAAATCCGGCGTCCCTATAGATTTCTGCCTGTGACATGTTCGCTCCTTCCCGGTCGCCCCGCCGACCCCAGCCGGCGGGGCGGATTTTGCCTTACGCCCGCGCCATCTGCATTTCCTTGACGACGAGATCGCCGTCGATGACGATTGCCTCGTCATCGAGGAACAGCGAGCAATTGCGCATCGGAATATCGAGGTGGCAGGCCGTGTCGTTGGGGCCGCCCAGTTCGTTGTTGGGCCCTGTCGAAAACATCACATTGCCGTAAAAGCTGCGCGGCTCCATGCCCATTCCGCCGGGGAATTCTCCGGGCACCATGCCGTGCCAATGGGCGTTGGGGTTCATGCCCCAGCCCACATGGCTCATCCCCTTGCCGCGTTCGTCGTTGAACGCGGCCATATAGGATTTCACCAGTTCGGCATCGAGCCCGCCGCGGATGTCGGTGATCCAACCCTTTTCGATCGTATAGGTGATCGGATCGCGCACATACATGTTCTGCGGCAACAAGATATCGCCCGGCGCCACGACGATCTGGCCATCGACGCCGTCATCGTCGCCGCCCGTAAAGACAAAGCCCGACGGCCAATGGTCCCAGCGTCCCGGCTCGTCGGTGCAAGCGTATTCGGCCACGGTGGGATAGGTGTTGAGCTTGTAGGTGACGTCGGTGCCGTGCGGCGAGGTGATCCGCATCACATTGGCTTTCGCCAGGTACTCGGCCCCGATCTCGACCTTCTCGCGAAGTTCCTTGCTCGGCAGCATGCGCGCCAGCAGCGCCGGCGGCTCGACCGCCGTCAGAATTCGCGTCCCCGCCGCCTGGATGGCGAACTGTTCGGGTGAAAACAAGAGGAACACACAGTCGATCAGCATATCGCAATTTTTCAGCGCCTCGACGGCGTCGGGCAGCGCGGCAAGCCCTGTCACACCCACATTCCAACCTCCGGTCGGCAGTGGTGCCGGCAAGCGCATGTGATACATCTGCGCCCCGAGCCGCTGTCCGGCCGCCATGAACGCGTCGGCATAGTCGAGCCGGTCGCTGCCCTGCGTCAGCACAACGAGTTTTTCGCCGGTCTGGACACCGCTCATCTTGAGCTGGTGCAGGCAGATTTCGGTGAAGCTGGCTTGATCCATCTTAAAAGTCTCCCTTTGTGACGGGCGCTTGGCCCCGAAAGTCCATGATCGCGGCGAGGAACCCTTCTAGGTCGTCCCATGGAATCATATGTCCCGCACCGTCGACGGTGCGGGTCTCTATCGCGGGCGCGAGCGCCTTGATCTCTTCGACATCCTCATCGCCGATCACCGGCGCACCGCCGGCAACCACCAGCCGCATGGGAAGCGGAATCCGCGGCAAATCGGCGTGGATGTCGTCGCTGTGGAACCCGTCATAGGCGGTCCTGATCGCATCGAGCCGGCAGGTATGGAGCCACTCGGCGCGCAAGGCGACCTGCGCATCGGTCCATGTGGGACAGAATTTTTTCATGTCCTCGGCCGAGCATCCCTTTTGGGCCATGAGGATGGATTCCTCGTACCAGGGCCAGGCCGATGGATAGGCCCTCCGCCCCGGCCCTGAGACCGGCGGATCGACAAGGACGAGCCCGCTGAAGGCCTCCGGGTCGATCCGCGCCGCCCGGATGGCGATCCGCGCACCCATCGAGTGACCCAGGACGATGGCCTTGTCGAAATGGCCCGATCGTGCCAGCGCCACGACGTCCTGCGCCATGGCATCGAGCGAATAGTCGAGATCGCCGGACTGGCTCAGTCCACGCCCCCGCACGTCGAGCACATGCACGTCGAACGCCTGGGCCAGCCGCTCGGCAACGAACCCCCAGGTGATCGCCGGAGAGGTGATCCCCGGAACGAGCAGCATCTGGGGGCCATTACCGGGATAATGGATAAGGTGCTGGCGGATGCCGTTGGCTCTGATGTTGTATCCGTTCGCCATCGCCCCGCCCCTCAATAGGCGCCCGATAGCAGCGAGCCGCCACCGGGCACGCGCGTATCGAGCTCCAATGATTTGAGCATCTGCCATGTCGTGGCGATCGCCGCCGTCAGAACCGGCTTGCCGGTCTGCGCCTCGACCAGCGGCACGGCCGCCAGAGACGGCATCTGCACGCAGGCCGACAGGACCACCGCATCGACCTCGGATGTATCGATCCCTGAAACGATCCCCGGAAGGTTCATCGGGTCGTGCGCCGCCACATCGAGATTGTTCTGGATTTCCAGCGCCCGCCAATGGACGACATCGATCCCTTCATTGGCGATGTAGTCGACGACCATCGCGGTGAGCGGTTTCATATAGGGCGCAACGATGGCCACCCGCTTCGCACCGATGGCCTTGATGGCATCGACCAGCCCACCCGCCGATGTCACGACCGGTGCCGCCGCGTCATTGCTCGCTGTCACGCCCTGCAGCCGTGCCTGGGATTCGCGGTGATAGCCATGCCCCATCGACATGATGGCGACCAGGCACGCATAGCCCAGAACGTCGACACGAGCGTCCGAAAGCTCCAGCGCGCAGCGGTCGCTGTCGCCATCCATTTTTGCCAGCTCGTCCTTGGTCACATGCTTCATGCGCATGCGCGCCGAATGGAAGGTAAAACGCTCGGGCGCGACCGTTTCCCGCGCCCGCAACAATGCGGGTATCTCGGTTTCCATTGTCACGTTCGAGCTCGGCACGATCTGTCCGATGCGATAGGTTTTCATTCTGGTTTCCATTGTCATTGCCTCACGCATTGACGGCGCGCGGACGCGTCGTGGCCGAGCCGAAGCGCCGCGCGTCGTACTCGTAAACCCAGTCGGTCTTGATCCCGGTGGTCTGGGGCGAAAAGATCGCGCGGATGCGATAGTCGAGATCGCGTTTGAACTGCGCCCAGGGCGTCGGCAAGTGATAGGTCCGGCCCCGCTCGCGCGCTTCGAGCTGCACGCGGCTGGTCCGTGGGCGCCGTTCAGCCTCATAGGCCGCCAGCGCCCGGTTCCCATCGGAATGCAGCGCCAATGCCGAGGCCAGAACGAACCCGTCCTCAATCGCCATCGCCGCGCCCTGCGAAAGGAACGGCAACATCGGATGGGCGGCATCGCCAAGGAGTGTGATGCGGCCCCTGGTCCAGCTCTCCATCGGGTCGCGATCGAACAGCCCCCAACGGAATACCTCGTCGGCGTTGGAAAACAGCTTGATCAGATTGGGGTGCCAGCCTGGAAACCGCGCCAGCATTTCCTCTTTCGAGCTTTTGGCGTTCCAGCTTTCCTCGACCCAGGACTTGGTCTCGCTGACCGCCACGATGTTCACCGCGTTTCCGCCATTGACGTAATAGGTGACCACATGACCGTTCGGACCCATCCAGAAGGAGGAATCGGGGCTCACGTAATCGACGACCCCGCCAACCGGGACCACCGCGCGATAGCACATATGCCCGGTGAACTTGGGGTCCTGGGAGCCGAACAATTGGGCCCGCACAACCGAGCGCACACCGTCGGCGCCCACGATCAAATCGGCAGTGAATTCCGTGCCATCGGCAAATACCGCCGTCGCCCCGTTTTCATCCTGCCGCACCCCTGTGCAGAGCTTGTTAAAATGGGTGATCTCCCCCGGTAGCGTGTCGGCAAAGAGCGCATGCAGATCGGCGCGGTGGATATGGACATAGGGCGCGTCATAGAGCGTTTCGCAGCTCCCCTTGAGCGGTATGCGGAAATTTTCTTTTGCCGTCTTCCAGTTCCGCCCGACCACGGCATTGGGCAAAAAGCCCTTGGCCATAAGGGTGTCGAACAGTCCTAACGCCTTGATCACCTTGACCGCGTTGGGGGTCATCTGAATGCCGGCCCCAACCTCGCCGAACCTGTCGGCCCGCTCGAAAAGCTGCACGTCGAACCCGCGCTGCAACAGGCTGACGGCCAGCGCCGCGCCTCCGATGCCGCCACCTACGATCCCGACGGTCTTGATTGTCGTCTTCATCCTCACACCCACATTATTATTCGTATGTCTATTTAATTAAAAGCACGCGCGGATCACTGTCGCCAGCGCAACAGGCGCTTTTCCACGCGGCCGAGCACGCCCTTTTCGAGCAACTGCATCAAGATGATGAAAAGGATCGCGATGGCCAGAACTTCGCGCATGCGCAACAGGCGGAACGAGTGAAAAATCGCCGCTCCGATCCCGTCCGGTTGCCCGATCGCCTCGACCACCACCACAAGCTTCCAGGACAGCGCGAAGGAAAACCGCGCTGCCGTCAGTAACGCCGGCACGAGTTGGGGGACGAGGCTGACCCAGAACGCCTTGTCGGCCGGGATGCGATAGATTTTGGTCATCTCGTCCAGCCCCTTGTCGCGGGCCTGGACGCTCGAGCGCACGATATTTGAGACGAACGGCGCCACCGCCATGGTCAAGGCGACAAACCCGGCAGCCTCTCCTGTTCCCAATGCCAGAATGGCAAAGATGATGAACACCGGATCGGGCACGGCCAGCGCCAGCGCCAGCAACGGCTGGAAGAAGGCCTCGACCTTCCTGTTCATGCCGATCGCGATCCCAAGGACCGCGCCGACGATCGATGCCGCGACAAACGCAGCGGCGACCCGTCCGAGCGTTAAGAACAGATTGTCGTAGAACGAGTGGGACACCAATTGCCTGCCCATGGCCAGCGCCGTGTCATAGGGTGTCGGCACCCAGGGCCGGACAGTGATCGAGAGAACCGTCCAGATGGCAAAAAGACTCGCCACAGCCAAAGTCACGCCCAGCAGGCGGACATTGCGATCCGTGCCGACTTTGCGGCGAGGCGTCATCGCGGCGCCCTGCAATGGAGTTGAGAGCGCCATGGTCACGCCACCTCACGCGGTTTGACCGGTTCAAGGCCCCAGGCCCCTTCGACACGCCGCACGATATCGGCCTCAACCTCGCCGATCATCGGATCGTCATAGGCCCGTGGCCGCGCGATCGGCACATGGTAGTTTTCAAACACTGTCGAGGGTCCGCGCGTCAGGATGATGATCCTGTCAGCCAGATAAACCGCCTCGCGGATCGAATGGGTGACGAAAACAATCGTCGCGCCGGTCCTGGCCCAGATGCCCGAAAGCTCCTGGCGCAGGCTGCGTGCCGTCACCTCGTCGAGCGTGCTGAGCGGCTCGTCCATCAGGATATAGGAGGGGTCGACCAGCAGCGCGCGGGCGATCGATACCCGCTGGCGTTGTCCGCCCGATAGCTGGAGCGGCCAGGAATCCTTGAACTGGCGGATATGAAGGATATCGAGCAGGCGGTCGATGTTGCCCTCCCACCGATCCTTGGGCACGTCGGACGCCGCCAGCACCAGTTCGAGGTTCTGCTTGACGGTCCGCCAGGGCAAAAGTCGGTGCGCCTGAAAAACATAGCCGAGCTTGGGCGCCGCCCGGCCCGCATCATAGAGTGGCAGGTTTTCCACCTCGACCACCCCGCGCGTTGGAGGCAGCAGCCCGGAAATCACATTGAGCATCGAGGATTTGCCGCATCCGGACGGTCCGAGGATGGCGACGAACTCGCCGCGCTTGATCTCGAAATCGAGGCTGGCGATGGCCGGATTGCCCGCGTAGCTGACGCCGAGACCTTCGACCTTGAGCACTGTGTCTTTGTTGCCGGTCATGATGAACCCTTGTCTTTTTGAACTGTCTTGGATCAGGCGCGCCAGCGGAACACATGACGCTCGGCGACGCGCAGCACGCCATATTCGACGGCGAGCACGATCGCCATGAACACCAGCAGCCACAGATGAACCTGCACCATCTGCATGTATTCCCAGGCGTGATCGAACTGTGCCCCGAACCCGATCCGCGCCGCTCCGAAAATCTCGGCGACCACGATCACCTTCCAGGCGAGCGCATGCGCGTTGCGCAGGGCCGAAAAGATGAAGGGCGCGATGAAGGGCAACAGAACGTGCCGGATATAGCGCAGCGGCCCGAGCCGATAGATCTGTGCGGCTTCGGCCAGATCCTTGTCGGCGCTCTTGAGCCCGTCGCGCAGCCCCACCGCCATGAAGGGGAAAGTGATGAACATCACGACGACGATGTAGCCGATCTCGGCGCCCCGAAAGATCGCCAGCGCCATGATGGCCGCAATGGCGCTGGGGGTCCTGAGCGCCGTCGTCACATAGATCGCAAGCACCTGTTCGGCCAGCTTGCTCTGGGTCATGGCCAGCGCGGCGAGGGTTCCCAGCACCACCCCACCGGCGAGCCCCAGGGCCACACGATAGAGCGTGATCGCGATATTGCTCCAGGTGTCGGGCTGCATCAGAAAATCGGGGAGAGCGGCCGCCACGACGAAAGGGTCCGCGATGAAGTTGGTGTTTCGATAGGCGATCCACCAGATCGGCAACAGCATAAGAACTGCGCCAATCGAGATGATGAGATTGTTCTCACGTTGCATCGCGGGCCTCCGTTTGTCTGGCACCCGGAGTTGCTACGAGAACTCCGGGCCTTTGCTTCATGGAGCTTCCGAACCGCAAAAGTGGTGCCCCACTTTTTGCCGGCGCTCCAGGGGATCAGGCGTCCGGTTCGCCGACCAGATCCTCGAGCCGCACCATCACGCCCTCGGGCACTTCGGTGATGACCAGTCCTTCTTCGGCCAGCCCTTCGAGAAAACCGTAGCCGCCTTCGATGATTTCGGGGGTCCACTCATTGGTGAAATAATCGAACGTGCTGGCATTTTCGATCAGGACGTCGAGCACTTCGGGGCTGGTGATCCCCAGACCGGAGACAATGTAGTCTTCGCGCAGGATCTCGTATCCGCTTTCGCTCATGATCGCGATGGCCTCGTCATAGGCATCGCGAACGGCATAGGCGAGTTCGGGATTGTCCTGGAGCCAACTGGTATGTGCCACCATGTTGGTGATCCAAGGCGCAAACCCGCCGGTGAATTCGGCATAGTCCGAACCGGCCTGCAGCAGATAGCGCCCCTCGGTCGCCAGCATCGCTTCGCTGACATAGGATTCGAAATTGAAGATCGCATCGACGTCGCCGGATTCGAGCAGCGGCACGAGCGCTGCGGGTCCGACCTGGGAGAAATTGTATTCCTCGAGCACATCGAAGCCGTACATTTCCTGGACGATCGAGCGGATGAACATCGTCGTTCCGGAATCGGCACCGAAATGGCCGACATTCATGCCGATCAGATCCTCGGGCGTTTCCGCATCGGAATCACCGGGCACCACGATGCCCATATAAAGGTTGCCGACCGGATAGAACGCCGTGACGTCGAACCCTTCGGTACGCGCGATTGAAACGCCGATGATGTCGTTGTCCATGGCGATGTCGGAATTGCCGATCAGAAAGTTCTGAGCCGCGCTGTCGGACGGCAAAAGCTCAAAGACCCCTGCAAAGCCGTGCTTTTCGTCAAGCCCTTCGGCTTCCATGACCATCAGCGGCACGCCGCCGAGGCTGCCCGCCACAGCCTGGATGCGCACTTCGGGCACGTCCTGTGCAAGCACACCGGTCGCCGAAAGAGCGATGACGGAGGCGGCAGCCACGCTCCTTGCGTTTGAAATAAAAGACATTGAATTCCCTCTCTTTTTGTCCCGGTCCCCTGCGAACCGGCATCGCCCGAATTAAATAATTAAGCGAGCGATTAATTTATTCCTAGCCGCGCGACGACAGAAATGCAATAGGTTTGATCAGGTTTTTTACCTGCATCAAATATGGGCAAACTTGAAGAGCCCGCAGCGTATGGATACCGTGCGCCCTGCACATGGCTGGACAAACACCTGTTGGACGGATCGGCAAAGACGCTGTAAGCCAGCGGTACACGGAGGGAGAAAGCGATTTGGCCAAGGTCATGGAGCAGCGCAAAAAGCGACCGGGGCGGCCGGAAGGACAGACCCAGTCACGCGAGGACATTCTCGATGCATCCGAATTGATGTTCGCCGAACTGGGCTATGCCGGCACCTCGCTCCGCCACGTCGCCGAAAAGGTCGACATCACTACGGCGCTGATCACCTATTATTTCGGCTCCAAGGAAAACCTGTTCCGCGAGGTGTTTCTGCGAAAGGGGCGCGAGATCGCCAAATCGCGTATGCAGAGCCTTGCCGCCATCACCGCCGAGGGCATGACGCCAGGCGTCGACGACCTCGTGCGCGCCTTTCTCGCACCCTCGATCAGACTGCGCGAAACCAAACAGGGCCTGGCTTTCCTGCGGCTGCATTCGCGCCTTCACATGGAGCCCGAAGCGCTCTCCTACGAGTTGCGTCGCGAGGTCTATGACGAATCGACCCGCGCCTATGCCAGTGCCTTTCTCAAAGCCCTGCCCCAGCTCGACGAGCCTACTGTCTATCGCCGCATGTCGCTGATGATCGGCGCCTATCTCTACGCCTTTTCCGACACCAACCGCCTCGAAGAGCTCGTTCCCGCAAACAGCCCGACGCCGGGCATATTCTACGACCTCGAGGAAATCGTCGCCTTTGCCTCCGCCGGTATGCGCGCCGCCGCCGTATCGCGTCGTTGACAGGCATTCAGGAAGGATGAGGGCGGGCCAGTTCTGGCCGTTTTCCGACTGCCCGGCCTTGTCCGGGAACCTGAAACCACCACCGTCTTGCCCAGGACGACCCTCTCTTTCCGCAGGCATTGCGCAAGTGTTTTCGCCCTCACTCCGTATGGCAAAGGGCTGCTGACGCGGGTGTATTCGCCGGAAGCGCGAGCGCCCTGTTCGCCTTGGCCAACACCTGATCGTTCTTGCTCGATGGCCCGGCGAAAGAGCCGGGGACCGTCGGCAAGTCAGCGGATCAGACACGCGACAGCGACCTTACCCTGTCCTGACCCAAGGAATTTACTTCTTTCCCCGAGACCGCCCCGGACGCAAATTTTTGCCAGTTTGCCGGACCGCCGCACGAGCACTTGCTCGCCGGGCGGAAGGAGCGACCCATTTTCGAGGATGCGAATGACCGTAGAAAAGACCGATACCGTTGTCGTAGGCGCCGGACAGGCGGGTATCGCCATGAGCGAACACCTGACCGACATGAATGTTCCGCACATCGTTCTGGAGCGCAATCGGGTGGCCGAGGCCTGGCGGTCGCAGCGCTGGGATTCACTGGTGGCCAACGGTCCGGCCTGGCACGACCGCTTCCCGGGCCTGGAATTTGACGATGTCGACCCGGATGCCTTTCCGCCCAAGGAGCGGGTAGCCCGCTATTTCGAGGATTACGCGCAATTGATCAAGGCACCGGTCCGCACCAACACCAAGGTGGAAAGCGTGGTCAAGTGCGACGGACGCCCGGGCTTTGTCGTCACCAGTTCCTCGGGCCAGATCGAGGCGCAGCGCGTGGTCGCCGCGACCGGGCCGTTCCAGGTCCCGTCCTATCCCCCAATCGTTGCGGAAGACTGGGGCATTCATCAGCTGCATTCGTCATCCTACAGAAATCCCCACGTGCTGCCGGAAGGGGCCGTTCTGGTTGTGGGCGGCGGTGCCTCCGGATGCCAGATCGCCGAAGAATTGCGGCGCTCGGGGCGCCAGGTCTATCTGTCCATCGGCGAGCACTATCGTCCGCCGCGTTCCTATCGCGATCGAGACTATGTCTGGTGGCTGGGCGTACTCGGCAAATGGGATGAAATCACAATCGAGGCCAAGAAAAAGCACGTTGCCTTCGCGGTCAGCGGCTATGATGGCGGTCGCACCGTCGACTTCCGTCGGCTCGGCCATATGGGAATCGTTGTTCTGGGGATGACGAAATCGTTCGAGAACGGCGTGCTCGGCATAGCCGACGATCTCGGTGCCAACCTGAAGGAAGGCGATCTCGCCTATCTCGACGTGCTGCGCGAGGCCGACGCCTATGTCGAGCGCAATGGTGTCGATCTGCCGCTCGAGCCTGAGGCCTGGCACATCGAAACCGACCCCGACTGCGTCACCAATCCCATCCTGGAGCTGGACCTTGCCAGGGCCGGCATCGGCACCATCATCTGGGCGACCGGCTTCAAGTTCGATTTCAGTTGGCTGCAGGTCGACGCGTTCCATGAAAACGGCATGCCGTTCCACAAGCGCGGCATCTCCAAGCAGCCGGGCATCTATTTCCTGGGCCTGCCCGAACTGACCAACCGCGCCTCGTCATTCATCTACGGTTGCTGGTACGACGCAAAATATATCGCCACCCATATCGGGGTGCAACGAAACTACGCCGCCTATCAGCGGGCCTAATGCTCATGCTGGAGCAACGCCGGCAGCGTATCGCCTCGTCCGCATTCGCGGCCGGGGCGTATTCGTGCCGGTCCCCGGGGTGCCACAATACGCAAGGATCAACCCATGAAATCAGTCATGTTTCTCAATGGACCCAATGCCAATCTTTATGGGCTCGACGCGTCGGGCACCTATGGACGCCAGGGCCTTGCGCAGATCGAGGCGGCCTGCATCGCGCGCGCCAGCGACCTCGGATTGCGACTCGATTTCCGCCAGTCCAATCATGAAGGGGTCCTGATCGACTGGATTCAGGAAGCGCGTCAGAGTCACGACGGCCTGCTGATCAATGCCGCGGGCCTGACCTATACCTCGATCGCCATTCTCGACGCACTTCTGGCGTTCCCGGGACCGATAATCGAGTGCCATATGAGCAATATCTGGAAACGCGAGACGTTTCGCCATCACTCCTTCATTTCCAAGGCGGCGACAGGCGTGATCGCCGGCCTGGGGGCCGAGGGCTATTTCCTTGCCCTTTCGGCCATGATCGGGCTTCTGACAGAGGGTGCATCATGACCGATATTCTTGTTTTCTACAGCATGCTCGATCCGTTCGAGGAATGGCGCGATGCCATCGCCACGCATCTGGGCACGGAAATTCGTATCGAGCGGGCCGATGCGGTGTCCGATCCATCCCGCGTGCGCTTCGCCCTTGTCTGGAACCCGCCGACCGGCTTTTTCGACAAGTTTCCGAACCTTGAACTTGTGATCAATCTTGGCGCTGGTGTCGACCGGCTGGTTTCCCGTGCCGACCTGCCCGACATCCCGATCACCCGGCTCTCCGACCCGGAAATGGGGAAGATGATGGCGGGGTTCGTGCTGTTTTCCGTGCTTAGGCATGCGCGGGAGATCCCGCATTTCGAGGCGGCGCAACGCAACAAACAATGGTCTTATCGCCACCCACGCTCGGCCAGCGACATCAACGTGACCGTGCTCGGCCTGGGCGAATTGGGAGGCTTGGCAGCCACCGAGATCGCCCGGCAAGGGTTTAGAACACATGGCTGGGCGACGCGGCCCCGCGACTTGCCGGGCGTCGAGGTGCACTATGAGAACGCGGCTCTGCATGATCTTCTGGCCAACGCCGACATAGTCGTGTGCATGCTGCCGCTAACGCCTGCGACGTCAAAATGCCTGGACGCGGCGGCCTTTGCCGCCATGAAGCCCGGTGCGGCTTTCGTGAATGTATCGCGCGGCGAGGTGGTGGAAGAGCGGGCGCTGGTCGCGGCGCTGCAATCGGGAAAATTGTCGGGCGCGACGCTGGATGTGTTCGCCTCCGAACCGCTGCCGCCCGAACATGCCCTGTGGACGCTGCCCGGCGTTCTCATCACCCCACATCTTGCGTCGGTTGCCCTGCCCAAGAGCGCAGCGCCACAGATTGCCTTCAACATCAACGCGGTCCGATCGGGCGCGCCACTCGCCAATGTCGTGTCAAAACTGCGCGGATATTAGGCAGATTGTGGATTTGCCTTTCATTCAAGCAGTGTATTTTGCAGGCGTTGAGGCCAACTTTTTCCTTTGATTATAGAGTCTTATGGGAAAATTGGCCCTTAAACCTACGGACTGGAATGGAATTTGCAAATATGCCTTGGCGCGGCCTTGGGGCACCTTTCGGTCGGTGCAACGCAAGGCCGATCGAGTGATGAGACGTGAAGGGGAGCCGGCAACGCCTCCAAATGGTCAGACGACCGGGCAGTGCGCCACCATCATCACAGCGAGCTAGGGAACGAAAGATGAAACGCTTCTTGATCACTGCTGCGGTATCGACGCTCTTGTCGTCTGCCGCATATGCCGAAACCCTCGTCGTCAGCAGCTGGGGCGGCAGCTTCCGCGACCTGATCGACCAGACAATTGCCGCCAAGTTTACCGAAGAAACCGGCGTCGAAGTCGAGTTCATCACCGGTGGCACCATCGACCGGCTGAACCAGGCGATGCTGATGCGCGACATGCCCGAGAGCGACGTCACCTTCACAACTTCGCATATCGGCTGGCTCTACAATAACGACGGCCTTTTTGAAGAGCTGGACATGTCGCGCATTCCCAATGCCGCCAACCTGGTCGAGCAGGCCAAGATCAGCCCGTCCCATATCGGCGCCTGGGCTTATGTTTACACAATCGGTTACCTGCCCGACGCGTTGCCCGAAGGCTTCGCCTTCGAAAGCTGGGAAGACCTTTGGTCACCCGAACTCGAGGGCATGGTCGCCGCGCCCGATTTCGATCCTTCCCACATCATAGCCGTTGCCTCCAGGTTGGAGGGCGTCGACATCGAAGACTGGGAACAGGCGACCGACAAGCTCCTGGCACTGCGCCCCAACTTCCGCGCCTTTTACACCAATGACGCCAATTCCCAGCAATTGATGACCACGGGGGAAACGCCCGTCCAGATCCTGCTCTCCATGAATGCCTATTACATGCAATCGCAGGGGATCGACGTCCAACTCGCCATTCCCCAAGAGGGCGCAGTACTTGGTATCGATACCATGGGCATCACCGCAGGAACCGACAAGGTCGATCTCGCCTATCAGTTCATCAACGCCGCACTCGACCCCGAGGTGCAGGCTCAGATCGCCGAGATCAAGAAAGGCATCCCCGTCGTCTCCAATGTCGAGCTGCCCGAGGAGCTGGCCGCGCTGCCAGGCATCTTTACCTCGCCCGAGCAGTGGGATTCAGAAGCCCTGATCATTCCGCACGAACTGCGCGCCGAAAAGACCGCCGAATGGCGCCAGTGGTTCTCGGAAAACATGATCGCCGGCAACTGACCCCAACACCCCGGCGACACAGTCGCCGGGGATACCTCTCTATAAAAAAGCGGAAGTTTGCCGATGTCGAAACGGCCGTTCCTGGCTTGGTTTGTATCACCCTCGGTGCTGATTGCATTCGGTATCGCGGCATCCTTCCTTGCCATCGTGCAATACAGCCTGCGCGCGCATGTGCCCGGTTCGCTCGATCCTGGCGGGTTCACCCTCGACAATTTCACGACACTGCTAAAAACCATTTACGGTCAGGCCTTTCTCGACACCGCGCTGCTCTGTGTCTGGACCGCCCTGTTTACACTTCTCGTCGGATACCCCCTGGCCTATGCCCTGGTGCGCGCCAAATCGGCGCGCCTGCGCAGCGCCATTCTTCTCGTCTCGCTGACGCCGCTGTTTCTGGGCGAGATCGTCCGCACCTATTCGTGGATCATCGTGCTGGGCAATCAGGGCTTCTTAAACAGCACGCTGCTGCAGCTCGGCATCATCGATGAGCCGTTCAGCCTGATGTTCACCATGACCGGCGTGGTGATCGCGTTGGTCCATTTTACCCTGCCCATTGTGGTGGTGATGCTGGCGGCGGCGCTTTCCCATATCGACCGCAATCTCGAACGTGCCGCAACTTCGCTCGGCGCAGGCCGGATCCGGGTGTTTTTTACCGTCACCCTGCCCCTTTCGATGCCGGGCATCGCAGCGGCTGCATCCACCGCCTTCGCCTGGACCTTTTCCGCCTTCGCAACTCCTCAGATGATCGGCGGCGGCCAGGTGCAGACCATTTCGACGCTGGTCTATCAGGTGGGCTTTGCCTCCTTCAATTTCCCGCTTGCAGCCTCACTTTCGCTTTCGGGCCTGGCGTTCTCGATTCTCGTCATCGCCCTGTTCAACGCCGGCATCCGCCGCCTCGAACGATTTGGAGCGCACTGATGAAAAAGACGCTTCTCGACCAAGTTCTCGACTGGAGCGGCCGCGCACTGGTTGCTGCAATCCTTGGATTTGTAATGCTGCCCTTTATCGTTGTGGCCCTGGCCTCGTTCAACGACAGCGCCATTTTGTCCTTCCCGCCCGAGAACTGGTCGCTGCGCTGGTATGGCAACGCCTTCGGCTATTCGGATTTCGGCGATGGCTTGCTTAATTCGCTGAGGATCGCCGCCTTTGGAGCAACCATTGCGCTCGTTGCAGGTGCGGGCTTTGCCTATGCGCTTGATCGCTACGCGTTTCCCGGAAAGGCGTTTCTCAATGGCGTTCTGATGTCGCCGCTGATCATTCCCAACTTCACCATCGGGTTGGGTCTTCTGATCCTATCGGCCGCGGCCGGTATCCCGCGCACCATGTGGCTGGTCATCGCCGTGCATGTCATCATCGTGCTGCCTTTCGTCGTGCGCTCGGTCTATGTTTCGTTGCGCAACTTCGACCGCGCCTATGAAACGGCGGCCGAAAGCCTGGGCGCCTCACCGCGCCGGACGCTTCTGACCGTCACCCTACCGCTCCTGTTGCCCGGCCTGATATCGGGCGGGCTGTTTGCGGCCATCCTCTCGTTCAACGAATTCACCGCATCGCTCTTCGTGGTCAGCCAGCGCACGCAGACGCTGCCCGTCGCGATGTACAATTACGTCCGCGAATATGCCGACCCCACGCTGGCCGCCGTCTCGGTGATCTATGTCGTGACGGTGGCGCTCATCCTCCTGGTCGTCCACAAAATCTTCCGCCTCGAAAAGGTCCTCAATGTCGAGTGAGATCTGTTCCACCACGTCCTCTGGCACCCGCAGCGAGCATGCGGTGCAGATCGACGGCGTCAGCAAGTCCTTTAGCGGCGCCATCGCTCTCGAGCCGGTTTGGCTCAAGATCAAGCGCGGCGAGTTTCTGACGCTGCTCGGCCCCTCGGGCTGCGGCAAGACCACGCTGCTCAGCCTGATTGCCGGTTTCGTCGAAGCCGATGGGGGCGAGCTCTTCATCGAGCGCGAACTCGTCACTCAGGTGCCACCGCACCAGCGCGGGATCGGCATCGTCTTTCAGAACTACGCGCTCTTTCCGCATATGAACGTGGCCCAGAACGTCGCTTATGGCTTGCGCACAAGGCGCCTGCCCAGGGACGAGATCGACCGGCGCGTGCGTGAGGCGCTGGCATTGGTCAAGCTCGAGGATTTTGCCACCCGCCGCCCGCGCCAGCTATCGGGCGGACAGCAGCAGCGCGTTGCACTGGCCCGGGCGCTCGTCATCCAGCCGCGCGTCCTGCTGCTCGACGAGCCGTTTTCGGCCCTGGACCGCAATTTGCGCACTGCGATGCAGGTCGAACTCAAGGAAATCCAGTCCAGGCTCGGATTGACCACGGTTTTCGTCACCCACGACCAGAGCGAAGCGCTGAGCATGTCCGACCGGATCGCTGTGATGTCCCGCGGACGCATTCGCCAGATCGGCGCACCAGACGAAATCTACGATCGGCCGCAGAGCCTTTTCGTTTCAACTTTTGTAGGCGATGCCAATTGTTTTTCGGCCATTTTGACGGGCCACCGCGACGGCAAGGCGGATCTGCGGATCGGCGAGGCACATGTACCCCTTGTCACCTACCAGGACGAACTTCCCGCACCGGGCTCGGTGACACTCGTCGCCCGTCCCGAACGCTGTTCACTCACCGATGCCAACGAGCCGGGTGCCATTCGAGCAACCGTGGCGCTCTCGGTTTACCAAGGCAGCCATATGGAACTGCATCTCGATTGCGCCCAGGCCATCGGCGGCGGACGCGTCATGCTGCGCGTGCCCGCGGGCAAGCCTCTTTCGGCCGGCACGCCGGTCGGCATCGCCCTGCCATCCGAGGGTGCCGCGATCTATCCGCCAGAAAGCGTTGCAGCATGACCCGGACCATGCGTGCCGTCGTCGCACCGGTAGCCGGCGGTCCCGAAGTGCTTGAAATCGTCCAGCGCCCGGTCCCGTCTCCCGGTCCGGGGGAAATACTGATCCGCGTCGCCGGTGCGGGCGTCAATCGTCCCGACGTCATGCAGCGAACCGGCGCCCTGCCGCAGCCGACCGATGCGCCCGATATCTTTGGCCTGGAAGTGGCCGGAGAAATCGTGGAGACCGGTCCCGACGTGGACGGTTCTCTTATCGGCACCCAGGTAATGGCGCTGCTCAAAGGCGGAGGCTATGCAGAATATGCCATTGCCAAGGCGGCACATGCTCTGCCGATTCCGGATCGCCTGAGCCTTTTTGAAGCGGCCGCGCTACCGGAGGGGCTCTTTACCATCTGGCACAATCTTTTCGATCGCGGAAGGCTCACGCCTGGCGAGCGCGTGCTTATACAGGGCGGAGCGAGCGGCATCGGCACGCTGGCGCTGCAACTGGCGCTGGCAAATGATGCCGAGGTGATCGTCACCGCGGGCGGGACCGAAAAGTGTGCTCGGCTCGAGGCCATGGGCGTTCACGCCATCGACTATCGTTCGGCTGACCTCCCCGCCGAAGTGATGCGCCTTACCCGAGGTCGCGGCGTCGACGTCGTACTCGATATTCTGGGCGGCAAGACCGTCAACAATCATCTGGCCTGCATGGCGCCGGGTGGCCGGCATATCGGCCTGTCGTTCATGACGGGTGTCATCGCACCCATCGATCTGAGCCTGCTCATGCGCAAAGGGTTGTGGCTGAGTTCGTCGACCCTGCGGCCCAAGAGCGACGCGGAAAAGGCGGCCATCGGAGAGGAGGTAAAATCCCGCCTGCTCCCCTTGCTGGGCCCTCACAAGGTGCGGCCCGTCCTATCCGAAGTCATGCCGTTGAGCGCCGTCATCTCGGCGCATCGCCTCCTGGAAAGCAGCCGGAACATCGGCAAGATCGTCCTCGACTGCTCGGAGAACAGCCCATGAAGCTTACGCTCTACTGGGGCTCTGCCTCTCCCTTCGTGCGCAAGGTGATGGTCGTGGCCCACGAACTGGGCCTTTCGGGCCAGATCGAGCTCAGGACCAGCGCTGCCCATCCGATCGAGCGCGACATCGGCATCCGGGAATTCAATCCGCTAGCCAAGGTGCCCGCCGCGCGCTCCGACGACGGCACTGCGCTCTATGACAGCCGGGTCATCTGCGAATATCTGGATGCCGAGGCCGGTGGCGTGCTCTTTCCTGCCTCCGGACCGGATCGTTGGATCGCCCTCAGACGGCAGGCGCTCGCCGATGGTCTGCTCGATGCCGCTCTTCTGGTTCGCTACGAGACGCTGGCGCGGCCCGAATCCTTGCGCTGGTCCGTATGGATGGACAAGCAACTCGAAAAAGTCGCCGATGCGCTCGATGCGATGCATGCCGATCTTCCGCCACCCGACTGTCACGACATCGGCGCCATCGGCTATGCCTGCGCCTTGGGCTGGCTCGATTTCCGCTTCTCCGATCTCGATTGGCGGAAGGACCGTCCGGCTTTGGCCGATTGGCATGCCACTTTTGAAACCCGCCCCTCAATGATCGCGACGCGCCCATCCTGACGATGCGCGAGCGTATTTCCAACTTCTGCCAGAAAAGAAAGCCACCGACATGGCCCATCTCCGTCACCGCACGTTCAACACAAGGGACACCTATCCCGAGCAGAACCTCGATAACGACCTCGCGCAGGCCGTTGTCACGACCGGTGGGACCACCATTTACCTGCGCGGGCAGTGCCCGCAGGATCTCGACACAGCCCGCACCATCGAAAGCAGCGATCCGGTCGAGCAGACGCACAAGGTGATGAGCAACATACGCCAACTGGTGCAGGAATGCGGTGGCGAAATGGAGCACGTCACCAAGCTCGTGGTGTACCTGACCGATGTCCGCCACCGCGAAGCCGTCTATCGGACAATGGGTGAATACATAAAAGATGTATTCCCGGTCTGCACCGGTCTTGTGGTCGTGGCGCTGGCGCGACCGGAATGGCTGGTCGAGATCGACGCCACAGCCGTAATTCCGGACTGACGCCCCGCCCATTTCTTGACAGGCCCTTGTGAGGAACGCATGACTTTTTCCATTATTGGCCACTGCCCCGAAACCGGAATGTTCGGTGTCGCGATTTCCTCCTCATCGCCGGCCGTGGCGGCACGCTGCAGCTTTGCGCGCGCCGGTGTCGGGGCGGTCGCGACGCAGAATATCACCGACCCCCGCCTGGGTCCGCACGCGCTCGACCTCATGGAGCGGGGTGCGAGCCCATCCGAAGCGCTTTCGATCCTTGAACGCAGCGGCGCCCACATGGCCTATCGGCAGGTGCTCGCCGTGGGGCGCACAGGCGAAACGGCCATCTATTCGGGCGCTGAAGTGCTCGGCTCCTGGTCCGAGGCGGAGCGTCCGGACGTCGCCGCGGCAGGCAACCTTCTGGCAGACGCGGGCGTGCCCGAGGTCATGGTTCAATCCTTCGCCAACGATGCCGGTCCGCTCGGCGCGCGTTTGCTGGGTGCGCTGCGTGCCGGGCTCGAGGCCGGCGGCGAGGCCGGCCCCGTCCATTCGGCCGGCCTGCTTCTGGTCGACGCCCAAAGCTGGCCCCTGGCGGAGCTGCGCATCGATTGGACCGAAGATTGTCCCGTCGCTGCGCTGGAAGCGGCCTATACTGTTTATGAGCCGCAGATGGCCGCTTATGTCATGCGCGCGCTCGACCCACGCAGCGCACCATCCTATGGCGTGCCGGGCGACGAATGACGGTCAACCGCTAATCCGAAAGTCGACGCGATGCCTCTCCGATTTACACTGCGACAGCTCGAATATTTCGTTGCCGTGGGCGAAGCCGGCAGCATCGCTCTGGCGGCCGAAAAGGTCAACGTGACAGCGCCCTCGATGTCTTCGGCAATCGCCCAGCTCGAAGCCGGTTTCGGCGTGCAATTGTTTACCCGGCGCCATTCCCAGGGCTCGGTGCTCACGCCCACGGGGGAGCGCTTCATCGAACAGGCACGCGCCATTCTCGAAGCATCCGACAAGCTCAACGACCTGGCCAATATCTATACCGGCAGCGTGCGCGGGTCGCTGCGGGTAGGGTGTATGCGCACTTTCGTGCAATTGCTGGTTCCACAATTGCGCCGCACCTTCGAGGACAAGTACGAAAACGTCGATTTCACCCAGTTCGAAATGGATCAGGCGCAGATTTTCGATGCGCTTGGCTCGGCCCGTATCGATCTGGCCCTGACCTATGACCTCGCGCTCCCCAGCGAAATCGATTTCCGGCCGCTCCGTTCCCTGCCGCCCTATGTCATTGTCGATACGTCCCACCCCCTTGCACGCCGGCACACGGTGACCGCCAGGGATCTCCTCAGCCACGATATGGTCCTGCTCGACCTGCCGCACAGCTCGGACTATTTTCTGTCGCTGTTCCGACCTCTGGGGCAACGGCCGCGGATTGCCGAACGGACTTCGGACATCTCCATCCAGCGGAGCCTCGTGGCAAACGGATACGGGTTCGGTATCCAGAATATGCGGACGGTTTCGGAGTTGTCGATGGATGGGCGGCCGGTCAAATACATACCGCTCAAGACCGACGTGCCGCCGCTGCAACTGGGTCTGGCCATGGCGCGAGCGGCCCATGTCTCGCGCACCATCCAGGCCTTTATCGACCACTGTCACGAGGCCGCGGACGCCGGCAAACTGCCCGGTTTCGCCACCTGGCCCGAAACAGTCTCATGATTGCAAATATCACCCCGATCTTGTCCAGGCTGGTCGCCTTTCCCACCTTGTCCCGTCAGTCGAACCTGGCCCTGCTGGACTACGTCGAAGGCCTGTTCGTGCCTGCGGGGATCCGTGTCGAACGCTTTTACAGCGAGGACGGATCCCGCGCCAACCTTCTGGCCACCATCGGCCCGGGCACATCCGACGGCGTGCTCTTGTCCGGGCATTGCGATGTCGTTCCGGTCGACGGTCAAGACTGGTGTCATGACCCGTTCGCGCTCCACGAGGCGGATGGCAAGGCTTACGGCCGCGGCACCGCCGATATGAAGGGCTTCCTTGCGGTCGCCATACATACGATGCTCAATGCGTCGACACGCGAGCTGCGCCTGCCGCTGCAACTGGCGATTTCCTACGATGAAGAAATCGGGTGCCTCGGCGTGCGCGGCATGCTGGACGTGCTCGAACATCGATCCGACCGCCCCGCGTTCTGTATCGTGGGCGAACCCACCGGCATGCGCATTGCCACCGGACACAAAGGCAAGCGGGCTCTTCGCGCCTGCTGTCACGGCACCGCCGCCCATTCGGCCCTTGCTCCGACGGCACTTAATGCCTTGCACATGGGCGCCGCCCTCATCGCGCGTTTGCAGGACCGCCAGGAGCGGTTGCGCCTATCGGGTGCCCAAGACGGGGCTTACGACATTCCCTATTCGACCATCCATGTCGGCGTCATGGCCGGGGGCACCGCGCTCAACATCGTGCCCGAGCGATGCGACCTTGAAATCGAGATCCGCAACATTGCTCAGGACGACGCCGACAGCCTGCTCGGGCACATTATCGAGGATGCGGAGGCCGTGGCCGCGCCGCTCCGGGGTCGCTTTCCCAATGCGAGCATCGACATCGAAGACGTCTCGGCCTATCCAGGTCTCGACAATCCCCCAGGCGCGCCCATCGTCGCCTTGCTGCAAACGGCGCTCCGCACCAGCGAACCACCGATCAAAGTCGCATTTGGTACCGAAGGCGGCCTGTTTCATGAGCGGCTCAAAATACCGACCATAGTCTGCGGCCCGGGCCACATGGAGCAGGGACACAAGGCGAACGAGTTCGTCGAAATCGCTCAATTGGTTCAGTGTTCCGATTTTCTGTCGACAATCGTGGGCTGGCTGGAACCACAAACTTCGTTCCGCTAGAGCCGTTCAGGATTTGATTGAATCAAATCCTTGGCTCTAAGCCTTTGTTTTATCGCGTGTCCGAACCGCAAAACCGTTTCCACTTTTGCTGGACACGCTCTAAAGGCCGATGGCGGCTGCAGGGCGCGAATTCGGTGCGCGGCGGCGAGGAGGCATGGCGGATCGAATTGAGGGCGGAAATGCGCGCCCTCAATTCGATCCTGGTTCTCAAAATCGCTTGCGAAAGCTGGCCCCTGTCCAATCCGAACGGCAGGACAGCGTCGACCGTACACGACCAAGCAGACTTATTTTCGTCCACACGAAAAGCCGATATCGAGATTTCCGCGAGATGGCTGGCCTATCGGGCTGGCACAGGGCATAAGGTGGGGCGATCCCGACCTCGAGCGCGCGGTGCACGGTCAAAGATGGTACGACACGAGCTCAATCTGCGTCATTTGCGGCTCATGCTTGCCGTGGCCCAGACGGGATCGGTCACCAAGGCGGCGCAGATGTGCAACATATCCCAGCCCGCGGTGACCCAGGCGCTCAAGAAGCTCGAAGCCCATTTTGGCGTGCCGCTGTTCGACCGCAATCTCAATGGGGTCTTTGTCAATGGAACCGGGCGCATACTGGCGTCGCGCGTCGAGCGGGCCATGGGGTTGCTCGATGCCGCGGCCGGAACGCTCGGCACGGCGCCGCGGCTGACGGCCAGTACGGCGCGGTTAAAGGCGCTGGTCGAAGTGGCGCATGCTGAAAACTTTTCCATAGCGGCCCGCAATATGGGTATTGCGCAACCCACCATTCATCGGGCGATCACCCAGCTCGAAGAGGAGGTGGGGCGCTCATTGTTCCAGCGCACCCAGTTCGGATCGATCCCCACCCGATCGGGGCAGCTTCTGGCCCAGGCAGCCCAGCTCGCATTCGCGGAGTTGGCGCAGGCCGAAATGGAGATTGCCGAAGCGGTGGGGCGCGGCACGCTTTCGATCACGATCGGGGGCATGCCGCTTTCACGCTCCTATGTGCTGCCGGGAACGATCGCCGCGTTTCAGGCCCGGCACGCCGACGTTCATTTCCGGATTGTCGAGGGGCCCTATGACACGCTGCTGGCGGGGCTGCGCCGTGCCGAGATCGATCTGCTGTTCGGGGCACTGCGCAGTCCCGCTCCGGTGGACGACGTGATCGAGGAGCACCTGTTCAATGACGAGCTGGTGATCGTTTCGGGTCCAAACCATCCGTTGACCCGGGACGGGGCGCCCGATTTTTCCCAAGCGCTGGCGTTTCCCTGGGTGGTGGCCATTCCCGGCACGCCAGCCCGCGACCAGTTCGATGCCCATATCCTCAAGATGGGCGCAATGCTGCCGGCGACGCTTGTCGAGACCAGTTCGATGATCCTGATGCGCGAATTGCTGCACAAGGGCCCCTATCTGGGCGCGGTTTCACGATTGCAGGCGGAAAGTGAAATCGGCAACGGGCTGATGATCCCGCTGCCGCTGGCGATAGAGGAGAGCCGTCGCGCCATCGGACTGACCACACGGGCCAATTGGAAGCCCACCCCGATGCAGGACGAATTTCTCAACCTGATCCGAGCGGAATTCAAGAGCCGTTAAAACACCAGCCCGTCGGCCAGCTTGCGGGCAGTGCGCAGAACGCCGGCCGAAAGCAGCTCGTTATTGGCATCGAGCTTTGCGATGACCGTGAATTCGCCGGTCGGGTGCTCGACGGACATCGTTTTTTCCCGGCCCTGGGCAACTTGTGCATATCTGGCGGCCGGCCCTTCAGGCAGAAGACACGCGCTGGCGACGCTGACCGCGGCCAGAACGCCGATGGCGTCATGGCAGCGATGAGGGATAAAACTGCGTGTGGAAATGGCGCCGCCGTTTTGAGCCGGGCTGACCAGGGTCATCTTGGGAACGGACTTTGCCGAGACGTCCCCCAGATTCATCATCGGGCCGACGGCGAGCCGGATTTCTTCGAGACGCGCCTTAAGCTGTTGGCTGGCGTCGAGTTCGGCCGGGGTTTCGGTGCCGGTGATGCCGAAATCGGCCGCATCAAGGATCACGCAGGGCATGCCGTTGTCGATCATAGTCACTTCGACGCCGTTGACACTGTCCACGGCATTGCCGGTGGGCAGCAGGGCACCGCAGGTCGAGCCCGCCGTATCCTCGAAAACGATGGGCATGGGGGCCGAAGTGCCCGGAACGCCATCGATACGGGCTTCGCCGGAGTAATCGACGATACCGCCGGGAGTCTTGACGCTGGCGGTCGCGACCTGGCCGGTGTTTTCCATGAAGATGCGGACATCGGTGACCCCATCACGCGCTGCGACCAGCCCGCGCTCGATGGCGAACGGACCGACCCCGGCGAGGATATTGCCGCAATTCTGGCCGTCGGTGACGATGGGCTTGTCGACGAAAACCTGCAGGAACAGATAGTCGACATCGACGCCTTCACGCGCCGAGGGCCTGACCACGGCGATTTTGGAGGTCAGCGGATTGGCCCCGCCCAGCCCGTCGATCTGGCGCGGGTCGGGCGAGCCCATGATCCGCAGAAGCAACGCATCACGTTCGGCGATGTCGGTGGGCAGGTCGGACGCAAGGAAATATCCGCCCTTTGACGTGCCACCGCGCATCCACATCGCGCGCGTGCCTTCGGCCCGATCCCCGGACGCGATTGCTTCAGACATATTTGAGGCCTTTTTCCTTGAGCCGTTCGCGCATGGAGTAAATATCGAGACCGAGTTCGCCGGCGGCCAGGCGCTTGCGCTTGGCTTCCTCGTTTTCCACTCGCTTGCGTGACGCTTGCAAAACCTCTGCCGCTTCCTCGCGCCGGACCACGCACACCCCGTCATCATCGGCGACGATGATGTCGCCGGGATTGACCAGTTCGCCCGCGCACACGATGGGCACATTGACCGAACCGAGGGTTTCCTTGACCGTTCCTTGCGCAAAGATTGCCTTCGACCAGACCGGAAATTTCATTTCGGTCAGATCGGCGACGTCGCGGACGCCAGCATCGATGATGAGCCCCTTACAACCACGCGCCAGGGCGGACGTGGCCAGAAGGTCGCCGAAATAGCCGGCATCTGAGGGCGAGGTCGGAGCGAGGACGAGGATATCTCCATCCTTGAGCTGCTCGATGGCCACATGGACCATCCAGTTGTCGCAGGGCGGGGCCGATATGGTGACGGCGGACGCGGCCAGGCGCGCGCCGGAATAGATGGGGCGCATATAGGCGGCAAGAAGACCCTTGCGGCCCTGCGCCTCGTGCACGGTCGCCACGCCGCATTCGGCAAGGCCGGCCACGATTGCGGGATCGGCCCGCTCGATGTTCTGGACAACGACACCCATCAGAGTTCATCCACTGTGCGCGGGTAGATCGACTGGAAGCCTTCGGCGTATTTTGCCGCCCGACCGCCCGACTGGCCGCCCGAATTGCGCGCGAAATGGTTCGCACGGTTCTGGGCGACGTTCTCATAATAGTG
Source organism: Pelagibacterium halotolerans B2 (assembly GCF_000230555.1). Classification (GTDB taxonomy): domain Bacteria; phylum Pseudomonadota; class Alphaproteobacteria; order Rhizobiales; family Devosiaceae; genus Pelagibacterium; species Pelagibacterium halotolerans. The sequence continues at coordinate 3,745,985 of NC_016078.1, read as the reverse complement.
CCAGAGATGTTCCTGGCCCTCCATGCACTGGATCGCCGCCCATTTGTTGTCCCACACCGGAGTGATGTCGAGGAAGGTGTCGGGTTTCCAATCCATCTGTTCGGTCTGGTGCGGCTCGAACAGATAGACCTGCGGCGCGCCGAGAACCTTTTCGCCGGGATTGTGGCCCCAGGCCTGCGCGATGGCGCGGCATTCGAGCGTCCACTGGGATACATACATATGGTCGGTGTTATAGGGATCGTATTTGGAATGGGTCATCATGAACGATGGCTGCACCTTGCGCATCACATCGACCAGACGGTCCTTGGCTGCACGGGTCATTTCCAGCGGGTAGTCGCCGAGATCGAAAAATTCGATGTCATGAACGTTCAGCGCCTTGGCCGCGTTTTCCGCTTCCCTGCGGCGTTCGGTCTTGACGGTTTCGAGGGTCATGCCCTCCTTTTTCCAGAGCTTGGCGCTCTCGCCGCGCTCGCCATAGGACAGACACACGACGGTGACGTCGTAACCGAGAGACGCGTGCAGCGCGATTGCACCGCCGCAGCGCCAGACGAAGTCTGCCGAGTGCGCGGAAACGATAAGAGCTGTCTTATTTGCCATTTATGTCTTTGTCCTCTTTCAGGGGCGGTTGGCCACGGCCATGCCTTGATCCATGGGCGCTTGCGCAAAATCGGGGCACGCCTCGAAGTTTCAGCAAAGTAAAGGACGGCGGCCCGATCCGACAAATTGATTCCCGGGTTCGTCGTATAATTTTGCGCTATATGCGGTGACGATCGACCCGCAGGCACACGGGCGATCCTGCCGCATTGCACTTTACGTTTCCCATGGAGCCGCTTTGATTCTGGGGCCCAAGGCATAATTGACGGCTATATGCCGTTGGCAAAGCTCGCCCAATGCCGCAACTTTCAAATGATACAAAGCTGGAGGAACCATGACCGACCCACACGGTAAATTCGACCTCGCATTGCGTGGCTTCGGCGAAGCGGCAACGGCCTTTGCATCGGGCTGGAACCGGGAGAAGCTGCATCGGCTGTGCGCATTCGACGAAAAGATCGACGATGCGACCGAACGTCCGGCGATTGTCGAGCGCTGCGATCTCAACGATGTCGTTTGCTGCGCAACGGCCCAGGAAGCCTATGGTGACGCCGATATTGTCGTCAGCCTGGTTTATGCGGACCGGGCACTCGATGCGGCACGGGATACCGCGCAATATCTGGGGCCGGGGACGCTTTATATCGACGGCAATTCATGTTCGCCGCAAACCAAGGCGCGTGCGGCCCATGTACTGGAGCCGGGTGGCACCGATTATGTCGACATGGCCATCATGGCCCCGGTCTATCCCAAAAAGCAGAAGACCCCGATCCTGTTGGCCGGCCCCAAAGCGGAACAAGCCGCAGCGGTTCTGGTGCAACTGGGCATGAGCCCGCGCGTGGTCGGCGAAAGGGTGGGCCAGGCCTCGGCCATCAAGCTCACACGTTCGGTCATGATAAAGGGTATGGAGGCCGTCATCGCCGAATGCTTTCTCGCGGCACGGCTGGGCGGGGTGGAAGACGAGGTTCTGGCCTCGCTCGAGGCGAGCGATCCCGACATCGACTGGAAAAAGAAACGCGCCTACACGATGGATCGCATGACGGTGCATGGACGCCGCCGGGCAGCCGAGATGGTGGAGGCGGCCAATATGGTGGCCGAGTTGGGCCTGCCCGACGACATGGCGCGGGCCACCGCGAAGTGGGAGCAGCTTCTGGGAGATTTGCCGATCAAGTCCGACTCGGTCGATGAGGTTCTTGCGGCTCTGGGCAAGTTCTGAGATTGGCTCCGGCGACAGCCGGATTTGCCCGAACATGTCCGGCATGGTCTATCTGGTGCCGCAAACCTAGAGCCGTTCAGGATTTGATTGAATCAAATCCTCGGCTCTAAGCCTTTGTTTTATCGCGTGTCCGAACCGCAAAACCGTTTCCACTTTTGCTGGACACGCTCTAGAGTTATTTCCGCTTTTCTTCGAAACGCTAAATCCTCTAAGTCTTTGTTTTGTCTTGCGTTCGAAGCGTTAAAGTGGTGTCCACTTTAACTGGACACGCTCCAGGCGGCCAATTGCTGCACCACGATTGCGCGAGGAGGAAACATGAACTTTACCACCCGGCCCGAACTTTCCGGGACCTTCGGCATGGTCGCTTCAACGCACTGGATCGCGTCGGCCACCGGCATGTCGATTCTCGAGAAGGGCGGCAACGCTTACGATGCGGCAGTAGCCACCGCGTTTGTCCTCAATGTCGTCGAACCGCACCTCAACGGCCCTCTGGGCGATCTGGTGGGGATGATCTGGCCACAGGGCGCAGACACCCCGATTGCCGTTTGCGGCCAGGGCACCGCTCCGGCGGGTGCGACCATCTCCCATTATCGATCCGAGGGGCTCGAACTGGTTCCAGGATCGGGGTTGCTGGCGACGGTCATTCCCGGGGCATTCGACGCGCTGATGCTCATTCTGCGTGACCATGGCACGATGGACCTCAAAGATGTTCTTTCTCCGGCCATCGGTTATGCCGAAAACGGGCATCCCCTGTTGCCGCAGGTCGCGGGCTCGATCGCGGGCATTGCCGAATTCTTCCGGACCGAATGGCCGAGTTCGGCGGCTGTATGGCTGCCGGGCGGGTCGGTTCCAAAGGCCGGCGAGCGCTTTGCCAACCCCGATCTCGCCCGCACCTGGACCCGCCTGCTCAGCGAGACGGCGTCGGTAGCGGACCGGATCGAGCGGATCGAGGCAGCGCGGGCCTGCTTTTATCGCGGGTTCATCGCCGAGGCGATCGAGGACTATCTTGGCCAGGCATGTGTGATGGATGCCACCGGAGAGCGGCGCAAGGGTGTGCTCCGCGCCGATGACATGGCTGGCTGGGAGGCCAGTTTCGAGCCGGCCATTTCCGGCTCTTACGGCCAATGGTCGCTGTGGAAGTGCGGACCCTGGACACAGGGGCCGGTGTTGCTCCAGGCGCTCAACATGCTCGAAGGAACAGGTATTGCTACAGCCGATCCGTGCGGGCCGGACTTTGTCCACACAGTGACCGAGGCGCTCAAGCTGGCTTTCGCTGATCGTGAAGCCTATTACGGCGACCCCGTTCATTCCGATATCCCGCTTTCTACCTTGCTCTCAAAGGACTATGCGGCGCAGCGCCGGTCGTTGATCGGGCAAACGGCATCGCTCGAGTTGCGTCCGGGCGTCATCGATGGATATGAAAGTCTGGCGCGAGCGGCGATCGCGCGCAGCGGCATGGCGGCGAATGGCGCGGACGGGCCTGGCACCGGAGAGCCGACGATGGCCCATCTCACGTCCCGTCGGGGCGATACGGTCCATTTCGATATCGTCGATCGGTGGGGCAACATGATTTCGGCGACCCCCTCAGGCGGATGGCTGCAATCCTCGCCGATCATCCCCGGACTGGGTATGCCGCTCAACAGCCGCGCCCAGATGTTCTGGCTCGAGGAAGGATTGCCGACGTCATTGGCCCCCGGGCGGCGGCCCCGCACGACGCTCACCCCCTCTATGGCGCAGACCCCGGACGGGCGGCGCGTGGCCTTCGGCACGCCGGGAGGCGACCAGCAGGACCAATGGCAGCTCAGCTTCTTTCTCCGGCTGGCCGATCACGGGATGAACCTGCAGGAATCCATCGACGCGCCGCTTTTCCATACCGGGCATTTGCAGGCTTCCTTTTATCCCCGGCGACTCAAGCGCGGGCATTTGCTGGTGGAGCCGGCCTTCAGCACGGAAACCATTACCGCGCTGAGGGACAAGGGGCACAGGATCGAGGTTTCCGCACCATGGGCAGCCGGGCGGCTGACGGCGGTCAGCCGGGAGCCCGATGGCATTTTCAAAGCCGCTGCAACGCCACGCCTTATGCAGGCCTATGCGATAGGACGATGAATATTATTCATTGATCCATGAGATCAAATAAATTCTATAATGATTTCCGCCGTGTCAGTCTGACGTGGTTCGTCGAGGAGGACGAACCTGTCGTCCGGGGCGCGGCCCGGGACGTGCAGAATTTCAAATCCATACGTGTCCCTGCAACCCAGCCGGGCACCGGGAGGAAAAAATGAAAGCACTCACACGGGGCCGCAAGGCCTTGGGACCTGTTGCGCTTGGCCTGATGGTGACAATCGCCATGCCTGTCAGCGCTCAGGACCTTTCGGGAAAAACCGTCGAGTTTGTCATACCGTTTTCAGAATCCGGCGGCTCGGCCGCATGGGCCAACTTCTTTGCCCCGCTCCTGCGCGAGCACCTGCCCGGAAATCCCACCACTGTGGTTCGCTACCGGCCGGGGGCCGGCTCGACGGCTGGCGCCAATTGGTTCCAGGAACAAACCATCGATGACGGCACACTCATCTTCGGCTCGTCAGGTTCCACACAGTTTCCCTATCTGCTCGGCGATCCACGCGTACGCTACGAGTATCGCGACTGGCAGCCCGTCCTGGCCTCAGGCACCGGTGGCGTCGTCTATCTGCCGCCCGATCTGGGCGAACGTTTCGATGGCGATTTCGACGATTTACAGGACGAGTTCTATATTTATGGCTCGCAGGGCGCAACGACACTGGACCTTGTCCCGCTGCTCTCGTTCAAGATGCTCGGGCTCGATGTCGAGCCGGTGTTCGGCGTCGAAGGACGTGGCGATGGCCGGCTGATGTTCGAGCGTGGCGAAGCCAATATCGATTATCAGACGTCTTCGGCTTACATCCAGAACGTCGAGCCGCTGATCGAGCAGGGCCTTGCCGTTCCCGCCTTTACGTTCGGCGCACTCGACGACGCCGGCAATATCGTTCGCGACCCGACCTTCCCCGATCTGCCGAGCTTTAAGGAAGTGTGCGAGGCGACGGCGGTCTGCGAAACCTCGGGCGTTGCATGGGATGCGTGGAAGGCGTTCTTCGTTGCCGGCTTTGCGGCACAAAAGATGGTGTTCCTGCCAGGAACGGCTCCCGAGGAGGTTGTTGAAATGTATTACACCGCCTTTGAGGAAATAACGGGCCGGGAGGATTTCCTCGAACTCGCCGAGGCCGAGCTTGGCGTTTATCCCCAGCTCACGCGCACCGCCGGACAGGGCGCTTACGAGGCGGCTATCTCCGTGCCGGATGAAGCCAAGCAATATGTGCTCGACTGGCTCGCCGAGCACTATGGCGTGACCATGGAATAAGTCACGAGAGCTCCCGGGAGACCGGGAGCTCTTTTTGTCCATCGCCTGCGACGACAAGAGGCCGCCATGGAAATGTTTTCAACCGCGTTGCCCCAGCTTGGCGACGCTCTCGCCCTCGTCCTTCGGCCCGAACAACTCATGTTCATGCTGGCGGGCGTCCTTTTGGGGCTTTCGGTCGGCGTGCTGCCGGGCCTTGGGGGCATTGCCGGACTTTCGCTGGTGCTGCCGTTCGTCTATGGCATGGATCCGGTATCCGGGCTTGCGTTGATGGTGGGGCTTGTTGCCGTCATTCCGACGTCCGATACGTTTTCATCGGTTCTCATGGGGATACCCGGATCATCGGCGTCTCAAGCCACCGTCCTCGACGGATTTCCGCTCGCCAAAAAGGGAGAGGCGACGCGCGCGCTTTCGGCGGCGTTCGTCTCATCGTTGTTCGGGGGACTGTTCGGCGCACTTATCCTGACATTTTTCATCTTCATCGCCCGTCCGATCGTTTTGAGCTTCGGGCTGCCCGAAATGATGATGATGACCTTCCTGGGCATGTCCATGGTGGCCATTCTTGCAGGGCGCTTGCCACTCAAGGGGGTGGTCGCTGGCGGGCTGGGCCTGATGGCGGGAACGATCGGCGCGGCCGGCGCCGGTGGCAGCCTGCGCATGACGACATACGATATTCCCTATCTCGTGGACGGTCTGCAACTCGTGATTGTCGGGCTTGGTGTCTATGCCATTCCCGAAATCGTTTCCCTGCTGCGCCAGGACAGGCCAATCTCCAAGACCGGAACGCTGGGTTCGGGCTGGATGTCTGGCATACGCGACTGGTGGACCAATCGCTGGCTCTCGCTGCGCTCGGCGACGATCGGTGTGCTGATCGGGGTCATTCCCGGTCTCGGCGGTTCGGTCGTCGACTGGATTGCCTATGGTCATGCTGTCCAGAGCGCAAAAAATCGCGACAATTTCGGCAAGGGCGACATTCGCGGAGTCATTGCTCCGGAATCCTCGAACAACGCCAAGGAAGGCGGTGGACTGGTTCCCACGCTGATGTTCGGCATTCCCGGCTCTGGCTCGATGGCGGTTTTTTTGGGTGGTCTTGCCCTGCTGGGGCTTTCGCCCGGGCCGCATATGGTGCGCCAGGACCTCAATGTGACCTATACGATCGTGTGGTCGCTTGCCATCGCCAATGTCATGGGCACGGCGCTGTGCATTCTCGCTTCCCGCCAGATCGCGCGCCTGACAACGATCCGATTTACCCTGCTCGCGCCCTTCCTTCTGCTCGTCATCACATTTGCGGCCTTCCAGGCGCAACAGTCGATCGGCGATCTGATTACGCTGGTCATCATCGGGGTGCTGGGCATCCTTTTGCGCCGGTTCGACTATTCGCGCCCGGCCTTCCTGATCGGGTTCGTCCTGGCCCATCAGGCCGAGAACTTCACCAATTCGGCGATCCAGATCGCCGGCGCACGGTTCCGGCGCGATCTTGAGACGGGGTTCGCATATATCTTCACGCCGATCACGATCACGCTTTTGGTAATTACGCTTGCGTCGATCTTCATCGGCATCAAACAGTCGAAAAACATCAGGGAAAACCTCGAGACGCCCACCGGCACCAAACGGGCGCCGTTGATCTTCCTTCTGGCAATCACGGCTTACCTGGCTGTCGCGGTGGCCGATGCCTGGTCGATCTCGCGTCTGGGCGACAAGGTCTTCCCGCTGGTCGTGGGCTCGATCACGCTTCTGGCCAGCATTGCGCTGCTGATCCGGATGCGGCTGAAGCCCGAGAGCGACGATGTGTTCATCGATTACGAAAGGGGGCAGGACGATGGCGGCGCCCCCCATGGCCTGTGGCGAACACTTGGCTGGTTCCTGGGCCTCGTGGTTCTGACGGGACTGTTCGGGTTCATCCTCGCGCTTGCGTTGTTCCTGCCGCTGTTCTTCCGCCTGCGGGCGGGTGTGAGCTGGTTCAAGACCGCCATTCTCTCGGTGAGCGGGATCGGCTTCATCCTCGCGCTGGCTTATATTCTGGGCCGCGATTTTCCGGGCGGAATGCTGCAGGCTTACACCAATTTCCCATGGCCGTTCAGATGAACGGCAAAGCGACGCGATAAGGGGGCGGAGGCGGCATCGGTTCGCTCCGACCCCTTGAATTCAAACGTGCCGAAACGGGATCGCGCGCCGCTTGACGCGGCGGAGGTGCCCGAGCCCTTTTTCAACATCCATGCAAATGAGCGACCTATGACGACCCTCAAGACCTATGACGTTCTCGCCAAGGCGTTTGTGCAGGAAGACGTGGATACCTGTTTTGCCCTGCTTGGCGACGCCAACATGAACTGGGGGACCACGCTCTCCACGCTGGGGGTGCGCATGATCTATGTTCGCCATGAGCACTGCGCCGTCGCCTCGGCGATGGCCTATGCGCGAAAAAGCGGAAAGACCGGTGTCGCCACCGTCACCTGCGGCCCGGGCCTAACCCAGCTCATGACGGCCCTGCCGGCTGCGGTACGGGCCAATCTGCCGCTGGTGATCTTTGCCGGGGAAGCGCCCCTCAAGTCAGGCTGGTACAATCAGGGGATCGACCAGGCGCCCTTCATCACCGCAACGGGGGCCATCTACCGTTCCCTGCACCATATCGAGCGGATGCCCGAGGCCGTGCGCGATGCGTTTCTGGATGCCCGCATGGCGGGTAAACCCGTGGTTTTGGGCGTGCCTTTCGATCTGCAGGATCGCGACTGGCCCGGCGAAATGGCCCTTCCCGCGCCTTCGGCGACCCTGATACCCGATGTCGGTCCGGTTCCACCGCATCCCGACGATATCGCGCGAGCGGCAGATCGGGTGGCCAGAGCCAAAAAAATCGTTGTCATGGCGGGCATGGGAGCCGTATCGGCGGGCGCGGGCCAGGCATGTAGGAAACTTGCCGAAAAATGCGATGGCCTTCTGGCGACAACGCTTCCGGCGCGTGGTCTGTTTTGCGACGACCCCTACTGCCTCGGCGTTGCCGGAGGCTTTTCGACCGAGGCGGGCCGTCAACTCATGGCGGAGGCGGACCTGATTATCGCCGTTGGGTCCATATTGGCGCATCACAACGCGGATGGCGGCAAACTTTTCGGCAGCGCACATGTGCTGCAGATCGATCTCGATCCCGTCACCGTAAGCCAGGGCCGCGTCGCAGCGCACAGCCATGTCCGGGCCGATGCGCGACTGGGTGTGGAGGCGCTCAATGAAAAGATCGAAGCGCGGTTGAACCATTGGCGCAATGAGGAAACAGCGCGGTTTATCCGGGAGACCCCGCCCGATTCCGAACACTTCCCGGCAGCGGGCAATCTTCTCGATCCCCGCGCCGTTGTCGCAGCCCTCGAAACCCACCTGCCGCCCGATTGGGAGATGGTCAATTCGTCGGGGCATTGTTCGTATTTCTTCGCTCAGATGCCCTCGCGCCCGCAGCACCGGTTCCTGACCATCCGCGAGTTCGGCGCGATCGGCAACGGCATCTCGTTTGCCATGGGCGTTGCTGCGGCACGACCAGACGATACCGTGGTGCTTTTCGACGGCGATGGCAGCCTGATGATGCATATTCAGGAGATCGAGACAATCGCCCGTCACGGCCTCAACATCCTGATCTGCATCCTCAACGATGGAGCCTATGGCTCGGAAATCCATAAGTTGCGCGCCGAGGGACTTTCGGACGAGGGCGCGGTCTTCGGGCGGTCCGATTTCGCTTCGATCGCCCGGGGCTTCGGCATTGGCGGGGAAACGATAACCGACCTTTCCGCCCTGCCCTCCTTGATCGAAGGCTTTCGCCGAAGGGGTGGCGCGGCGATCTGGGATTTCCCGATTTCGGATCAGGTGATTTCTCCCGTCATCCGACGGGCCCACCCACCGGTCACTTACGCCTGAGAGGTGTCGACGTCGGAAAGCCGGTTGCGGATCAGGGCAAGCAGGGTTTCGGCCGCGCCCGAGAGCGGAACGCCCCGGCGCGTGACGGCGACGACGGCACGCGAAAGATCGACATCCTCGAAAGCCAGGCCCACCAGCTCGTGGGGGGCCTGATACATGGTCAATCTCGGCAGGACGGTGATGGCCGTCCCGGCGGCTACGAGGTTCATAGCCGTTGCCGCGTTCTGGACCTCGAAGCGCCAGTCGAGTTGCCGGCTGACGCTACCCAGGGATTCCTCGATCAATTGGCGGTTAGTTGACTGTGTGCGGATGCGGACAAGTGGCTCGCCAAGGAGATCTTCACGCCGGACTGTCCGGCGTCCCGCCAGACGGTGGTGTCGGTTGACCAACAGGACGTAGGGCTCGGTGCACAGATATTCTGTCTCCACGTCCCAGGGCGTGGCACCGGTGATGGTGATACCGAACTCGGCCTCGCCACGTTGCACGGTGCTGACGACCGCGGCTGCGGGCTGGTCGAGCAAAATGATATTGAGCCCCTCGTTGGCCTCGGAAAAGGTCCGCATGAGACCGGCCAGATAATAGCCGGCAATTGTCGGAACCGAAGCGAAGACCACCTTGCGCATGGCTTCTCGGCCACTGTCGCGGATGGTGCCGTAGAGTTCGGCCAGGGTTTCGAGCTTGCCGCGCACCTGAGGCAGCAGTGCCTGACCAGCCATGGTCAATGAAACTTCCCGCGACGTGCGGATCAGCAGTCGCGTCCCCAGATCGTCCTCGATCTTCCGGATGCGATGGCTCAGCGCGGTCTGGGTGAGACTGAGCCGTTGGGCGGCCCGCGAGAAACTGCCCAACTCGGCCACCGCCACGAAGGCTTCCAGTCCAAGATAGTCAACGCGCATCGCTACCCCTCCCGATCCGGCGTCTTGCGCAGCAGTGCCTGCAAATCAGGTCCGCCGCAAGCGCTCGAGCTTATATGGAGAAAGCCGGCAGCGGCAATTTCTTGTTGACTCGCACAAGGAATTTGTACAGTTGTACAAGAAAGACGTACCAACGTCCGAACTGGGGAGATTCAGTTTGTCCCGAGGCAATGTGCGCGAAGCGCTGTTGAGTGCTGCGGTCACGCTGTTTTCGTCGAACGGCTACAATGCCGTATCGCTGCGCGAGATCGCCAAGGCCGCCGGCGCCAATGTCGGGAGCCTGACCTATCATTTCGGATCCAAGGCCGCGCTGCTGCGGGAAATCTATCAGCGTCATACCGAACCGATGAACAACCGGCGTATGGAATTGCTCGGCGAGGCCCGCCGCATCCACGATCCCGAAGAGCGCCTCATGGCAATCCTGCGCGCCTATGTGCTGCCGGCTTTTTCGTCGTCCTCGGATTTCGATGGCGGCGGTGTGGAATTCACCCGCATGCGCGCCGTTCTGTCGGCCGAGGGCAACGAGGATGCGCGCACCATTATCGCCGGCGCGTTCGATACGACCAGCCGCGCCTTTCTCGACTCAATCGCCGACTGTCTGCCCAATGCGGAGCGCGAAGGCCTTGTCTGGCGGAGCCATTTCCTGCTCGGCGCGCTCTATTACGCGCTTATCAATCCCGAACGTGTCACCCGCCTTTCAGACGGTGTGGTGGACGGAAACGACCGCGATACTGCGGTCAACCAGATCGTGGAGGCCAGCTTTGCCAGCTTCCGCTCTCTGGACACCAAGGGCCGTGCAACGCGGCCACATCATGCGGCCTGAGGGCCGATCTTCATCTCTATGGGAGGTTCCACGATGAACATTAAACAACTGCTCGCCGGCGCGGGCCTGGCGATCGGCCTTCTGGCCATGCCGGCTCTTGCCCAGGAGCGCGTCTCCATCGGTACGGGCGGCACGGGCGGCCTGTTCTACATCATCGGCGCCGGCATGGCCGAAGTGCTCAACCAGCACATGGACAACACAACGGCACGCGCCGAGGTGACCGGGGCCTCGGTCGAAAACATCCGCCGGGTCGCGGCCGACCAGATGACCTTCGGCTTCTCGTCCTCCTCGACGCTCTATGAAGCCAGCGTGGGCGAAGGCCCGTTCGAGGAAGCGCTTCCGGTGGCGGCAATGGCCTATCTCTATCCCGCCGTTCTCCAGATCGCGACCACCAGCGATACCGGCATCACCACCATGGAAGGGCTCGCGGGCAAGCGCATCAATCTTGGCCCTCCGGGGTCCAATTCGGCTGTTCTGGTCCAGCGCCTCATGGAAGCCTATGGCGTCTTTGACCCGGCTAACGCCCAGTTTCTGTCCTACACAGAAGGCACAGCGGCTCTGATGAACGGCCAGCTCGATGCAACGGTGGTCCTGGCCGGTGCTCCGACCGCCGCGCTTATCGATCTGGGTGCGCAGCGCGACATGGTGCTGCTCTCGATCGACGAGGAAACCGTGGCACCCATGATTGCCGAATATCCGTTCTATCAGACCTACGAGATGCCTGCGGGCACCTATGAGGGGCAAGACGAGCCGGTGATGGTCATCAACGATCCGGCGACGATCTTTACCAGCCAGTTTGCGAGCGACGAGCAGGTCTACGCCATCACCAAAGCGCTCTTCGACAATCTCGACGAATTGGCGCAGGTCCATCCCGAAGCGGCCAACATCAAGGTCGAAACGGCCGTCAACACTCCAATCGGCCTGCATCAGGGCGCTCAGCTCTATTTCGACGAACAGGCCCAGTAACGGAAAGCCTCGATCATGTCGTTCCTGTCCCAACTCTACAGCAAAATTGCGCTGCCCAATGAGCATGGAACCGAAAAGGAGGCGATCATCGCCTCCTTCCTCTACACCATGCTTGCCGTCGGCGTGACCGTCATCGTCATCTGGGGCGCCTATTTCGGGGGCATCACCGCCCTGGTTCTGCGCTCGATGTTCTATTCGATGGTGGCAATGGCGGGCCTTCTGGCCGTGAGTCTGGAGACACGGTTCGTCCCCACGCGTGTGATCTTCTATATTCTGGGGGTCATCGCCCTGGTGCCAGGGATCTATCTCTGGCACTCCTATTTCGACATCGTCATGCGCGGCGCTCTCTCCACCCAGATCGATGAGTGGATGTTCGTCGCACTGGTGATCATCACCCTCATACTGGTGCGCAAGACCCTCGGCTGGGCATTGCTCATCCTTTCTGTCACCGCACTTCTCTATGCCTATTTCGGCTATCTCATCCCCGGCAAATACGGCCATGGCGGCTATGATCTCGCCCGTCTGACATCGACATTGTTCCTGTCCACCGAAGGCTTCTTTGGTGCGCCGATGGGCGTGGCGGTCGAATACATTTTCTTGTTTGCCCTGCTGGGAACGTTGCTCATGCAGATCGGGACCGGCGAGGTGTTCGTCGATGTGGCGCGCGGGATTACCGGGCGCATCCAGGGCGGACCGGGACTATCGGCCGTCGGCCGCCGTATCGAGCACGCTGGTCGGCACGATCAACGGCAGTGCCGTCGCCAATGTGGTGACGACGGGCACGTTCACCATCCCACTGATGAAGCGGGTCGGCTATTCGGCAAACCTGGCTGGCGCTATCGAAGCGGCGGCGTCTTCGGCGGGGCAGATCCTGCCGCCGGTCATGGGGGCAGCGGCGTTCCTGATGGCGGAAATTATCGGGGTGCCCTACTCGACAATTGCGCTGGCGGCGCTCGTGCCCGGACTGCTCTATGTCCTGGCGCTGCTGATCGCGGTGCGGCTGGAGGCCGGCAAGCTGGACCTTGCCCGCGATACCACGGGCGGCCTTACCTTCCTCATCGAAACGCTGAGGACCCGCGGCTATCTGCTGTTGCCGCTAATCGGCATCATCGTGCTGTTGTTCATGGGGATGACCCCGACGCGGGCCGCAGTCTTTTGCATCGGCTTTGCCCTGCTTATCAGCCCCTGGCACAAGGATACGCGGATCGGGATCACCGGTCTGCTGGTCGTCTGCCGCAACACGCTTTTCGCAACGCTGCCCATTGTTGCGGCCGTTGCTGCCGCGGGTATCGTCATCGGCGTTCTCAATCTCACCGGCATGGGGCTGATGCTTTCGAGCCTCATCGTGGAGGTGGGTGCGGGCAATATCTGGGCGATCCTGCTGCTGACGGCGCTGGCCTCTTTCGTTCTGGGCATGGGCCTGCCCACATCGGCGGCCTATCTGCTGCTGGCGGTTCTGGTGGCTCCGGCGCTCACCCGGCTCGGACTGCCGGCGATTTCCGCGCATATGTTCATCTTCTATTTCGGTTTGGTTTCGGCCATTACCCCGCCGGTTGCGCTCGCGGCCTATGCGGCGGCGTCGATCTCGGGGGCAGGAGCAAACGAAACGGCCGTGGAATCGATCCGGCTTGGCTTCGTCAAGCTACTGGTGCCGTTCCTTTTCGTCACAATGCCGGGGATCCTGATGATCGGAACGCCGCTGCAGATCGTGCTCGGGATCATCCTCGCCACTGTCGCTGTTACCTCGATTACCATCGCCTTTGCCGGCTGGATGATCCGCCCCATTTCCTGGCTCGAGCGCGCAGCGCTGGTGGCCGGTACGCTGCTGATCTGCTGGCCTACTCCGGTCGATGCGACCGATGCGCCGACGCTGGTTGCGCGGCTCATGGGGCTCTGCATCGTTGGCCTTACGGTCTTCCGTATGGTCACGGCGACACCACGGCCAGCCATTGAAGTTCAACCCAACTAAGAGACGTCAATACATGTCCTTGCCTCCCCATCCGTCGCCCAAAACGCCCGACCTGGTTCTGCCCGACGGTGCGTGCGACGCCCACTGCCACGTGTTCGGTCCCGGCGATGTGTTCCCCTATTCCAGTTCCGCGACCTACCGTCCGGAGGACGCGCCGAAGGAGAAGCTGTTTGCACTCCACAAGCATCTGGGCTTATCGCGCTCGGTGGTCGTTCAGGCCAGTTGCCACGGGACCGACAACAGGGCCATGGTCGATGCGCTGAGCGCCGGCAATGGCAATTATCGTGGCATCGCAATGGTGGAACGCGATGTGACCGAGACGGAACTTCAAGGGCTTCACGACGCCGGCGTGCGGGGCGTGCGGTTCAATTTCGTCGCGCATCTGGGCGAGGCCGCCGACCAGGATGCCGTCCGTGAAATCGTTGCCAAGATCAAGCCGTTCGGCTGGCATATCGTCGTGCACTTCGATTCCCATTGGCTGGCGGATTTGGCACCGTTCCTCAAGGATCTCGATATCGTTACGGTGATCGATCACATGGGGCGGATCGATGCCAGCGCCGGGGTCGAGCAACAGGCGTTTCAACTGCTTTTGGAGCTGATGGAAGACGAGCGCTTCTGGGTCAAGGTTTGCGGTTCGGAGCGGCTTTCGCGATCCGGACCTCCATTCCACGACGCTGCCGAATATGGCCGGTTGCTGGTGGAGAAATTCCCCGACCGCGTGCTGTGGGGCACCGATTGGCCGCATCCCAATATCAGAAACAATATGCCAGATGACGGGGAACTGGTGGATCTGCTCAAGATCATCGCGCCGACGCCCGAAAGCCTGCGGCGGCTTGTCGTCGACAATCCGACCCGGTTGTACTGGTCGCAAACACAATAATTGAAAAGGGCCGTTCGGATATTGGGACGGCCCTTTTTGCTATCGATCAGTGGTGAGGGGTCGGTGCCGACAGGGGGCAGTCCTTTGGGTGGTTTGCCCAATTGATTTCCACGGTGGCATGGCCGATGGCATAGCGCTGGGAAAGCGTCTTTTTGACCTGCTCTGAAATCGTGCGGTAGTCAGCTCCGGCCTTGAGCGAGACTTCCATTGTTGCTGCGGGCTTACCGGAGGTAATGGACCAGACGTGGACGTGAGAGACGTCTTCGATATCGGGCACCGTTTCGAGCACATGGGTGCGCAGCGCGTCGATCTCGATGTTGCCCGGCGTTCCCTCCATCAGGATCTGCACGGCATTGCGCAAAAGAGCCCACGCAGCACGCAGGATCAGGACCGAGAGCAGTACCGACAGGATCGGATCGATCGGCGTCCAGCCGGTGAAATAGATCACGATGGCCGCAGCGATCGCCGCAACCGAGCCCAGAAGATCGCCAAGGACGTGCAGCAAGGCGCCGCGAATGTTGACGTGGCTGGTGTCGCCCTGCCTGAGCATGAAAAACACGGCGATATTGACCACCAGTCCCAGAACGGCGACCACCATCATCGGGCCGGCCAGAACCGGATGGGGCATGAACAGGCGCTGGATGGCTTCGTAGGTGATCCAGCCGACGAGCGCGAAGAGCGTGATGGCGTTGACGAAACCGGCGAGCACTTCAAGGCGCATATAGCCGAAGGTACGCTTGGAATCGGAAAGCTTGCGGCCGAACCGAAAGCCCGCCCAGGCGAGCGCCAATGCCGCCGCGTCGGTCAGCATGTGCCCGGCATCGGCCACCAGCGCCAATGAGCCTGCCAGAATGCCACCGATCAACTCGGCCACCATGAATCCAGCGGTCAGAGCGAACCCGACAAGGACCACCCGTTCGTTGTTCTCGCCGACTTCGGGGGCATGGCTGTGGTGCCCATCGCCGTGATGATGGGCGGAATGATCGTGATTATGGGTGGGATCGCTGCGGTGAGTGGTCATCGAATATCAAATTTCCGGCAAGTTCGTTAGTTCCAACATATCAATATATATTCATTTGTAAATATGAAATATGCCTTCCGCTGGTCGAAGGACCCATAGGCTTGACGTGGGGTCAAAGCTCTGCTCTCATAACAGAACAATGATATGTATTCCATAACTATGTATCATTGAACAAAGGGAGCATCGTTATGAAGACTTTTCTCAAGGCAGCGGCCATCGCTGCCCTGGCCGGCATTTCATTGCCAAGTTTCGCCCTGGCGCAAACCGAGGGCGGCGCAATCGACGTGGCGACCATTGGTGAACCGCCCACCCTCGATCCCATGACCTCGACCGCCGATCTTGTCGGCATCATCACCCAGCATATGTTTGAAACGCTCTATACGTTCGACGCCAATTGGGCCGTCGTGCCACTGCTGGCAGCGGACATGCCCGAAATTTCCGAAGACGGTACGGTTTACACAATCGCGCTGCGCGAGGGCGTTACCTTCCACGATGGCTCGGACATGACCGCCGAGGATGTTGTCGCTTCGCTCGAACGCTGGCTGCGCATCGCCAGCCGCGGCATGCAGACGGCGGAAACCGTTGAGGGCGTCGAAGCTGTGGACGACTACACGGTACAGATCACGCTGAGCGGGCCCTATGCACCGCTTTTGTCCCTGCTGTCGCTCAACAATTCGGCGGCCATCGTCATTCCGTCCGAAATCGCCGGCGAAGACGTCATGGAAGATTTCGTCGGCACCGGCCCCTATCAGCTGGCCGAACGCCGCCCGGACCAATATATCCAGCTTACGCGGTTTAATGACTACGTATCGCGCGATGAGGATTCCAGCGGCTATGGCGGTGCGCGCCACCAATATCTCGATGAAATCCGGTTCGTTCCCGTCCCCGATCCCAATACCCGTATCGAGGGCGCTGTCGCGGGCCAGTTCGACTATATCGATTCCATCGCCGTGGAGGCCTATGACCGCATCGCCTCGGGCAATACCGAACCGGTGATGCTGGCCCCCTTCGGCTGGCCGGTGTTCGTCATGAACACGGCCGAAGGCGTCAACTCCGATATCGCCGTGCGCAAGGCCATTCAGGCGGCCCTTGCGCCGCAGGACATGCTGCTGGCCGCGTTCGGATCGGAAGACTTCTTTACCGCCGATGGGGCGATGTATCCTGAAGGGTATGTCTGGCATACCGAAGCGGGCACCGAACCCTATAAGCCGATGGGCGATACGGAACTGGCCAGCCAGTTGCTCGCGGACTCTTCTTATGACGGCTCGCCGCTGCGTATCCTGACCTCGCGCCAGTACGAGTTTCACTATACGATGGCCCAGGTGGCCGAGGCCTATCTCGAGGCGGCCGGGTTCGACGTTCAGCTCGATGTTGTGGAATGGGCAACCTTGACTCAGCGGCGCACCGATCCGGCGCTATGGGACATCTATATCACCCACTCGCCCTTCCTGCCCGAACCGTCGCTAACCGGCATCATGTCGGATTCCTCGCCCGGCTGGTGGGTGTCCGATGCCAAACATGCAGCGCTGGGCGCCTTCAACGCCGAAGCCGACCCCGACGCCCGCGTTGAACTCTGGGCGGCGGTGCAAGAGGCGATCTATGAGGAAGTGCCCGCGTTCAAGGTCGGCAATTTCAATGCCGTTGCCGCTCAATCGCCGGCCCTCGAAGGTATGAACCCCGCGCCATGGCCCTATTTCTGGAACGCCTGGCTCGAGGAATAAGCGATCCTCCCTGCGGGCGCCGGCATTGCCTGTCCTCCGGACAATGGCGGCGCCCCCGGGGAATATCGAAGGGAGGGAGGGCCAGCAAGTCCATTGCCAGTCCTTTCCGGCATGGCCATCCTTCCCTTCGCGTCCCCTTTTTGGAAAGTCGACCCATGCTTGGCGCTGCGCTCAATAGACTGATCGGCATGCTCACGGTGATGGCCATCGTCGTGACAATTGTCTTCATCATCGTACGGGTAACCCCCGGCGATCCGGCTGCGGTCATGCTGGGCCCCGATGCCACCGCAGCAGATATCGAGGCGTTGCGCCAGCGGCTGGGGCTCGATGGCACGATCCTCGAACAGTTCATCTCCTATGTCGGGGGCATTTTTCGCGGCGATCTCGGCCAGTCGATCTTTCTTGGCCAACCGGTGACAACGGCCTTGTGGCTACGGGCCGAGCCGACCTTTTTCCTCACCATCTTCTCGCTGGCCATTGCAACGGCGATCGCGCTGCCGATCGGTGTCGCATCGGCCTATTGGCGCGGCTCGTGGTTCGATCAGGCCATGACATCGCTTGCCATGTTTGCCGCTTCGGTTCCCAGTTTCTGGCTGGGGCTGATCTTCATCCAGACGTTTGCGGTGAGCCTTGGGTGGTTTCCGACCTCGGGTTATGGCGGGCCTTATTCGCCATTGGGCGAAAGACTCTATCACCTCGTTCTGCCCGCCACGACGCTGGGGATCGTCTCCTCGGCACTGATCATGCGCTTTACCCGCGCCTCGATGCTCGACGTGCTCAACGATGATTATGTGCGTACGGCACGGTCCAAGGGCATGAGCGAATGGCGGGTCGTTGTCCGTCATGCGCTCAAGAATGCGCTGATCCCCATTCTCACTGTTATCGGGCTGACGGCGGCGCTGCTCATTTCGGGTGCTATCGTCACCGAGACGGTTTTTGCGCTCCCCGGTGTTGGCAACCTCATCGTTTCGGCCGTATTGCGGCGCGATTACCCGGTTATCCAGGGTGCTCTGCTCATTGTGGCCGGGCTCTATGTGCTGGTCAATTTCGCTATCGACATGCTCTATCTGCTCGTTGATCCACGGGTGAGGTACTGATGGCCGCGCTCGCTTCGTCCGCACAGGGCAAATCACCCAATCTTTTGGTCCGCCTTCTGGCACGGCCCACCGCTGCGGCCGGGCTGATCGTCATAACGCTGGTCGTGCTGGCCGCTATCTTTGCGCCGCTGCTTACGCCGCACAGTCCGAGCCAGCTTTCGATCGTCAACCGGTTGACCGCGCCCAATAGCCAGTTCTGGCTGGGCACCGACGAGTTGGGCCGCGATATTCTGACCCGTGTTCTCTATGCCGGGCAGACCTCGCTTTCGGTGGCTTTCTCGGTTGTTATCGTCTCCTCGCTGATCGGCATCGTGCTCGGGCTCGTGGCCGGGTTCTTCCGCAGGGCCGACGCGCCGGTCTCTCGAGTGATCGACGCGATGATGGCGTTTCCCGATATCCTTTTGGCCATCGCGCTGGTCGCGGCGCTGGGCGCCTCGGCGTTCAATGTGGTTCTGGCATTGGGGATCGTTTATGCGCCGCGCATGGCGCGGGTGGTGCGCGCCTCGACGCTGGTGATCCGGGAATTGCCCTATGTGGAGGCGGCCCGCGCGCTGGCGGTGCCGACCCCGGTTATCCTCGTGCGGCACGTTTTGCGCAATGTCACCTCGCCGCTTCTGGTGCAGGGCACCTTCATTTTCGCGCAAGCCATTCTTGCCGAAGCCGGATTGTCGTTTCTCGGGGTCGGCATTTCGCCCGATATCCCGACCTGGGGCACGATGATTTCGGCTGGCCGCCAGTTCATGAATTCGGCAAGCTGGCTTCTGTTTTATCCGGGCCTTGCAATCGTCATCACCGTTCTGGCGCTCCAACTTCTGGGCGACGGTTTGCGCGACCTCCTCGACCCCCGTCTTGCAAAGGACATCTAAATGATCGGCAATCAATTTTCTCCCGCCGAAAAGCCGCTTTTGATCCGCAACGCAAAGCCTGTCGACTTTGCAGGGGTTACGTCCTCGGCAATCGATATCCTTGTCGGCACAGACGGAAAGATCATCGAGACAGGAACAACCATTGTCGTGCCCGACGATGCGGAAATCCTCGATGCCGGGGGCAGTTACCTTTCGGCGGGCTGGACCGATATCCACACCCATATCTGGTATGGCGGCACCGATATTTCGCTCCGGCCCGAACAGTGCGGCGCCCGGCACGGGGTGACCACGATGGTCGATGCCGGATCGGCGGGCGAAGCCAATTTTCATGGGTTGCGCGAATTGATGATCGAGCCGGCGCTCGAAAATGTCTATGCGTTCTTAAATATCGGCTCGATCGGACTTGTTGCCTGCAACCGGGTGACCGAGCTTCAGGACATGCGTTCGATCGATATCGACCGGATCGCGGCGACCGTCGAGGCCAATCGCGACGTGATCGTGGGGCTCAAGGTCCGGGCCAGCGCGGTGATTTCGGGCGGGTGGGATCTGGTGCCGGTCAAGCTGGCCAAAAAGCTCGGGCGCGTGCTCAAGCTGCCGATCATGGTGCATGTGGGCGAACCGCCCCCGCTTTACGATGATATTCTTTCGCTGCTGACCGAAGGCGACATCGTCACCCATTGTTTCAACGGCAAGGTGGGTGGCTCGATCCTCGAAGATGAGGACCTTTACACCCTTGTCGAGGATGCGGCGGCGCGCGGCGTGGTGCTCGACGTCGGGCATGGCGGGGCATCGTTTTCGTTCGAAGTGGCCAAGGCGGCGCTCGAAAAGAACATGCTGCCGCAGACCATTTCGACCGATCTGCACAATCGCTCCATGGATGGCGCTGTCTGGGACATGGGCACTACCATGTCGAAATTGCTCTCGCTGGGCATGGGGTTCGAGCAGGTGATCCACGCAGCGACCATCGCTCCGCGCAAGGCGATCCGACGCGATCACACCAACCTTCTGGCCAAGGGAAAGCCGGCGGAATTTACGATCTTCGACCTCGAAAAGAGCGATATCGAAGTCAAGGATTCCAAGGGCATAACATCGACGCTGCACGAGATTTTCGAGCCGCGTCATGCCATCCTTGGGGCGCGGGCCATCGCGGCGCATCGCTACCAGCCGGCGCCCGGCGCCCAGCTTGCCAACTGCCCCCATTGCGGGTGGGCGCGATGAGAGAGCTTGCTCCCGACACGATCCTTTCGGTGCGCGATCTGCGCACCTGGTTTACGACCAAGCGGTTGACCGCCAAGGCCGTGGACGGGGTGACGTTCGACCTCAAGCGCGGCCAGACGCTGGCTGTCGTGGGGGAGTCCGGGTCGGGAAAATCGGTGACCTCGCTTTCGATCATGGGGCTCTTGTCCCGGCCGGGCGCAATCGAGAGCGGGGACGTGCTGTTTCGGGACTCCAAAGGAACTGTCCACGACCTGGCAAGAACCTCGCCGCGCGGGTTTCGCAAGCTGCGCGGCCGGGAGATCGCCATGATCTTTCAGGAGCCGATGACCAGTCTCAATCCGCTTTATACGGTGGGTGACCAGATCGGGGAAATGATCGCGCTGCACGAAAATATCGGGCGCGAGGAGACCCGCAAGCGGGCGCTTGAGATGCTCGGGCACGTGGAAATCCCCGACGCGGCCAACCGGCTCGACGATTACCCGCACCAGATGTCGGGCGGCATGCGCCAGAGGGTAATGATCGCCATGGCGCTGGCCTGCAACCCATCGCTGCTGATTGCCGACGAGCCCACAACCGCGCTCGACGTCACCATCCAGGCGCAAATTCTCGATCTGTTGCGCCGGCTGCAGACCCAGTTCGGCATGTCGATCCTGTTCATCACCCACAATCTGGGGGTTGTGGCCGAAATCGCCCATGAGGTGGTTGTGATGTATGCCGGGCGCGTCGTGGAGCAGGCGCCGGTCATCGAACTGTTTCAAAAGCAAAAGCATCCCTATACCGAGGGACTTCTGGCCTGTACGCCCAATGCGGAGCGCGATCTGAACCCCGATGGGGAGCGCAAGGCGCTCTATTCCATTCCCGGCTCGGTGCCGCCCATTACGGCGCTGCCACCGGGCTGTGCGTTCGAGCCAAGATGCCGCTACGCGATATCGGCCTGCAGCACGATACCGCCGCAGCTCGAAAGCGCTGGCGTTGATCGGCTGTCACGCTGCCTGAGGAGTGCCGAAATATGACTCTCGCAATGGAATCCGTCGCCCCTCTCCTGATCATAGAGGCATTGGTCAAACGCTTTTCGGGACGGGGCGGCAGGACCGTTCATGCTGTCGAGGATGTGAGCTTTTCGATCAAGCGCGGCACGACCGTTGGGCTGGTGGGCGAATCGGGGTCCGGCAAGACAACGGCGGGACGCACCCTGTTGCGACTGATCGAGCCCACCGGCGGCAAGGCGGTGTTCGACGGCGTCGATATCTTTGCGCTGTCCGAGCGCGACATGCGGGCCTATCGCCAGCGCATGCAGATCATTTTCCAGGACCCGTTCTCCTCGCTCAACCCGCGCATGCGGATCGAGGCGATCCTTGGAGAGGCGCTCGACGCCTGCAATTACCCCAAGGGCGCAAAACGCAAGGAGCGGGTTGCAGAGCTCCTGACGCTTGTGGGACTTGCCCCCGAGCACGCCAGACGGTTTCCTCATGAGTTTTCCGGCGGCCAGCGCCAGCGCATCGGGATTGCCCGGGCGCTTGCGGTCGAGCCCGAATTCGTGGTGGCCGACGAGCCGGTTTCGGCGCTCGACGTCTCGGTGCAGGCGCAGGTGCTCAACCTTTTGAGCGATCTGCAGAAACGGCTGGGGCTGACGCTGCTGTTTATCGCCCATGACCTCTCGGTCGTTGAATATCTCTGCGACGAGGTGGTGGTGATGTATCTGGGGCGCGTCATGGAACGGGGACCTTCGCGGGCGGTCTATGCCAATCCCCGCCATCCCTATACGCGAGCCCTGCTGGCCACGGCGCCGATCCCCGATCCGACGCGCCGTCGCGAACATGTGCCGCTGGCCGGCGACATTCCCAGCCCCATCAACCCGCCATCGGGATGCGTATTCCGTACCCGCTGCCCGCATGCCATCGCGGCGTGTGCCGAAATCGTCCCGCCCGCCGACCATCTCGGCGGCGACCATCACGTTGCCTGCATCCGCCACAACGAATTGGCGCAGGCGTCCTAGAGCCCGCGCCCGATTGAACCGGGCCGGAACATCGAGAGTTTTGTTTTGTCGTGCGATCGAGCCGGAAAGGCCTTTTCCTGATCGCACTCTAACTGGAGTATCCTATGACTGTCTCCGAGGCGAAAAAGCGCGCGGACCAGAGCCCTTACGACCGGCTCACCGCATTGGGGCTGACCTTGCCCCCGGCCGCGCCGCCGATCGCCAACTTCGTCACCCATGTGATCGAGGGCAATATGCTCTATCTCTCGGGCCAGGGACCGACCTATCCCGATGGCCGGCGCCACTCGGGAAAGGTGGGCGATACCGTCTCGACCGATGAGGCCTATGACCACGCCAAGCTGACCGGGCTTAACCTGATTGCGGTGATGGAGGAAGCGCTGGGCGATCTGGGCCGGGTGCGCCGCATCGTCAAAGTGCTGGGCATGGTCAATGCCACTTCCGACTTTACCGAGCATCCCCAGGTCATCAACGGCTGTTCGGACCTGTTCAACGCCGTATTTGCCGAAAAGGGCATTCATGCCCGCTCTGCAGTCGGCTTTTCCTCGCTCCCCAACGCGATCACGGTGGAAATCGAAGCCATCGTCGCCATAGACAATTGAGTACGCCCCAATGACCGATATCCGCAAAACGCTTGGCCTGCGCCCCGTCATCAATTGTTCGGGAACCATGACTTCGCTGGGCGCTTCGATCGTCGTGCCGCATGCGGTCGAGACCGTGACCGCGATCCTCTCGCAATGGACCGAAATCTCCGACCTGCAGCGCATCGCTTCGCGCACCATCGAACGGCTGACCGGAGCAGAAGCAGGGTGCGTGACGGCGTCGTGCTCGGCGGCCGTCACGCTGGCCTGCGCCGCTGCCATGACGGGCAAGGATCTGGCCGCCATCGAACGCCTTCCCGATACGACGGGGCTCAAGGATGAGATCGTCATCCAGACGGGACACATGGTCTCTTATGGCGCACCGGTCGAACAGGGCATCAGGCTTTCGGGTGCCAAAGTGGTACCGGTGGGTCAGGCGACCAGCGCGCATGCCTACCAATTGGCCGGAGCCATAACCGACAAGACCGCGGCGGCGGTTTACGTGATTTCGCACCACGTTGTCGATTATGGACAGATCGCGCTCGAAACGTTCTGTGAGGTTGCTCATGAAAAAGGTGTGCCGGTGATCGTGGACGCGGCATCGGAATACGATCTGGAGAAGTTTCTCAAGACGGGCGCCGATCTTGTGCTCTATTCCGGGCACAAGTTTCTGGGCGGGCCGACCTCGGGCATCATTGCGGGGGAAAAGAACTTCGTTGCCGCATGTTACCTGCAGAACCGTGGCGTGGGTCGCGGAATGAAGGTGGGCAAAGAAGGCGTTGCCGGCGTTATCGCGGCGCTTGAAGCCTGGGAGACGCGCGACCACGCCGGGATCAGGGCCCGCGAGCAAAGGGCGCTCGATCTCTGGCAATCCACACTGGAAGGACGGGATGGCATCACCGCCATCATCGACCCTGACCCAACCGACAATCCGCTCGACCGGCTCAAGGTGCTGGTTGATCCCGAGGGCGCCAACATTTCGGCCTGGGATCTGGCGGATCGTATGGCACAGGGGGAAAGGCCGGTGATCGTGCGCGACCATGAGGTTGAGCATAATTACTTCTATCTCGATCCCTGCAACCTGCATCCCGACGAGGAGTTCGTCGTCGCCGAACGGCTGACCGAGGAACTCGATGCGGCGCGCAAGTCCAATACGCCGATCGTTTCCGATTTGCGGCTGCGCGTTCTGGCGCAGGAAAAGGCCATTCTCAACTGGCCCGATTAAGGACGCTGTATTTGCGCGCCGGGGAGAATAATGCAAACTGAACCCGGCGCGGCACTCGCGGGAGGATCGGCGAAATGAGCACATTGGACACGTCCAAGGACGCTGTGAAGACCAAGCGCACGCGGACGAGTGCGCTTGATCGCATTCTGCAGGTGCTCGATTTTCTCCAGAGCAATGATGCGCCGGCGACGGCCTATGAAATCGCCCGCGCCGTGGGGGCGCCGCTTTCGACGGTTTATACGCTTGTCGAGGATCTTGTCGAAAAGGACATGCTGGACCGGTTCGAGGACGGAACGGTGTGGTTCGGGCATCGGCTCTATCATTACGGGCTGACCTATGCGCGCCATGTCGATCTTCTGGATGCCGCCAACCACGAAATGAGCGACCTTGCGCTGGCTTCTGGCGAGACCGTTCAGATATGCGGGCGGGACGGCGATTTCATGGTGGTGCTGGGGATGGTCGACGGGCCGGACCATTTTCAGGTCGCCTCGCAAGTGGGCAGCCGCACGCCGCTCAACTGGTCGGCCTCCGGGCGGTTGCTGGTCGGGCACCTGCCTGAAGACGAGCGACGCGCGATTTTCTCCCATGCCAGTTGCCCATCACCTACCGGCCGGGCCGAAACCGATATCGAGATTCTGACGGCAAGTTCGCGTCAGGCGCTCGATGCCGGGCTTTCGATCCAGGCTGGAGAATCGGCCTATTCGATTGCCTGCATTGCGGCACCGATCCTTGATGCTGCGGGAGCCTGCCGAGCTACCATTTCCATTGTGGTTCCCGATCAGAAGGTGGAACAGACCGATCCCGACCTCAAGGAATTGGTGCGTCAAAGCGCGATCAATATCGCGAAACGGCTGGGGTGGTCGCGCTGATCGCCGCGATCGGCTCTTATTCGGCCAGTCCTTTGCCATAGAGCAGGACGGAAGCTTCACATGCGGCCGATTTGAGCCGGTCGATGGCGCTGTCGAGGGTATCGCGATTTATACGGGACGTGGGACCGAACATCGAAAGTCCGGCAACCATGCGTCCGCCCGAGGTGAGCACCGGCACGGCGATGGCCGTTATACCTTCTTCGCGTTCTCCCATATTGTAGGAAAAGCCGCGCTGACGCGAAAGTTCGATTTCCTCTTCGAGTTCGGCCCGAGCGGTGATGGTGCGGTTGGTAAACGCTTCGAATTTCAGCGAGGAAAGGTATTTTTCCCGCTCACGCGGCGAAACATGAGCCAGCCACATCTTGCCATGCGCCGTGCAATAGGCTTCGAGCCGGTCACCCACTCTGATATCGACCGAAAGCGAGCGCTGCGGCATGGCCCGAGCGACACAGACCACCATACCGATCTGGTAGATGGTGGCCATCGAGGCTTCTTTGAGATCGCCCGTGATTTCCTCAAGCAGCGGTTGCATGAGTTGGCCGAGCCGATCCTGCTCGAGGGCGCGGTCACCGAGATCCACCAACATATAGCCGAGGCGGAAACTGCCTTTGCTCACCTGAACGAGCGCGCCTTCCGCTTCCAGGGTCTTGAGGAAGCGATGGGCGGTGATGGCGTTCATGCCAAGTTCGCGCACCACGTCAGCCGCCGAAACACGCTGACGGCCACGTCCGAGAAGGCGCAGGATGTCGAACGCCTTGGAAACCGAATTGTTGAGTTGCGTGGCCAATCCGACCCCCGTTTGCCGCCTACCCGAGAAGTCTGGGAAAGAACAACACTATTGCCGGAAATGCCAGCAAAAGTGCGACCCGAACGATTTCGGCGGCAAAAAACGGCAGCGCGCCTTTGAACGTCTCCCACATGGGAATGTCGCGGGCCATGGAATTGATGACAAAGACGTTCATACCCACGGGCGGCGTTATCAGCCCAAGCTCGACAACGATCAGCGCCAGAATTCCGAACCAGACCTTGGTATCATCGGGGGTCATGCCGAAATCGAGCTGGGCGATCACCGGCCAGAAAAAGGGCATGGCCAGCAGGATCATCGAAAGCGAATCCATGAGGCATCCGAGGACAATCAGGGCGACGAGGAGCAGGATGAGGATCATCATCGGCTCCAGCCCCGAATTGAGCATCATGTCGGCCGCCGCCTGAGGCACGCCACCGCGCGACATGAAGATCTTGAGCAATTCGGCACCCAGAACGATCAGGTAGATCATGCCGGCAGTCTTGGCTGTTTCGAGGATGGAATCGAGCAGATCGCGCCAGCCGACAAGACGCCGCGCCACGCCATAGGCGAGAACAAGGAACACGCCGATCGAGGCAGCGGGCGTGGGAGTGAACAGCCCCGCGTAAATGCCGCCGATGACCAGACCGAAGACAACGACGACCGGCAGGACGCCGATGGTGGCTCTTGTCAGTTCCTCACGGCTGACCTGGCCACCGCGCGGCCCCGCTTCGGGCACGAGCCAGGTGTAGATCGCGATGACGATCATGAAGAACACGACAGCAATCAGGCCCGGGACCAGCGCGGCCGAAAACATGGTGACGATATTGGCTTCCACGATCACCGCGTACACGACGAGAACGACCGAGGGCGGAATGAGAATGCCCAGTACACCGCCAGCGGCGAGCGTACCCGTCGCCAGAGCCGGCGAATATTTGTAGCGGCGCAGTTCGGGGAGCGCCACCTTGCCCATTGTCGAGGCGGTTGCAAGCGACGAGCCGCAAACCGCACCAAAGCCCGCGCAGGCAGCGATTGCCGCCATGGCGACACCGCCGCGCAACCGGCCGAACCAGGCATTGGCGGCCCGAAACAGGCTCTGGGACAACTGGGCCTTGGTGGCGATATGGCCCATCAGGATGAACAGGGGAACGACCGAGAGATCATAATTTGAGAAGGTGCCATAGGCCAGGGTTTTGAGCTGGGAGAGCAGGATGGCGGGACCTGAGAGAATCAGGACGCCGCCCATGCCGACCGCCGCCATGGCGTAACCAATGGGAATGCGGATGGCGATCATGCCGATCAGGACGGTCAGACCGGTCAATCCGACCAGCAATTGTGAAGTCATGGGAAATGATCCGATCGGGTTGAGACGGTTCAGGCAGACTCGGCTTCTTCCGGAACGATGCCGGCGGTGGCCTGGATAAGGTTGGCGAGACCAGCAAGCGCCAACAGTGCCAGCGAAACCAGGATGGGCAGGAAGGCATACCAGAGCGGAAACTGGTAGATGGCTGTGGTTTCGCGATAGGTCATCTGGTCGATCAGGCCAAAGCTCATGCGCCAGAGAAAGATGGCCGCAAAGGCGATGGCGCAAAGCGCACCAAGCCCGGTCAGCGCCACGATCGCCCGACGGCCCATGCCCGAGGTGAAAATGTCAGCGGTGACATTGGCGCCGGTGATCTGGCAATAGGGCAGGAACATGAACATGCCGACCGCCGTACCCACCTGGACGATTTCATAGACGCCCGGAAAAGGTCGGTCGAACAGCATGATCAGCGCCACGCTGTAAACGTTGACGGCAACGACGCCGAGGATGACGAGTCCGCCAAGCAGGGCCCAATAGCGAGTGAGATCGCGAACGATCCGCACCACAGCCTGTCGTTTCGGCGTCGCTGCCATTGTCATTCCCCTATTCGGCGTGAGCGGCGACTGCGGCGCGAGCGGCATCGACGATGGCCTGGGCATCGATTGACCCCTGCCCGCCGACTTCGTCGACCCAGCGACCGATCACGGGCTCGACGGCCTCGATGAAGGCAGCGCTTTCCTCTTCGGTCAGGGTGATGTGCTCATTGCCCGCTTCGGTGGCAATGGCGATGCCCGCCTCGTCGATATCGCGCCAGATCTGACCCACTTCGCGCAGCCAGTCTTCGCCCGAATTGTCGAGGAATATCTGTTGGATATCCTCAGGCAGCGAATTCCAGCGGTCGAGATTCATCGAGACCTGGAAGACGCTGGCACCCAGACGGCCCTTGTCGGCCAGTTCGATCTGGTAATCGGTCAGATCCTGGAGCTGGAGGGCGGGAATGATTTCCCAGGGAACAAGCCCACCATCGACAACGCCGCGTGAAAGCGCCTGCGGAAAATCGGGCACCGGCATGGAGACCGGGTTACCGCCCAGAGCCTCGACGACCCATGCACCGGTCCGCGTCGGAATGCGCAGCGTGGTGCCGGCCAGATCATCGGGCGAGCGGACTTCCTTGGATGCCATATGAATGGCCTGCCCGGCGTGGACGTGCTGGAACAGCACCTGAACGCCCACATGTTCTTCGGCCAGATATTCATCGAACAACTCAGCGATCGCCAGATTTGTGGCTATGGGATCGTTGGTGTGGACATTGGGCAGTTCGAACACTTCGGTGCGCGGGAAGAGCCCGGGCGAATAGCCGTTCAGGGTCCAGATCATGTCGACGACGCCATCGCGCGCCTGGCGGATCAGTTCGGCTGGCGTGCCGCCGAGCGACATCGAGGGATAGATTTCGATATCGACGCGGCCATCGGAAGCTTCTTCGATACGCTCGGCCCAGGGCTCGAGCATCTGCGTCTGCGCCGGCGCGCCCGGCCCCAGAAAGTGATGCAGGGTGAAGGTGAACTCGGCCTGCGCGAAAGCCGGACCTGCCAGAGCCGTGGAAAAGAGTAGCGCGCCGGCACCCAAGGCCGCGCGAGGCAACGAAAATGTCATGGTTTTCTCCTCCTGGTCCCTCTCCAGCGGGACAATGTGAACCGACGTCATGCATCGGATATTTCAAATTTAGACTACATACATGCGCATTGTAAAATAACTTTCTCGCCCATATTCATATGGCTGTGGTTATGAATTTGTCAGCCAAATTCATGCTTTTCCGCACTTTCTCACTTATTTTCAAACCTGCCGCCCATTGTTTCGATTAGCAATTGACTATGATCGCCACAGTCGACATGCTTTGATATGATATTTACATTTCATATATAGCAGTTTAAATGAACCAACATAAGCAGCTCACTCTCACGGCAGGCGGCGCTCTGCTTGCACGGCTCAAGGCTGTCGGCGTCGATTATGTCTTCGCCAATTCGGGAACGGACTTCCCGCCGATCATCGAAGGGCTGGCCGAGGCTTCGGCCAAGGACGTGCCGTTGCCAGAAGCGCTGGTGATGCCCCATGAAAGCGCCGCTATGGGCATGGCACACGGTTATTATCTCGCGACCGGACGCTCGCAGGCCGTGATGGCCCACACCAATGTGGGGCTGGCCAATTGCGCAACCGGGGCCATCAACGCAGCGGTTGAAAACATTCCGATCATGCTGTTTTCCGGCCGAACGCCGGTGACCGAATCCGGCAGGTTCGGAGCGCGTACAGTGCCTATCGGCTGGGGACAGGAAATGCGCGATCAGGCCGCGCTGGTTCGTGAGGCCGTCAAATGGGACTATGAGCTGCGGTTTCCCGAGCAGGCGGGAGCGCTCGTGGATCGGGCTTACGCTATTGCCAATTCAACGCCCAGGGGACCCGTCTATGCGGCGCTGCCGCGCGAGGTTCTGTGCGAACCCTACAAACCTGACGATATTACTTCCCCTCTGAGCATGCAGCCGGCCCGGATCGGCGCCGATCCGACACAGATCGGGCAAGTGGCAAGAAAGCTGGCAGAGGCAAAGTTTCCGGTCATTCTTGCCCAGCATGGCGCAGGGAGCGCAGAGGCCTTTGCGGCGCTTGGTGGGTTGGCGGAGCGCTGGGCCATTCCCGTTTGCCATTACTGGGCGGTGCAGATCGCCATCGCCACCGACCACCCTATGTATGCCGGCATCGATCCCAAATGGCTTCTGGAGCGCGCCGATCTGGTGATCGTGCTCGATTCGCTGGCCCCATGGTCGCAGCAGGCACACGCGGCGCGTGAGGATGCGACGGTGGTTCATATGGGCCCCGATCCGCTCAAGGCGCGCATGCCGATCCGCAATTTCCGCTCCGATATTTCGATTGCGTGCGAATTATCAGACGGCGTTCTGGCGCTGGCCGCGGCGATGGACGGAAGTGAACCCGGCGACGCCGTTGGTGTACGCAAGACTGAGATCGTCGAGCGCAATGCGGCAACGCGCAAGGAGGCGATCGAACGCGCAAAAATCGGCCGCGAGGGCACGATGACCGCCGACTACGTGGCGCTCAAAGTGTCGCAGGCGCTGGCGGGGCGCCAAGCCGTGCTGCTCTCGGAACGGGGTTGTCCGATGCCGGCGATGACGCTGGATCATCATCGCGCCTGGTATCAGGAACCGCATGCGGGGGGGCTGGGCTGGTCGTTCCCAGCAGCGCTGGGCATGCAACTGGCTGACCGTGAGCAGCTTGTCGTCGCGACCATGGGGGATGGGTCCTATATGTTCGCCAACCCCGTGGCCTGCCACCAGATCGCTGAAGCGCTGGACCTGCCGGTGCTGGTTATCGTGATGAATAATGCCGAATGGGCAGCGGTACGCCATTCGGTGCTCGACATCTATCCCGACGGGTACGCTTCAAAATCCAACCAGATGCCACTGACGGCGCTTTCGCCCATCCCCGACTTCATCAAGGTGGCCGAGGCAAGCCGTGCGTACGCACGCAAGGTAGAAAGCGCCGATGCGCTGGAAACTGCTCTGGCCGAGGCCATCGACCATATTTCGCAAAAGCGGACGCTGGCGCTGCTCGATATCACAATCCGCAACTGAACCGGGCCTCACCCTGGAGGAGATACATGCCTGAACTTGCCAAGACCGAATTCTGGAAAGATCTGAAACCAATCACCAAGGTCTTCCAGCCTGACGCGCTGCCCGAAGTCTATCTGGAAAACGCGCCGACCGATGACGAACGCTATTATGTGCCGTTTACCGAAACGGTCTCCTCGCGGCCACTTTGGATTTCGCCAACCCAGAACAAGTGGTGCGATATCCTGATGGCCAAGGAGGCCGGTCTGGTGAACCGGCACTATCATCCCCATGAGGTTTTCGCGCTGACGCTGTCGGGCAAATGGGGGTATCTCGAGCACGACTGGACGGCAACCAAGGGCGATTTCGTCTATGAGACGCCCGGGGAGGGCCATACGCTGGTCGCCTATGAGCATGAGGAGCCCATGAAGGTGTTCTTCACCGTCACCGGGCCACTGATCTGGCTCGATGAGGCGGGCGAACCCAATGGGTATTTCGACGTGCACAATTATATCGAGATGTGCCGGACCCATTACGACAAGGTCGGCATCGGCGCCGATTACGTCAATTCCCTGTTTCGCTGACTTGAAAGGCGCCCCTCGGGGCGCCTTTTTCAGGCGCTCATACCACCATCGGCCATGAGCATGGATCCTGTCGTAAAGCTAGACAGGGAAGAGGCCAAGTAGAGCACTGATCTGGCGATTTCCTTGGGGCTACCGTGGCGGCCCATGGGGATCATCTCGTTGAAAAACGCCGTGCCGTCGCGGCCGATCTCTTCGCCGAGACCTTTCTCAACGTCGAGTTGGAAGTCATTGTCTATCGGTCCGGGATGAATGGTGTTCACCCGAATACCACGCGGCGCAAGCTCCTTGGCAAGACAGCGCATCAGCCCCACCTGTGCATGCTTGGCCGTGATATAGGCATAAACGCCCGGGTCGCCTCGCGTTGCCGCTACGCTCGAATTGATGATGAAGCTGCCGCCCTGCCCCATGAGCGGGGTGAGATATTTGGCAACCAGAAACGCGCCGCGCACATGAACGGCGTGCACGGCCTCGAAGACATTTTCAGGATAGTTCTCTATGGGCGCTACGGCGCCGAAATTGCCGGCGTTGGAAAAGACAACATCGACATGGCCGAATGTCTCGCGTGTTCTTGCGGCAAGCGTTCTTACGCTGTCGGCGTCGGAGACGTCAGTGGGCAACAGGGCTACCTCGCCGTCCGGCAGTTCCGCCCCGGCACGTTCCAGGCCCTCCGCCGAAAGATCGGAGAGGACAAGCCTTGCCCCCTCCTCGAGCATCAGCCGCGCCGTTGCACGACCGATGCTGCCAGCGCCGCCGGTGACGACGCAGATTTTCCCCTCAAGCATCCCCATGGGTCAGATGGGATAGTGGATGTGGCCGTCCTGGACGGTCACCCAGCGCAATTCGGTAAATTCGGCAATGCCCCAATTTCCGCCAAACCGTCCATAACCTGATGCCTTGACGCCGCCAAAGGGCATCTGGGCTTCGTCGTGGACGGTGGGTCCGTTGACGTGGCAAATGCCGCTTTCGATACGGCGGGCCACGGCGAGGGCGCGGTTGGTGTCCTTGCCGAACACGGCCGAGGAGAGCCCGTATTCGGTGTCGTTGGCCACACGAACGGCTTCATCGATGCTGCCGACACGAACCACAGTGACGACCGGGCCGAACGACTCCTCGCTGTAAATGCGCATCGAGGGCGAGACCTTGTCGAGCAGGGTCGCGTCCATGATGGTGCCTTCGATGCGTCCGCCTGCAGCCAGAACCGCACCCTTGCCCGTCGCGTCCTTGATGAGTTGCTCGAGGCGCTGGGCGGCGCTGGCATCGACAACCGATCCGAGGGGGGTATCGCCCTTGCGCGGATCGCCGGCGACGAGTGTGCGGGCCTTTTCGGCCAGCTTGGCGACGAAGGCATCGGCGACGCCGTCCATGACCACGAGGCGTTCGGTGGACATGCAGATCTGGCCCTGGTTCATATAGGCGCCGAAGGCGGCCGCGGCGACGGCTTCATCGAGATCGGCATCGTCGAGAACGATGAACGGCGCCTTGCCGCCCAATTCGAGCAGGGCGGGCTTAAGATGACGTCCCGCCGTTTCCCCGATGATGCGGCCAACGCGGGTCGACCCTGTGAAATTGACGCGGCGCACCGCCGGATGGGCAATCAGGGCTTCAACGATTTCGGCGGCGTCATCAGGTGCGTTGGAGACGGCATTGAGAGCGCCCTTGGGAAGGCCGGCTTCAAGCAGCGTTTCCACAATCAGGCGGTGGGTGCGCGGGCAGAGCTCGGAGGTCTTCATCACTACCGTGTTGCCGCAGGCCAGGGGGGTGGCCAGCGAGCGCACACCGAGAATGACCGGTGCGTTCCAGGGCGCCATGGCAAGTACAACGCCTGCGGGCTGGCGCACTGCCATGGCAAGGCTGCCTGGACGGTTCGAGGGCACGATCTCACCCTTGATCTGGGTCACAAGGCTGGCGGCCTCGCGCAGCATGTCGGCGGCGAGCATGACGTTGAACATGGCCCAGCCGGCCGTCGCGCCGATTTCGGCACCCATGGCTTCAACGAATTTGGGGCCTTTTTCCTCAAGCAGATCTGCGGCCTTCAAGAGGATCTTGCGCCGCTCCTTGGGCAGGGTCTTGGACCATTCGGGAAACGCCGCAGCGGCAGCGTCGGCAGCCCTGCGGGCGTCTTCGACGGTGGCGGCCGCAGCGCGGGTCGCCACCTCGCCCGAAATGGGGTTGAGGCGATCAAACACAGCGCCTCCGGTTGCCTCGTGATCTTCATTGCCAATGAGCAGGCCGAGCTGTTCCATGGTTCTTCTCCTTATTCAATCAGGCGGCTGTGCCGCCAAGGAATGCCTTTTGCACCGCAGCGTCGGTCTTGAGCGCCTCTGCGGTGTTTTCGCCCACGATCCGGCCGGCTTCCATAAGATAGCCACGGTCGGAAATCGAAAGCGAAATCGATACGTTCTGTTCAACCAGCAACAGGCCGACGCCGGTCTGCTGCACCTTGCGCAGGGCGGAAAACAGCTCGGTCACAACGATAGGCGCAAGCCCGAGGCTGGGTTCGTCGAGCATCAGGTATTTCGGATTGCTCATCAGAGCCCGGCCGATGGCGACCATCTGCTGTTCTCCACCCGACATGGTCCGAACCATCTGGTTTCTGCGTTCCGCGAGTCGGGGGAAAAGCTCGAAGATCAAGGCGTGGCGCTCGACTTCTGTGGCCCGGGCTCGTTTGGGATTGGCGCCCAGGGTGAGGTTTTCCTCGACCGTGAGATCACCGAACACGCCCCTGCCCTCAGGCACCAGCGCAATGCCGGCTTCGGGGATGCGGTGTGGCGGCGTGCCGAGGATCGAATTGCCCTCAAGCGCGATGACCGATTTTCCCTCGGGCTTGACCAGCCCGGCGACGGCCTTGAGGAGAGACGACTTGCCCGCACCATTGGCACCAAGAATTACGACGGTTTCACCTTGCGCGATCGAAACAGAGATGTCGTCGAGCGCCAGATGGCGGCCATAGCGCAAGGATAGGTTTCTGATCTCAAGCATGAGCGTCTCCCAGGTAGGCCGAGATCACAGCCTGATCGGCGAGGACGTCCGCGGTTGGGCCATCGGCGATCTTTTTCCCGACATTCATGACGACGGCACGACTGCAAAGAGCGCGCACCGCCTCCATGATGTGTTCGACGAGCAATATGGTCATGCCGCGTTCGCGCAGCGAGACGATAAGATCGATGCCGACACGAAGTTCGGTCGGATTGAGCCCCGAAAGCCATTCGTCGAGCAACAGCAGGCGCGGCTCGGCGGCAAGGGCGCGGGCCAATTCCATGCGCTTTTGGTCGATATAGGTCAGATCGCTCGCGTATTCGCCGCCACGTCCTCCCAGGCCAGACTGGACCAGTAGCTCCTCGGCTCTGTCATGCGCCGCGCTTCCCCAAAGCGGATAGGGCTTGAAGGCCAAAGCGGCGATGACGTTTTCGGCCACGGTCAGAGAGGGCAGTATCTTGACGAGTTGGAAGGTGCGGGCAACCCCCTTATGCGCAATGCGATGTGGGGATAGCCCGGAGATTGTATCGCCGCCCAGCGCGATGGTTCCCGATGTGGGGGACAGCGCGCCCGAGATCATGTTGAGCACCGTCGTCTTGCCCGAGCCATTGGGCCCGAGCAGCGCGACGATCTCGCCTTCGGTGACCGAAAAGCTCACCTCATTGACGGCGGTCAGCCCACCGAACTGCTTTTTGAGACCGGTTATCTCAACGAGCTGCGTCATTGGACCGCCTCCCTTTCCGCCGCATCGTCCGGCTTGCGCGCAGGACGGGCGCGTTTCCATAAATCTTCAAGCAGCGCCAGCACGCCGCGAGGGACGACAAAGACGATGGCGATGAACATCAGACCCAGAATGATCGAATAGTGGCTGGGGAAATTGGCGCTCAGCCATTCAAACAGCAGGAACAACGGGATGGCACCAAGCATGGGGCCCCAGAGCCGGTTGGCGCCGCCGAGCAAAGCCATGATCAGGGTCAGGAACGATATTGTGGGATTAAAGACGATTGAGGGTTCCACATAGGTCCAGCGCGGAGCCTGAATGGCACCAACCAGCGTGATGATTGTGGCGCTGACGGCGAAGAGGGCAAGCTTGACCCCGGCGATGTTGATGCCGGTATGGGCGGCCACCGTTTCATCGTCGCCTATGACTTTGAGGGCCAGACCGATACGGGAGCGCGAAATCCACCAGCCGATGCCGATGGTAATGGCGGCAAGTCCCAAAAGCTGCCAATAGATCTGTTCGGAACTAATGGGCAGGAAGATGTAGCGACCCAGCGTGCCCGTCACATTGACTTCATACCAGGTGACGAGTTGGCGGATCAATTCGGCCAGACCAAAGGTGAAGATCACGAAATAGACGCCCGCCAGGCGCAAGGTGGCCAAGCCAACGACCAGGGCGACCGCGAGTCCGATCAGCGCGGCGACGAGCAAGACAGCCGGGTAAGGCAAGGTTTCGCTCAGTACGGCGACCGTATAGGCACCGATGCCAAAGAACGCGACGGTGGCCAGGGACACATAGCGCGTGGGGCCGGAAAACAGGGCCCAGGCACTTGCGAGGACCACATAGCCCGTCATCCCGAGCAACAGGCCCACGCCATAGGCGCCAAATTGGGTTGGCAACCAGGCAAGGGCTGCCAGAGCCATGACGACGAGGACAAGAGCAAGGATTATTTTCATCGTCCTGCCGCCTTTCCGAACAGACCCGAGGGCTTCCAGAGCAGCACGGCAAGGAAGATGAGGTAGGTCGAGGCAAGGGTCAGACCCGGATCGACATAGGTTGCAACAAGCGTTTCAACGATGCCCAGCAAAAGGCCGGCGACCAGGGCGCCCATCAGATTGCCCAGACCACCCATTATGACGATAACCAGCGCCTTCATTGTGAAGACCACGCCCATTGAGGCCGTGAAGGTCTGATACATGGAAATCATGACGCCACCGGATGCAGCGAGCATGGTGCCCAATGCAAAGGCAAAGCGTGCCGTACGGTTGACATCGATGCCCACCAGCGGCGCGGAATTGGGTGCAACGGCGATAGCGCGGATGGTCGTGCCCCAGCGGGTGCGAGTGAGAAGAAGAAACAAACTTCCCCCGATCGCCACCGCGATGGCAAACGCCAGAAGGCGGTTGGCGGCGATATTGGCGCCCAGCACATTCACGCCGAAATTGAGATAGTTGTAGCTCGTGTAATTCGACCCGAAGACAACGAGCATCACGCCCTGGATCACAAACAGCAGTCCGAAGGTCGCCAGGATCGAATCCACTTCAAGCGTGCCGCTTTTGGCCGATCGTTTGACCAGCGGCTGCATCATGACGCCGTAGATCACATACCCGAAGGCGAACGCGGCGGGCAAAACGATGACGAGCCCGAGGATGGGGTTGATGGCGAAGTTTGAAAACAGAAAAAAGGCGGCGAACGCGGCAAAGATGATCGTCTCGCCATAAGCGAGATTCATGATGCGCGAAATGCCATATTGCAGGGTCAGCCCCATGGCGACCAGTGCATAGGTGCCGCCGAGCACAAGTCCGGCTATGAGCGTTGTCAGCATTAAAAATCACCTGTTCCCAAGCGCGGGGGCCGGGACGCAACCGGGCCATCGGCCCGGTTGCCGGGTTGAAAGATCGGCCTAGTTGTTGGTCGGCAACCAGGGTTGCTTGGGCAGGATGGGCTCTACCGCGCCTTCACGGTCGGAAGGGGCGACGGCGACGAAATTGCCGTCCTGCCACTGGCCACCGAACCAGAGGGTCCGCAACTGGTTGTTTTCGAGCGTGGTCTCCCCCAGCACCGTTTCAAAGGTTCCGGTCGAAAGCTCTTCGGACACCGCATCGCGGTCAAGACCGTGACGCTTGATGGCTTCCTGGAGCATCTGCAGGCTGGCATAGGTGATGACGCTGCCCCACCAGTCGGGCGCCTGACCAACGAATTCCTCGTGACGCTGACGATAATCCATCACCGCTTCATTGGTGATGTCGATACCGCCAAGGCTCATGATGCCCTCGGCATTGGGACCATTGTTGATGCCGTAGGCGGGAAAGCCGGTTCCGACGCCAAGATAGAGCACTTTGGGATTGAACTGGGCGACCTGGGCCTGCTGGGTCAACGCGAAGGTGTCGGGGGGATAGGAGAAGGCGACGAATGTGTCTGCACCCGTGGCGGCAGATTCATTGATCATGGGCGTGAAGTCGGTGGTGCCGACAGGATAGGTCACGTCATAGACCATATTGAGCCCGGCTTCGGCAAAGGATTCGCGGGCGGCAGTGATGAGATCGATGCCGAACCCATCGGCCACTGAAATGACGGCGACGTCATTGTTGATGACACCGGCGTCGCGCTGCTGGACGAGAATGTCGGCCAAAGCATCCGTGTAGTCTCCGCCGCCGCCGAGCAGCCAGAAGCTGCGATCCCAGCGTTCCACGAATTCCGGGGCACGGTCGGTCACCGCCGAAACGGCGAGCTGGGGATAGCCGAAGCGATCAAAAAGCGGCGCAACGGCGAGATTGAAGCCGGTGCCCCAGGGCACGAGCATGAAATCGACTTCGTCCTGAGTGGCGAGACGCTCGACGGCACGCACCACTTCCTCGGACGAGGAGCGGTCGTCATATTCGATCACTTCGATGGGCAGGCGAGTGCCATCGGGCATTTCGAGCCCGCCCGCCGCGTTCACATCATGGACCCAGAGGTCGTAGTTGGGAATGGTTGTGATGCCAGCCCCGCCGGCATTGGCACCGGTCTTTGAAACGGCATAGCCGATCCTGACCGAAGTGCGCTCCTGCGCGGATACGGCAAAGGCACTGACGCTGGCCATAAGAGTTGCGGCAACGCCAATCGAACGCAGGACAACCCTGCGGGAAAACAATGTCATGGAAATCCTCCTCTCGCCCTTTTGGGCATGCGTCCCGGCGGGAAGGCATATTCCTTCCCCGGCGCTGGCCTGACGCTATCGCGAAAACGATGATCACCAGAATAGACTTTTTGGGAAGAAATTTGTACTTTTGACGGAATTGGGAGGCGTGATGACGGACTCAGTACAAAATTTGCCGTTGCGCGTGCGGCTCGATCTGGCGCAGGAAGTCGAAAGCCAGACAATTGCCTCGACCCTGGATACGACGCAGTGGACGCTGCATGGGCGTCGCAATCGGGTTTTCGTCCTGATTTCCGGTACGGGAAGCATTCACTATCGGGACGAGGCTACCGGGCTTCAGGCTCCGTCGCTCGTCTGGGTGCCCACTGGGCAGCCTGCGACGCTGACCCTTTATGCCGGTTCCCGGGGAGCGTGGCTGGCGATAAGCGATGCGGCGCTGAGCCAGATCGCGCTGCCGGGCAATATCGGGGACGATCTGCGGCGAATTTCCGCCCGCCCCCAATTGGGCACCCGCCTGACGCGCGAGGTGGCCAATCGTCTGGCGACGCTGATCGGGATCATAGAGGACGAGTTGCGCGAGGGGCCGGCCGGCTCCCAGGAGATGGTACGCCATCAATTGGCGATCGTTTCGATCCTTTTGTGGCGCAGTTCCGACCTTGTGCCCAATGACGCTCAGCCGGCGCCACGTACGGTGGTTTCCAACTTTCTTCATCTTGTCGACCAGCAGATGCGCAGCCATTGGTCGGTTGCCGATTATGCACGCTATCTGGGGGTATCCACCGATCGGCTCAACAGCGCCGTCCAGCGCGCAACCGGCCAGGCACCCCTGGCGCTCATCCACGCCCGGCTGATGGCGGAAGCACGCCAGATGATCGAAACATCGGGCATGCATATTTCCGAGATCGCCACGGTTCTCGGCTTCGACGATCCAGCCTATTTTTCGCGCTTTTTCAAACGCCTGACCGGAAAGTCACCGCGCCAGTACAGGATTGAATTCACCCGCAGCCAGATCAGGATGTCGGGGTCGTTTGCGGCGTGGCCATAGGCGTAAAAGCGGCGCGGTTGGCGGTGACGCGTGTGGCGATATCGACGACCAGTTCGGTGGCCAGCGTATCGGGGGATTCGAGCCAGCTTGCGCAAAAGGTCAGTTGCGGCATGGCGATGTCGGTCCTGATGAGTTCGAGCCGGCCGGCGTTGAGCTCGGCTTCGACAAGCTCATAGGGAATGACCGCGACCCCGATCCCCTCAAGGGCCAGATGAACGACCGTCGCCATCGACGCGCTGGCGTGCAGCTTGATGGCTGGAAGATCGGGGCGGTTGAACAGGGACTTGACCAGTTCGTAGGGCTGGGTCTTGCGCGCGAAGGTGATGAGCGGGAACTCGGCAAGATCGTAAACCGTGGCCGGATTGGGGACGTTGAGAGCAGGGCTGGCGATAAAACCCAAAGGATATTCGCACAGCAGCCGATTGCGCAGCAGCGGCGCGCTTAACGGACCGAGCAGGAAGGCGATGTCGATCTCCTGGGCCAGAAGACGGCTGCGCAACGAGGGGGAGATATCGACTTCGATTTCCACCGAAAGATGGGGATAGGCACGGCTCACTTCCTTGATGAAGTGAGGCAGCCACGTGTGGACGATGGTTTCGGCGACCCCGAGACGGATGACGCCGCGAATGGCAGATGCATCGCGCAGGGCGGCCAGCATTTCGGCGCGCATGGCGATCATCTTTTCAGCATAGGCGAGCAATTGCCGGCCCGGTGCTGTTGGCGTGATGTTGCGGGTTTCGCGCGTCAGGAGCTTGGCGCCGATCTCTTCTTCGAGCTGGGCGATGCGATGGGAAATGGCGGGTTGGGTCGTGTTGAGTTTTTGCGCCGCGCCACGAAAGCTGCCCAGCGAAACCACCCAGACGAAGGTTTCCAGTCCCTTGAAATCAACCATCGGCATCCCGCTCCGCGAACCTGCAGCTCCAACTCACAATGCGCGGAACCGGGCACCCGGCGCAAGCTGGTGGGTCAATTGCGCCATCACAGCCGTCAGCGCGAGCGACGCTGCCAGCGCGGAGAGATAGGCAGTCCATGGCGGCAATACCAGAAGGGCAGCCGAGAGCACGCCGCTGAAGGTTGCCAGGCTCGCGACACCCAGGAGGCCGGCGTAGGCGGTGCGACCGGCAATGGTGCGGCCATGATCGAGGTTGAGCGAGAGCAGGATCACGCAAAAGCCGATGGGAAAGCCCAAAAGTGCACCAGCCAGCGCAGGGCCGAACACGGGCGAGAGCAAGGTGACCACGCCCACCAACACGCCTGCGGCAACGCCCCGGGCGATCAGAGCCGGCCAGCGCGTTGGCGTTGCAACCGGGGCGAGCGGGAGAACCAGATTTTTGCCAACCAGCCGGGCGGAAAAAGTTGTGGCGACGAAGATCAGAGCACCCAGAACGAGATGATGGGGCACAAACGACAGCGGCATGGCGAGGACGCACCAGGCGGCTATGGCCAGAATGGTTGCGCCCAGAGGGCCGGCTGTGCGCGCCGACCAGAGATAGGCGAACAGAAAGCCCTGGGTGGCGATCATCGAATAGAGCGTTCCGGCGGCCATGTCGGAAACAAAGAGCGGGTCCTGATCGCGCACGAGAAAGAAAAAGCCCGGTGCCAGAACGATGGGCAATCCAGCCAACACACCGCCGATGGCTGGACCAAGCCTGGCAGCAGACCAGGCGATGAAAATGACGACGAAACCGGTGGCTGCCGCCCGGATGAGGAATTCGGCCCAAAGGCCCCAATCGGTCATGATGCCAGAATGGCCTCAATTTGTTCGGCGGCGCCCAGAACCCTCCAGTCATGACCGCCGGGGGCGAAAATCATGAGGCCGGTGGCGAGGGGCTGGCCGGCATGCATCGGAACGGTTGCGGCGCAGCCATCGAGAAAGTTGATGGCCGAAGGGTTGCGCAGCATCAGGCCATTGAGACGGTCGAAATCGGCCTCCACATCGGCAATCAACGGTGCGACGGTCGGCAGCGTGGGTGCGATGAATACATCATAATTTTCCGCCTGCGCCGAAAACGCTGCGATAGCGGCTGCCCGTTGAGCGCGAGCATCCACCTCGTCTGTGGAAGCGAAACTTTCGGCAGCGCGGATGCGGCGCAGAACGTGGGGATCGCCCTCGGTTTGCATGCGGGCCAGACGGGAAGCGTGGATGGCATGAGCTTCGGAGGCGACAATGATGCGGTTGACGTTTCCGAAGCCCTCGAGCATGGGCAGCTCGATATCGGTCAGCGCAAATCCGGCGGCGGAAAGCAGCGCGATGGCGCGCTGGAAATCGGCGGCGACTTGGGTGTCGAGCCCTTCGGTCAGAATGCCGCGCGCCACGCCGATACGCAGGCTTTCGCGCTTTGCTGGCGAGGCGGCGGTGGCTGAAAGGACGGCGTGGACGGCGCTGCAGTGTTTGATCGTGCGCGCCAGCGGCCCGATACTGTCATAGCTCTGGGACAGCGGGAACGCACCATCGAGCGGGACCGCGGACTGGCTGGGCTTGAACCCGCACAACCCATTGAGCGCGGCGGGAATGCGCACCGATCCGCCGGTATCGGAACCCAGTGCGACATCGGCAATGCCCAGGGCGACCGACAATGCGCCGCCCGAGGTCGACCCGCCGGAGATGCGGGAGCTGTCGAAGATGTTTCCCGGATTGCCAAAGTGCGGATTGAGCCCCACGCCCGAATAGGCAAATTCGGACATGGTGGTGCGTCCGCACCCGATGGCCCCGGCAGCTCGCAGGCGTCCGACGGCCTCCGCATCGGCATTTGCCGGTTCGGCATCAGCGAGAATGGTCGAGCCGGCCGAAGTCACCTGCCCTTTCTCGTCGAACAGGTCCTTGATCGAGACGAGGATGCCGGCCAGAGGGCCGGTTCTGCGCCCGGCGTCACCGTCGAGCGCTTTGGCTTCGGACATGATCCGGCTGGCATCGAAGCGGGTGAATATGGTGCGCAGGACTTCGGGCTTGGCACTCATAGCCACATCGATGGCGCGCCGCGCACGATCTTCGGCGCGAAAGGCGATACGGCCGGCGTTCTGGCGGAGCGGGGAGATGTCGGTCATGGCGGGCTTCCTACGAAATGACGGGCAGGGTCTTTGTTTCGTAGCAGTGTTTAATGGTTCGGCCCAGAACGGGATCAGTCATTTCCATGCGGAAAAACCGGGCCGGACGCACGCCGCCGGAAAGGACCGCGAAGGTGCCGCACATCATGGCAGTGCCGGGCTCCAACCGCGACGGGGATGCGGCAGAGGGCGAAGCATCGATCAGTTCGAGGAGCGGGCGGATGGAAGCCAGCGTGCCCTCCTGATAGGGGATCCAGGCCGCGTTTTCATCGTCGCGGATGAAAGATCGGATGGCGATCTGGTCGAGGTGGGGCGCAACCTCGTCGAAAGCCCAAAGGGTCGGGGCGACCGGCTTGGCGCAAATCTGCTTGGAGAGGGCCACCGAATGGGTTTCGAGCTGGCGGTCGGTGTGGTCCGAACCAAGCCCGAGATAGAGCTTTTCTCCATCGTCGATCACCAGCGGCTCGGCTTCGCCCGAGCCCGTCGCATCGACGGTTTCCATGGCCGTGTCGGTTGTTACGAGACCGGACGCAACACGGTAGAACAGCGGCACCGTGCTGGGCGGTGGAACGCCGATGGCTTCCAGTTCAGCGATATGATGATTGACGGCATCGGCGTTACGCCCCGTCCAGCCGGCGATGATAGCCCGTTCGATGGTAATGGCGACCGGCTCGGAGCCTGCCACGGCGAAGGTCAGTGTATTGGGCATGGTAGTGCCTTTGAAAAAATGCCGGGCGATCAGGCCGGAGAGAAAACCAGCGCAATGGCGGGGAAGGCGACGAGCAACGCAACCATCACCAGCATTACGAACACAAAGGGAATGACGCCGACCATCACATCACTCAGGCGCCCCTCCTTGCGCGCACCCTGCACAACATAAAGGTTGAGACCGACGGGGGGAGTAATGAGCGCCATTTCGATCAGGACGATCAAAAGGATGCCGAACCAGACCTTGTCGAAACCGAGTTCGATGATGATGGGCACGACAATGGGAATGGTCGCGATCATCAGCGCCAGGGTTTCGATGAAGAACCCCAGGACGATGTACATGAGGATAATGACCAGCAGCATGCCGTAAGGCCCAAGACCCATGCCTTCGAGGAATAGGGTGAGCTGACGGCCGAGCCCGGTGGCACCGAGGGCATAGTTGAGGAAATAGGCCCCGACGATCACAAACATCACCATCGCCGTTGTGCGGATGGTGCCCAAGAGGGCCCGCTTGAGATTATCGAGGGTCAGCGATCTGTAAAATGCGGCGATCAGCATGGCCATGGCGACACCCACGGCCGCAGCCTCGGTGGGCGTGGCCCAGCCATTATAGATCGAGCCGATGATGACGGCGAAAACCAGAAACACCGGGATGAGGTGGGGCAGTCCGGCAAGCCGTTCACGCCAAGTGAAATGCCGGCTTGGCCCGCCCAGTTCGGGCTTTATCGAGCAGATGATGATGGTGATGGCCATGAACCCAAGCGCCATCAGCAGGCCCGGCACGATGCCGGCCATGAACAATTGGGGCACCGAGGTCTGGGTGAGAAAGCCATAAACGATCAGATTGATCGAAGGGGGCAGCATGATGCCCAGCGTGCCGCCGGCCGCGATGGCGCCTGCAAACAACCGTTGATCGTATCCCTGTTTCTTTGCCTGGGGCATGGCCACGGTGGCAACCGTGGCGGCGGTGGCGACCGAAGATCCCGACGTGGCCGAAAACATCGTGGAGGTGCCGATATTGGCATGAACCAGACCGCCCGGCAGCCATGAAAACCAGGCATCGAGGATCTTGTAGGTGCGCTCGGCAATTCCGGCCCGCACGAGGATTTCGCCCAGCAGGACAAAGAGCGGGATGGCGATGAGAAGGAAACTGTCGGACGAGGAATAGACCATCTGGCCCAGGCCGCGAATGAGCGGCAGGGGCGCAAAAAACGCGTCGAGACCAAAGCC
Source organism: Pelagibacterium halotolerans B2 (assembly GCF_000230555.1). GTDB lineage: Bacteria > Pseudomonadota > Alphaproteobacteria > Rhizobiales > Devosiaceae > Pelagibacterium > Pelagibacterium halotolerans. The sequence goes on along the minus strand of NC_016078.1, from coordinate 3,701,631 downwards.
GAGAAGAAACAATGCGGCACCGACGGGGACCGACAGGGCGAGAAGGACGGCAAGGCCGATGGCGACATACCAGATCATGACGCTTCTCCCGTCTCGGACACGATGCCGGAGAGTTCGTTTATAAGGCCCCATTGGCGGCCGAGGGTAAGAATGAGCGTGCAGGCAAGGAGGACGGCCGAGGTGATGGTGAGCCATGCCCAGCCGGCGAACCAGACGATCTGGGGTATCCACAACTCGATGGCCAGAGGCGTGTTGGAGCGCGAGCCGCGGGCAATCGATTTGGCAAGAACGTCATAGGCATAGAACGAGACAAGCGCGGCAACGAACAGCACACTGGCCAGGGCGAGACTATCGAAAGCTGCCCGCCCGGGAGCGGGCAGCCTTGTATAGACGAGATCGATGCGCACATGGGCGCGCTCGACAAGGGCATAGGCAAAGCCCCAGGTGGCGATGCCGGCCATGACGTAGCCGGAAAGTTCATCGGCGCCACCGATGCGGAACAGGGAAATGCGCCGGCCCAGGATTTCGAAGAGAATGAGGGCGACAGCGACGAGCAGGACCACACCGCAAATCAACGCGACCCAGCGGTTAAGCGTTTTCATGACCCCCGCAAGGGTCCTGACCCTTGCCGGGATTGCGGAGTTGGTTTCCATCGTGCCGCCCTTTCCTTCGCGTTACTGGGCTATCGAGACGTCGAGGGCCGCGCCCACCGTCTCATTCCAGCGGGTGGCCCATTCGGCACCGGCGCGTTCGGCCCAATCGGGAAGGATCGAATCCTCGAGGACGGCGAGAGCCTGTGCCTTGTCCTCTTCGGACAGCTCGACCAGCGTCATGGACGCTGCTGGGCCCGCTTCGCATTCGCCGCCGGTGAGGCAGGCGATGTCGCGGTCGAGGGCGCCGCCGGCATCGGCCCAGGCGGGCTCTTCGAATTCAGCCACGATCTGGTCTTCGAGGAAGGTCTGGACGGCGGGGTCGAGCGCATTCCAGGCGTCAAGATTGACGGCAGTGATGACCGGATCCCAGCCACCGAGCGGAAGGTTGACCAGATGGGTCGAGGATTCGTACCAGCCCGAAGCATAGCCCGAACCCGCGCCGGTGACCGCGCAATCAATAACGCCGCGCTCGAGCGCGCCGGGGACTTCGGAAAACGCCATCGTGATGCCTTCGGCGCCCAGCGCTTCGAGGAACAGCGAGGTCATGCGGCCTGAGCCACGGATCTTTTTGCCTTCGAGATCGGCGAGACCACTGATCTCGGCGTTGCAGAAGACGATCTGCGGGGGATAGGGGGCGATGGCGAGCATGTGGGAATTGAAGCGGGTTTCCATGATCTCGGCAACCATGGGCTTGGCCGCTTCGGTCATGGCGTAGGCGGTTTCGGCATCGGTGGCGATGAGGGGGACATCAAGGCCTTCAAGCTCGGGGGCATCGGCGACGGTATAATCGCCAACGGTCATGCCGATATCGAAAACGCCATCGCCGAGCATACGGAAGACGTCGGCACCGGCAACGCCCATCTGGTCGAAAGTGGTCATGTTGACACTGATCGCACCGCCCGAGGATTCGGGGACGGTTTCTTCCCAGAAGCCGCGCTCGAACTGCTGGTAGAGCGGCAGGTTGGACCAGCTGCCGACCACGTTGAGGGTGGTTTCAGGCAGGTCCTGGGCGAGAGCCGCGGCGGGGGCCAGGGCGATGGAGGCGAGGAGGAGAGGTTTTAGCGCTTTCATTTCAGTTCCCTTTGCGTTGGTTGATCATGCCGCTTGTGCGGTCTTTTTGCATGTCCGGTCTCAGCCGATATCGGCCCTGAGATCGGTGACGAGCATGTGCCCGGGTTCGTGGGTTATGGCGATGGGCGGCCTTGCATGGCGGATGGCCGATTGGGGGGTGACGCCGCAGGCCCAGAAGACCGGGACGTCGCCCTCGTGGATATCGGGGGCCTCGCCGAAATCGGGGGTGGCGATATCTGCGATGCCGATGGCCGAGGGATCGCCCAGGTGGACGGGAGCGCCGTGGGCCTGCGGCAGGTAGGACGAGAGGACGATGGCGCGGATGGCATCGGCCGGCGTGAAGGGGCGCATCGAGACGACCATGGGGCCGCCGAAGGGGCCGGCACTCTGGGTCTCGATGTTGGTTTTGTACATCGGCACGTTGCGGCCGGCCTCGATGTGGCGGACGGGGATGGCGGCGCGCAGGAGGGCGGTTTCGAAGGAAAACGAGCAGCCCAGAACGAAGGTCACGAAATCGTCGCGCCAGAGGGCGTTGAGGTCGGTGAGGATTTCGGCGGGCTCGCCATCGCGGAAGACGCGGTATCGGGGGACGTCGGTGCGGATGTCGATATCGGCGCCGAGGGTGGGGAGCGAAGGGTCGCCGGGCTCGGAGACGCCGAGAATGGGGGCGGGCTTGGGATTGCGGGTGCAATAGCGCAGGAAATCATCGGCCAGGGCGCGGGGCAGGATGACGATGTTGCCCTGCTGGAAGCCCTGCGCCAGGCCCGAGGTCGGGCGGTCCCAAATTCCGGCGCGGCAGGCGGCGCGCAGGGCGGCGCCTGTTTCGAAACGCTGGAGGGTGGCGGCATCATCCATATAGGGCTGTTCCCGTCTGCGGTGCGCGGCGAAGCGATCACCAGTTCTGATGGGTTCAGTTAAGCGCCTTGATGGGCGATGAGTCGAATTTTTGTTTTTGATCGATCCCGATCAACTGGATTTATCGTTTTTCCCCGTTCCCGATCGATATGGCGATATCGGCGTAGCGGCTTTCGGTGAGCGGGGCGCCGGTCTGGAGGTGGGCGACGAGGTCCTTTGTGGTCGATGCGCGGGTGAGCATGGCGCAGGTGACATCGCCGGCGAAGACGCGGGTGGCGTGCCAGCAGTCTTTTGCCATGACGATGCCCTGCCCCGGCGCGATGGCGAAGGCCCTGACCGTTTGCGGATCGGGCGCGCCATCGGGGGCCGAGCGGGCAACGATATGGACGATGGAGCCGGTGAGGGGGATGAGGGCCTGTTCGGTGGCGAGATGGGCTTCGAGCCGGGCGATGGTCGGATCGGAGCTGCGATAGACCACCCAGAGGATTTCGGTTTTCGTCTCGCCGGAGGCAAAGCCGTGCTCGTGCCAGAAATCGGAGGCCGGGGAGAAAAAGGCGGTGTCGGGGGTGTGGCGGGCGGCGAAACCGAGCGCGGTGCCATAGGGGGCGAAGGCGTCTGGCGTGAGGGGTTCGATGGAGATCATCCGGGGACCGATAAGATTGGACATGGCGCGCAGGATGGGGCGTTCGCCCACGCATGCCAAGTCCGCCGACGGCGATATTGCCTCGGTTTTTGATGGGATGAACGGCATGGGGCGATGAACGCTCCGCACTGTATTTTTTGTATATGAAGCGTCCATCGCCCCATGCGCTCCGGGTTTTGGGCTGTACGTTCCCTCGCTCAGGGACACGTTCGTCCCTGTCGGTGTTGCGGGCCGAACTAAAGCCAGCCTCGCGGAAGTGGAACGCTCGCCTCCGGCAGGACGACTCCCGCCGAACCAGAGCCAAACCCGCCAAACGTTCGTCGCGCTTTCGTCCATCAACCGGGTTCGTGAGAGCGAGTATGGAGCAAGGGGAGAACGCGGGGATAAGTTTGTCTCACCCGCCTCTCCTCTCCGCCTGGACGTCATCTTGGGGCCGGGAACCTGCTTCGGGGAGCCGGAAAGGGTTGAGGAACCTTGAGAGGGCGGCGCGCCCCACTCCTGCTGCGCTGGAAGAAGCCTCGCGGATCCCCGGGTCAAGCCCGAGGATGACGATGGGGGTGGGTGAGTGTTTGGTGATGGAGCCGAGAGGGTGAGCCTCCGCCATCGCTGTCCCGGACTTGATCCGGGACCCAGCAGCCTTACCGACACTCCAGTGCGTGAGGAGAAGCACATCGACCCCGGCGTGCGCCGGGGCAGCGAGGGGAGGGAAACCGAGGCGTACAATTGGAGCGCCGGGGTCGTGTGGCCTTGCCTGATGTGACGGAAGGGGATCGGCGCCCTGCCCGATCATATGCGCTTGAGGGTTTCGGGATCGTCCTTGCCGTCAAAGACCATGTCCAGCGCTTGCCGGAATTCGGGCTGGTCGGGGGCGGCGTGGTCTCCGGCATCTCATCGCGCGTCATCCTCGGGCTTGACCCGGGGATCTGCACGGCGTCCGCACGCGCAGCAGAAATGGTGATCCGCCGCGCTTCATCGCTCACCAACCCCTTCACCGGCCATCCGATGCAGCGGATCCCCGGGTCAAGCCCGAGGATGACAGTGGACGGGACGCGATCTCGCGGAATCAGCGTATAAAATATAGCTGCACAATGAGGATGGGCAAAACATCGTGAAAATCACCGCTGAACACAAGCTCGCACATAAGGCTGTCTTGGCCGTATCGAGTATATTTTCGGGTGCTGGCGCGTTAAGCGAAGTAGTTCAGAACGATTATGGCGAGGACCTAATTGTTCAAACAACCCTGGGCGATTCTGCCGACAATTTCACGATTTTGGTGCAGGTTAAAGGGACCCGAAAAGCCGTTTCGCCGGATGGAAAGCTGCGTATGCGGTTTGACGTCAACCACCTCTTCCGGTGGGCGGCCCATATTCAGCCGGTCTTGGTTTGCGTGTATTCCGACATTAGCGAAAAAACGTATGCATTCTCACCTCGTTCCGTCGTCAGCCTATGGGAGATGGCAACCAGCCCTTACGATTCAAAAACGATAAAACTGAGTAGCGGGGATGAGCTCGATATTCACAGTGCCTTACGCTTCTTGTGGGACTGCCGAATTGAGTATTATTCGCGCATGCTGGCTTGGCGCATCGCAAATGCGCCGCAAGAATATGGCATTGAAAATGTTACCTACCTTCGTAAGCACAATTCTGAGGTTAGCCTGATTTTATTTAGCTTTCTAAAAGATACATCAATTGTAGTCGGAGATGTTGAGTTTTCTGAATCTTTTAAAGACAAAGTTTCCAACGCTACCCACTCGCTTGCTGCAGACCCCGACATGAAGCCTAAAAATGCTATTATGCTTGCTATTTTGGGACATATTGAAAGCACTACAAATGCCCGTGGAATCCCGGGACAGCTTGCAGAACATTTGACCGAAATGGTTATTCAAATTTATGGATTAAATTATCCGGAACAATGGGCCGAAATAGTGAACCTTTTCACTTCTGTAGAATAATTCCCCGCCCGTTCTTCGAACTATGCCCCTAATGCGCCGCTTCCCAATTCTCCGCAGCCTTGGCATCCACCTGCAACGGCACTGACAGCCTCAGCGCCGGTTCCGCCGCCCCTTCCATCACGCGCTTGATGATCGGGATGGCCTGTTCGGCCTTGTCTGCCGGGGCCTCGAAAATCAGTTCGTCGTGGACCTGCAGGAGCATATCGGCGGGGACATTTTCCTCGGTCAAAATGCGTTCCATGCGGATCATGGCGCGGCGGATGATATCTGCCGCCGAGCCCTGGATGGGGGCGTTGATCGAGGCGCGTTCGATGAAGGCGCGTTCCGACGGGTTTTTGGTGTTGACGTTTTCGAACGGGATTTTGCGGCCGAAGATCGTCGAGACGTAGCCCTGGGCCTTCACGATGCGGCGCTGTTCGGCCATGTAATCCTGAATGCCGGGGAAGCGGGCGAAATAGGTTTTTATGTACTCCCCGGCCTCGGACCGGGCGATGCCGAGCTGGTTGGCGAGGCCGAAGGCGGAAATGCCGTAGATGATGCCGAAATTGATCGCCTTGGCGCGGCGGCGGACCATGGGGTCCATGTCCTCGATGGGCACGCCGAACATTTCGGACGCCGTCATGGCGTGAATGTCCAGGCCCTCCTCGAAGGCGTCCTTGAGCGCATCGATATCGGCGATGTGGGCGAGAACGCGCAGCTCGATCTGGGAGTAATCGGCAGAAATCAGAAGATTGCCCGGCGCGGCGATGAACGCGGTCCTGATCTTGCGGCCATCCTCGGTGCGGATGGGGATGTTTTGCAGGTTCGGTTCGTTGGACGAGAGGCGCCCGGTGGCGACCGAAGCCTGGTTGTATGAGGTGTGGACGCGCTTGGTGCGCTCATTGATATAGGAGGGCAGCGCGTCGGTGTAGGTCGAGCGCAATTTGGTGACGCCGCGCCAATCGAGAATGGTCTGGGCCAGGGGCACGCCTTGCGCGGCCAGATCGTCGAGCACGGAGGCGCCCGTGGCCCAGGCGCCGGTCTTGGTCTTTGTGCCACCTTCGAGGCCCATCTTGCCGAACAGGATATCGCCCAATTGCTTGGGGGAGCCGAGATTGAACTTTTCGCCGGCCAATTCGTATGCGGTTTCTTCCAGCGCGGCGGCGCGCTGGGCGAAATCGCCCGAGAGGCGCGAGAGGATCTGGCGATCGACCGACACGCCGCGCGCTTCCATGCGGGCGAGGACCGGGGTCAATGGGCGATCGAGGGTTTCGTAAACCGTGGTGACGCCCTGGGCGACAAGGCGGGGCTTGAGGATATGCCAGAGGCGCAGGGTGATATCGGCGTCTTCGGCGGCGTATTTCGCGGCGGGCTCGATTTCGAGCTTGTCGAAGGTGAGCTGGTTCTTGCCGGTGCCGGCGAGGTCGGTGAATTTGAGGCAGGTGTGATCGAGCCAGCGCAGGGCCAGCGCGTCCATGCCGTTGTTGCGGGCGCCATCGAGCGCGTAGCTCATCAGAAGCGTATCGTCGATGGGGGCCATGGTGATCGCATAGCGGGCAAAAATGCCCATGTCGTATTTGACGTTCTGGCCGATCTTGAGGATTGCCGGGTCTTCCAGCACCGGGCGCAGCATATCGAGGGCGAGGCGCATATCCATCTGGCCTTCGGCTCGGCCGCCGCCGAACATGTCGTCATTGCCGGTGGTGTGGCCGAGGGGGATATAGCACGCCTTGCCGGGACGGGTTGACAGGCAGATGCCGACCAGATCGGCGGCCTGGTTGTCGAGCCCGGTGGTTTCGGTATCGACGGCGACATGGCCCGTCGCGACGATATCGGCGATCCAGTTGGCGAGCGCGGTTTCGTCGCGGACGATCTCGTAATCGTCGAGATTGCAGGGGATGGCGCGGATGGCCTCCAGCACTTTTTCGGCGTGGGCATCGGGGCCGGCCACGCCCGAGGCGGGGGCGGGGCCATCGGACACATCGATCGCGCCGGGGATCGAGGCGCCCTTGGCGGCCAGTTCGGCATCGGGCTCGAAATCGTCGGGGTCGATTTCGAGCACGCTGGCGACGCGGCGGGTGATGGAGGTGAACTCCATGGCCTTGAGAAACGGGATCAGCGTTTTGGCTTCGAGGGGCTGGCGGACCAGATCGTCCAGCGGCACGTCGAGCGGCATGTTGCAATCGAGCTGGACGAGCTTTTTGGAAATGCGGGCCAGATCGGCGTGTTCGATGATCGATTCGCGGCGCTTTTGCTGCTTGATCTCCGAAGCGCGGGCCAGAAGGGTTTCGAGATCGCCATATTCGTTAATGAGCAGGGCGGCGGTTTTCACCCCGATGCCGGGAATGCCGGGGACGTTATCGACCGGATCGCCGCACAGGGACTGGACGTCGACGACCTTGTCGGGGGTGACGCCGAATTTTTTCATCACCTCCTCGGGACCCATCCAGCGCATGGGGGGCTGGCCCGGGCGGGCGATGGTATCGAGCATCTGGACGTGATCGTCGTCGATGAGCTGCATCAGATCCTTATCGGAGGAGACGATGGTGACCTTGCCGCCGCGATCGCGCATCTGGCAGGCATAGGTGGCGATGATGTCGTCGGCCTCGTAGCCCTCCTGCTCGATCGAGGGCAGGCAGAAGGCGCGGGTGGCGGCGCGGGTGAGCGGGAACTGGGGGATCAGATCCTCGGGCGCCTCGGGGCGGTGGGCCTTGTACTGGTCGTAAAGCTCGTTTCTGAAACTGGTGCCCGAATAATCGAAGATCACAGCGAAATGGGTGGGCTCGTTCTCGCCCTTGAGATCCTCGGTGAGCTTGAAGATCATGTTGGAAAAGCCCGAGACGGCGCCGACCGGCAGACCGTCGGACTTGCGCGTCAAGGGCGGCAGCGCGTGATAGGCGCGGAAGATGAAGGACGAGCCGTCGACGAGGACGAGATGCATTTAGGGCTCCCCGGGGCGCGGATGGCGCGCCTTTCACGATTCTGGTTGGCCGGACTTTCGCGCGATTATGCCAAAGGGGCAAGCGCCGGGAGGCCCCTCACCCTAAATCGCGCTCCCCGGCAGGGCGAGGGACTTGCCGGATGCGCCGTCACATCCGGAATCAGGGGCGGCCGGCGGGGGAGCGGACGCCCAAGAGCAGGGCCCAATAGGTGCCGTATGTGTTGTAGGTCGTCGACGGGCCGCGCTCTATGGCGATGCCGAACTGGACGTAATCGGGGTTGACCATGGTCTTGTTGTGGGAGGGCGATTTGAGCCAGCCCGCGATTGCGGTATCGAGATTGGGCGGGCCACCGGCGAGGTTTTCGCCAGCCCCACCGCCAAAGCCCATGCGGCGCAGGCGGGTGTGAAGGGTCTGTTCGGGGGCGGCGGTGTGGGCGACGTTGCGGTTTTCAGCCATCAGCCGGGCCTGTTCCTCGGCAACCTTTTGCAAGGTGGCGTTGTGGGTGAGGAGCGGCAGATTGCGCGCCGCGCGCATGGCGTTGAGCTTTTCGGCCGCTTCGGCAATCGAGACCGAGGACACGGGCGTTGCCCGTTCGGTGGTCATGACGAGCGTGCCCGACGAGCAGGCCGCCAGCATCAATGCAGCGCCGCCGGTTGCGGAAAGGGTGAGGAATCGGCGACGGGTGATTTCGATCATGGGGGGACTTTAGCGAAACATCGGCGCTTGGGAAGCTGCTAAAATGGCGCGGGCACGGGCGGCAGATGCCCCTTGCGCTTGGCGGCCATTCTCCCTATAACGCGCCGTCTCCGGTTGGCCCAATGGGTCCGCCGCAGATTTCTATTGTACGGACCGTCCGGCCAAAAGGCATGCCGTGGCGGTTCATGAAAGCGGAAGCCCGGACCATCAGGGCATCCATCAAGACCAAAAAGGACCCGCAAAATGCCCAAGATGAAGACCAAGTCTGGCGCCAAGAAGCGCTTCAAGGTGACGGCAACCGGTAAGGTCATGGCTGGCCCCGCCGGCAAGCGCCACCGCCTTATCAGCCACAACGCCAAGTACATCCGCTCCAATCGCGGTACCTCGACGCTTTCCGAGCCCGATACCAAGATTGTCAAGAAGTACATGCCGTACGACCGGTAACGGCCGCTTTCGTTTTGTCGCGTTGTCGAACCGGAAATCGGGGACCTGACAACGCTCCGACAGCCAGATTTGAGGAATTAAGATATGTCCCGCGTTAAAAGAGGCGTTACCGCCCACGCCCGCCACAAGAAGGTGATCAAGGCCGCAAAAGGCTATTACGGTCGCCGTTCCACCAATTACCGCTCTGCCGTACAGGCCGTCGAGAAGGCCGGCCAGTATGCCTATCGCGACCGCAAGCAGAAAAAGCGCAATTTCCGCGCCCTGTGGATCCAGCGCATCAACGCCGCCGTGCGCAGCCACGGGCTGACCTATGGTCGATTTATCGACGGCCTCAGCAAGGCTGAGGTTGCTGTGGACCGCAAGGTTCTGGCCGATCTGGCAGTGCGCGAACCGGCAGCTTTCGAAGCGCTGGTTGCCAAGGCCAAGGAAGCCCTTGCCTATCTGGGCGACGTCGAAGCGACCACACACGAGCGCATTTCCGCCTAAAAAGGCACCTGCGACTCCACCAGCCTTTACCTGAGGCCGAATTTGAAAGCCTTGCGCTGCCCCTTTTGGGGTGGCGCGGGGCTTTTTCGTTTGCTACCGCTTCGCCCGCAAAAAAGAGTTTCCCATGTTAGAGAACATCATGTCCGACGAGATCGCCGACCTCAGCCAATCGATCCACGCCGCCATTGCAAATGCGCAGGACGAAGCCGCGCTCGAAGCTGTGCGCGTTTCGGCATTGGGTAAGAAGGGGTCGATCTCGGCGCTGCTGGCCACGCTGGGAAAAATGACCCCGGAGGAACGCAAGGAAAAAGGCCCCGCGATCAACGGGCTCAAGGCCGAGATCGGCGCCGCCATCGAAACCCGGCGCGAGGCGCTGGCTGCAGCCGCGCTCGAAAAGCGCCTGGCCAGCGAAAAGCTCGATGTGACCCTGCCGCTGCGCCCGGCCCCCACCGCCACAGGACGCATCCATCCGGTGAGCCAGGTGATCGACGAGATCACGGCGATCTTTTCGGACATGGGATTTGCGATTGCCGAGGGGCCGGACGTCGAGACCGACTATTATAATTTCACCGCGCTCAATTTTCCCGAAGGCCATCCGGCGCGGGAGATGCACGACACGTTCTTTTTCGAGCCCGATGCGGAGGGGAACCGCAAGCTGTTGCGCACCCACACCTCGCCGGTGCAGGTGCGCACCATGGAACAGGGCGAGCCGCCGATCCGCATCGTCATTCCCGGCCGCACCTACCGCAACGACAGCGACCAGACCCACACCCCCATGTTCCATCAGGTCGAGGGGCTGGTGATCGACAAGCAGAGCCATATCGGGCAGTTGCGTTGGGTGCTCGAAGAATTCCTGAAGGCGTTTTTCGAGGTCGAGAGCGTTACGACCCGGTTCCGTCCGAGCTTTTTCCCCTTCACCGAGCCGTCCATGGAAGTGGACGTGCAATGCGACCGCTCGGGCAATGAGGTGAAAATCGGGGAAGGCAATGACTGGCTGGAAATTCTGGGCTGCGGCATGGTGCACCCCAATGTGATCCGGGCCGGCGGGCTGGACCCGGAAATCTATCAGGGCTTTGCCTGGGGCATGGGGATCGATCGGCTTGCCATGCTCAAATACGGCATGCCCGATCTGCGCGCGTTTTTCGATGCCGACAAGCGCTGGCTCGACCATTACGGGTTCCGCCCGCTCGACCTGCCGACATTGTTCGGAGGGCTGTCGAGCTAGAGATGCCGACGCTGCTCAAATGGAAGGGTTATCGCTTCTTTTCTATTCTGCGGATGGCTGAGAGCCGCCACACGTCCATATCGTCAAGGACGGTCGGGAAGCAAAGATCTGGCTGTGCGACCTCAGCGTTGCCGTCAATCTGGGGTATAATGCCCGGGAACTGAACGAGATCATGCGAGCGACACGCGATCATCAACAAGCCTTTCTGGAGGCATGGAATGACTACTTTGGTGCTTGAAATCGAGGATACCAAACCGGTCTCTGCTCAATGCGACGATACGCATCTGCATGTGGAACTGGCCGACGGACGCGAGGTTTCCACGCCATTGTGGTGGTATCCCAGGCTGGTAGCGGCATCGCCGCAAGCGCGCAACGTTATAGAATTGATGCCCATGGGGCTTCATTGGCCCGAAATCGACGAAGACATTTCAATTGCCTCAATGATCCGGGGCCAGAAGGCGCCAGGCTCCACGCCCACTTGATCCGCCGCATACCAAGAGAAAAAAAATGAAATTCACGCTTTCCTGGCTCAAGGAACACCTGGAGACCACGGCCACCAACGCCGAAATCATCGACACGCTGACCATGGTGGGTCTGGAGGTCGAGGAGGTGACCGATAGCGGCGCGGCCCTGAAGGACTTCGTGACCGCCCATGTGGTGAGCGCCGAACAGCACCCCAATGCGGACAAGCTGCGGGTGTGCAAGGTCGACGCGGGCACCGGCGAATTGATCGACGTGGTGTGCGGCGCGCCCAATGCGCGCACGGGAATGAAATCGGTCTTTGCGTTCGCGGGCACCTATATCCCGGGCAAGGACATCACCATTGGCAAGGGCAATATCCGCGGCCAGGTCAGTAACGGCATGCTGTGCTCGAATGCGGAGCTGGAACTGTCCGACGATCATGACGGGATCATCGAGTTGCCCGAAGATGCGCCCATTGGCGTGCCCTATCCCGACTATGCGGGGATAAACGAGGTGGTGATCGATGTGGGGCTGACCCCAAATCGTGGCGATTGCGCGGGCGTGCACGGCATTGCGCGCGATCTCGCGGCGGCCGGGCTGGGCCAACTCAAGGACACGAGCGTTGAGGCGGTTCCCGCCACCGCGGGCGCATCGCCCATCGCGGTGCGCGTGGATGGCGACATCTGCAGGATGTTTTCGGGCCGACTGGTCCGCAACGTTACGAACGGCCCTTCCCCCCAATGGATGCAGGACCGGCTGCGGGCCGTGGGCCTGCGGCCCATCAACGCGCTGGTCGATATCACCAATTACGTCTCGCTCGACCGGGCGCGTCCGCTGCACGTCTATGACGCCGACAAGCTGACGGGCAATATCGCGGCGCGCATGGGGCGGACCGGGGAGAGCTTTGCGGCACTCGACGGCAAGACTTATGCCGTCGATGAAACCATGTGCGTTATCGCCGACGATCAGAAGGTGCTGGGGCTCGGCGGTATCATCGGCGGGGAAGAGACCGGCTCGAGCGATGAGACGACAAATGTGTTCATCGAATGCGCCTGGTTCGAACCGACCGCGATTGCCGCTGCCGGGCGCAAGACGGGGATCAATTCGGATGCCCGCTATCGCTTCGAGCGCACTGTGGACCCTGAAAGCGTCAAACCGGGGATAGAGCTGGCAACGCGGCTGGTGATGGAATTGTGCGGCGGGGAGCCGGCGGAAACCGTCATCGCGGGCCATGTGGGTTCGCCCGGGACGGTGATCGATTTTCCGTTCAGCGAGATCGAACGGCTGACCGGGCTGACCGTGGCAGCCGACGAGGCGACCGCAATATTGACGCGGCTGGGATTTGAGGTTTCCGGATCGGGCGAAGTGGTCAGGGTTGGCGTTCCCTCCTGGCGGCCCGATGTGACCATGAAGGCCGACCTCGTCGAAGAGGTGATGCGTATCGTGGGCGTCGACCGCGTGCCGGTCGAGCCGCTGCCGCGGCTTTCGGGCGTGGCACCGAAAATGCTGACCCCGATCCAGAACCGCCGCCGCATCGCGCGGCGGGCGCTGGCGGCGCGCGGCATGGACGAAGCCATGACATGGTCTTTCATTTCCACCGATTTCGCCCAAGCCTTCGGCGGCGGCAGCCCCCAATTGCGGCTGGCCAACGCCATTGCCTCGGACATGACCGACATGCGGCCCTCGCTCCTGCCGGGCCTGCTTTCGGGTGCGGCGCGCAATGGCAATCGCGGGTTCGACGATGTGGCATTGTTCGAGGTGGGGCAGGTGTTCCTCTCGGATGCGCCGGAGGGGCAGCGCAATTATGCGACGGGCATCCGCACGGGCACCGCAGGGCCCTCCGGCGCGGGCCGGCACTGGCAGGGCAAGGCCGACAAGGTCGGTGTTTACGATGCCAAGGCGGACCTGGGCGCGGTACTCGACGCCTTGGGCGTCGATATCGACAAGGTGCAGGTGGTGGCCGAACCGGCACAATGGAGCCATCCGGGCCGGGGCGGACGCATCCAGCTCGGGCCCAAACTGATCCTTGGCTGGTTCGGGGAACTGCACCCGGTCATGGCGGAAAAATTCGACCTCGATGGACCGGTTGCCGCTTTCGAGATCGATCTCGATGCACTGCCCGAACCGCGAAAAAAGGCCACGAAAGCCAGGCCGCCGCTGGCGCTATCGGCATTGCAGCCGGTGCGGCGTGATTTCGCCTTTGTCGTGGATACAAATGTCGAGGCCGCCGGCCTGCTGCGCGCGGCCCGCGGTGCCGACAAGGCGCTGATCAGCGACGTGACGATTTTCGACGTCTTTGCGGGTGCTCATGTGGGCGAAGGCAACAAATCGGTGGCGATAGAAGTTACCCTGCAACCAAGGGACAAGACGCTAACCGACGAGGAGATCGAGGCCGTGGCGGGAAAGATCGTGGCAGCGGTGGAAAAGGCGACAGGGGGCGTGTTGCGTGGGTGAGGTTGCCCTCCACCGGGCCGAAGCACAGATTTTGTGCGTTCGCCGGAGCTTTGCGGCGCTGTCCGCCGACAGCATCGTAAAGCGTCGGCCCCGCTCGCCCTGGCGGCCGCGGCCGGCCGCGTTCTGGACGGCATTCGAAGACAAGGCGCTCTATTACGACGCATTCCGGGCCGACAACGGCAGGGATGTCCTGCTGGTGGGGCCTGCGCCGCTCAACCTGCGCTCGGCACTTGAAGCGGCGCGCTACAGCGTGCCGCCGTCGGGAACTACTCTGAAGGCCGAATTGTTTGCCTCACGCTCGACAATGCTGACCCGGCTGGCCGATGTGCCGGACGATGCAGAGACGGTGCGGGTCGAGGCCTTCGGCGAAACATTCGATCTGGCCATCCAGCCCAATTTTTCCGCTGCGCTTTCCGGCGCGCGCATTCTGTTCACGATCAACAAGAACAACCGGCTCGAATGGATTGCCGATTGGGCGCGTTGGCATGCGAGGCTGCACGGCACCGATACGGTCATCCTGTTCGATAATGGGTCGACCGACTATACCGTCGATAGACTGGAGACCACACTGGCCGCGGTGAACGGGCTCAAGACCGTCATCGTTATCGACGTGCCACACAAATTCGGGCCCATCGATACCTCGGTACTCAACACGAAATTCTACCCCCGTTTCCTGCAGATTTCGATGACCAATCTGGCACTGCGCCGGTTCGGAATGCGGGCCGAGGGCCTGATCGATTGCGACATCGACGAGTTGGCCTGGGCGGGCGGGGAATCGGTTTATGAGCGAACCCGGCGCAGCGCCCTTGGTGTAACGCGCATGCGCGGGAGGTGGATCGAGGCGGCGCGCGACCCCGACGTCCCGGCGCGGCATCAGGCATTCCGGCACCGGCATGCCGATTTCCGCCATCGCCTTTCGCCTTCCAAATGGGTGCTCGACCCGCGCCGTGACTGGGTGCAATCGCCAAGTGTCCACCCCTATCTGCACCGCATCCACGGCGCCCCCATCGGGGCCCGCAAGCATGACAACGCGGCCGTCTTTTTCCATTTCAAGGGGATCAATACAAATTGGAAAGAAGAGCGGACAAAAAACAGAAAATCGCCTAAGCACATGGTGTTCGATGACAATCTTGCGACCGCCATGACGGCGTTCGCCGGAAAAAAGAGTGAGAGCTGAACGCGACCATGTTCGAAGCGATACGCGCGACACTTTTGGTGTCCGGCCTGGTTTTTCCCGGCATTGCCGCCTATACCGCCGTTTATCTGACGCTGGCCTGTATGGCACTGTCTCTCCCTCGCGTCAGACCTGACACTCTGGATTCACGCGTTCTCCTCGGTCTGGCCGTGGGTCTGGCAACATTGTTCGTGTCGATACTTCTCAATGGTGGCGCGCCGGGCGACTGGACAGTATTGCTCATCTTGCTGCCCTTTGTCGGCGTTTTGCCCGTAGCGGCGATTCTTGATCGTGTCACGCCCATCCAGTTTGGCACGCTTTGCCTGATTGGAGCACTGGCGGCGGCCGCGGTCGGGGCAATCGACGTCTTTGCGCTTGAGGTCAGGCGCGCGGGTGGCGGCAACAACCCCATTCACTATGCAAGCCTTGCTACAATGCTTGGGTTCGTCAGCCTGATCGGCGCGGCTCACGCACGATCGACAGCACGATTTTTCTTCGTTCTCGGACCTGCGGCCGCGGTGGCGGCCGTTCTGCTTTCTGAATCACGCGGACCATTGTTGGCCGCATGTGTGCTGATGACCATCGCGCTCGTGGTCTTCTGGCGCGACCGCGCGATGTTCATGGCGCTACTCGCACTGCCAATGGCCGTTGCAATTGCGCTTGTCGCCTCGGGCGAGGGGCAAAGAGCTATGCTGTTGTTCTGGGACATCTTGAGCGAGCGCACACAAGAATCGAATGACCAGCGGTGGCTGATGTACAATGCGGCGCTGAAGATGTTCCTCCAGTCGCCCTTGTGGGGGCACGGATACGGTAGCTTCATGGAGACTGCTCGCGAACTGCTGCCAATCCGCGAGCGCTATGACAATCTGCACAGCGACATTGCCAATCTCGCAGCCGTTGGCGGGGTTCTCGGTATAGTCGCCTATTTTGGCCTCGTGTTCTCTCCCCTGCTTGCTCTCTTGTCCGCCGCGGCGAGATCGGATCGGGCGATCGTGTTTTTATCGCTGGCCCTAAGTGGCGGGAATGCAACGCTCGGGCTGACAAATGCAATCCTTGGCATATTGCCGCAAATGACGCTGCTCGTTCTGATGCTCGGCTATCTCGTCGCTCTTGAGAAGAGAGCCGAACCGGCACCCCCCCAATGACCGTCCCCACCATCAAAATCCTCGCGCTCTATAAATTCGTCGATCAGCCCGACTTTGAAACACTCAAGGCACCGCTGGCCGCGTTTTGCTGTGCGCGGGGAATCAGGGGGACGCTGCTTTTGGCGCCTGAGGGGATCAATGGGACAGTGGCGGGGACGCCCGGGGCGATCGATGAACTGGTGGCGTGGCTGAGCGACGGTAATATTTTCGGGGGGCGGTTCCGGGGGGCCGAGGTCAAGTATTCTTTCGCCGATACCCAGCCCTTCCATCGCATGAAGGTGCGGCTGAAAGCCGAGATCGTGACGCTGAGAGCACCCGAGGCCAATCCGGGGCGGCAGGTCGGGACCTATGTCGACCCGCAGGACTGGAACGATCTGATCGGCCGGGACGACGTGGTGGTCATCGATACGCGCAATGATTACGAGGTGGCTCTGGGGACGTTCCGGAACGCGAAAGACCCGCAGACATCGCGTTTCACCGAGTTCAAGGACTATGTGTCCGAAGCGCTCGACCCGCAAAAGCACAAGAAAATCGCCATGTTCTGCACCGGGGGCATACGGTGCGAAAAGGCCTCGTCCTACATGCTGGCGCAGGGATTTGAGGAGGTGTTTCACCTCAAGGGCGGCATCCTCAATTATCTCGAGCAGGTGCCCGAAGACAAAAGCCTTTGGGATGGGGAGTGCTTCGTTTTCGACGAGCGGGTCTCGGTGCGCCATAGGCTGGAAATCGGCGATGCGCAATTGTGCCGGGCCTGCCGGCAGCCCCTGACCCCGGCCGACAGGGAGCGTGAAGACTTCATCGAAGGGGTGCAATGCCACCATTGCGCCGGTGAGGAGAACGCGTCCAAGCGTGCGGCCGCGGCCGAGCGGCAAAGGCAGATCGAGCTGGCCGTGGCGCGCGGGGAAGCCCATATGGGCGAAGACGTCAGGAAAGCCGCAGAGGAGCGGCGGATGGCCAGCAAGGCGCGGCGCGAGGCGGATCGGGTCCGAAACCGAAAGGGATAGAGATGGCGGTCAAACGGATCGTTGCCAATATCGAGGGCTCGCCCGAAGCAGCGGCAGACTTTTACGGTGACCTGCTCGGGCTGGACATTCTGATGGACATGGGGTGGATCCGCACCTATGGCGCGGATGGGCAGATGTCGGTTCAGTTGAGCGTCATGTCAGAGGGCGGATCGGATACGCCTGTTCCCGACCTGTCCATCGAAGTCGACGATGTCGATACGGTGCTGGAAAAGGCGAAGGTGCTGGGCATTGCCATCGTCTATGGCCCGGCGGACGAACCCTGGGGCGTGCGGCGTTTTTACGTGCGCGATCCGTTCGGCAGGCTGGTCAATATTCTTTCGCACGTTTGAATCGGGATAAGCAGGGACAAGGCCCCCTCACCCGCCGCTTCGCGTCGACCTTTCCCGCAAGGGAGAGGTGAGACCACGGCGACGGTTCGAACATAGATCGCCTTGCGGCAGAGAGCCTACCAGCCGCGCGGCGGGGCGGGGTCGTCGTTGAGGATCAGGTACATATTGACCTGGTCGAGCCAGCGGCCGTGCTTGAAGCCCGATTGGGGCAGGACACCGAGCATCTCAAAGCCGTGCCGGGCGTGAAAGCGGATCGAACCTTCGTTCTTTGAATCGATGACACCGACCATGAGGTGAAAACCCTTGGCTTTCGCGTCATCGATCAGGGCCTCCATGAGCGCTGAGCCCACACCCCTGCCCTGCGCCTCGTCGCGCAGATAGATCGAGTGTTCGACGGTCTTTCTGTAACCCGAACGCGAGCGGTAGGTTCCGTAACTGCCATGGCCGAGAATGCGGCCATCCTCTTCGGCCACAAGCACCGTGAAGCCATTGGCGTTGCGGTCGTCGAGCCAGGCCTTGCGGTCGGCCAGTGTCTCCTCGGCCTCGCTCCAGATCGCGTCGAGACGCCTGATGGCATCGTTGTGGATATCGAGGATCTGGGGGAGATCGCTCTCGGTGGCGGGGCGAATGTTCATTGCAAGGATTGCGCCTGTTCAAATCGGAATAACTGATGATAAAATGAAATGATACAGAAATATCAATTCGATCAATAGAAATTCCTTATGGATATAGATCAACTCCGCACCTTCGACCGGATCGCGCGCGATCTGAGCTTTACCAAGGCCGCCGCCCGGCTCAATGTCACGCAGGCCACGGTTTCGATGCGCATGCGGGTACTCGAAGATTTCCTCGGTGTGCAGCTTTTTACGCGCGGACGCAAGGTGGCTCTGACCGATCAGGGCATGACGTTCCTGCCCTATGCGCGGCGCATTCTCAGCTCCGTGCAGGAAGGCCGTGAGGCCATGCGGCGGGTCGAGCGCGGCCGGATCACCGTGGCATCGCTACGCTCGATGGTAACGCCGCTGATTTCGGAAAGTCTGTTGCGGTTTCAGGAACGGCACCGGGAAGTCGATGTCATCGTGCGCGAGGGGCACCACAATCACGTGACCGCCATGCTGCACGACCGGGTGGCCGAACTTGGGATCATCGCCTGGCCCAATCTCGATCCGCTGGTGCCCGAAATCTATCCCATCGTCGTGATGCGCGAGCCCGTACCGTTGGTGCTGGCGCCGCATCTGGCGGCAAAGCTGCCTGCCAACCCAAGACTGGCCGACGTGCTGGACGTGGCGCCGCGGGTAATATCGCTGCGCTGGTGGCAGGGGGACCCCGAAGGGGCCACCGCATTGGTACGGCGCGCGCAGACAAGTGTTGAAATTCCCACCGGGCCGGCCCGGCGGTTGGCGCTGGCCGGAGAGGGGCTGGGCTTTTTCGTGCGCTCAACGGTGCGCCAGGAGATCGCGCGGGGCGAACTTGTCGAGATCGCGCCGCGCGACTTCACACCGCTGCATCGCGACATCGCCATCGTGGCGCTCTCGAAATCGGCGTTCGAGCGCGCGATGGTGCGCGATTTCGCGCGCGAAGTGGCCCGCGAGGCCGCAGCGCTGGGGACCATCATCGAGGACCGGCTGGACGCCTAGAGCAACCGCTGGACGGTCTGGCGCAGCAGGTCGAGGTCGCTGTCGCGCGACAGGCGATGATCGCCATCCGGGATGAGGGTGAAGGTGACCGGATCGGAAACGAGGTGGCTGACCAGCTTGAGGGCGTGGGCGGGGGGCACGTCGGTATCATGGCCGCCCTGCAGGATGGCGACGGGACAATGGGTGCGGATGGGGGCTCCGAACAGGAGATGGTTTTCTCCATCTTCGATCAAGGCACGGGTGAGGACATAGGGTTCATCGGAATAGTCCGAGGGCTGTTCCACCCTGCCCTTTTCCCAAAGGTCGAGCAATTCGGCGTCCGTGAAGGTCTCTCGCATCAAATCGCGTGTCATGTCGGCCGCCGGGGCGATCAGCACCATGGCCCGCACCCGGTCCTCGCCGCGCTGGCGCAAGGCGCGGTTGAGCAGGAGCGCGAGCCAGCCACCCATTGACGAGCCGACAACGATCTGGGGGCCCTTTGTGGTCTCGAATACGGCCAATGCCTCTTCAAGCCAGCGCGAAATCGTACCTTTGAGGAACGCGCCGCCGGACTGGCCGTGGCCGGAATAATCGAACCGGGTCACGGCAAGCCCATTTTCGGCACCGAATTCGTCGAGGGCACGGGCCTTGGAGCCCAGCATGTCCGACCGGAATCCGCCGAGCCAGAACAGCCCGGGCGCCTTGCCTGCCCGGAGCAGCATGGCAATCTCGCGGGTTTGCCCGCCCTGGCCCACAGCCAGTGTCGCGGTTTTGTCGATCATTGCATTTTCCGGCTCGGACACCATATCGGGGGTGTAGCCGCTGAGCCGCGGGACCGCAAGGCCGCTGCCTGCGCGACCCCCATGCAACCGGGGGCACGCCTCGGGCAATCGATACAGCTTTGCCTGTTGACTTTGTGCCCGTTTGCCAAGATTTTAGGCGCGTTGTGCCGGCCTGCGAGCAGGTGTGCGCAGCTATGGGAAACCGCTGAAAGGAAATTCTGCCATTCGTCGTCCGATGAGACCCGTGCAGCCCCAAAAAGACGGGCCGCGCTCCAACAATGAAATCAACGTCCCCGAAGTCCAGCTTATCAACGCCGAAGGCACCAATATCGGTGTCGTGCGGACGAGCGAAGCCATCGCCATGGCGATGGACGCGGGGATGGACCTGGTCGAGATTGCGCCCAATTCGACACCGCCGGTGTGCAAGATCCTCGATCTGGGCAAATTCAAATATGCCGCCCAGAAGAAGGCCGCCGAGGCCCGCAAGAAGCAAAAGGTGATCGAGGTCAAGGAGATCAAACTCCGACCCAATATCGACACCCATGACTATGACGTGAAGATGCGCGCACTGGAAAAGTTCATCGGCGAAGGCGACAAGGTGAAGGTCACCATGCGGTTTCGCGGGCGTGAAATGGCGCACCAGAACATCGGGCTCGAATTGCTCCACAAGGTCAAGGACCAGTTCGAGGAGATCACCAAGGTCGAATCCAACCCACGCGCCGAAGGGCGCCAGATGGTCATGGTGCTCGCGCCGCGCTGAGCCTCCATATCCCATCGTTCGCACATGCAAAGGTGGCCGCAGGGCCGCCTTTATTTTTGCGCCGCCGATCGTCACAGGGCCGTTGGCAAGTGCATACAAGGCGCATCGATCGGGCAGCGGGCAACGCGACGAGCCTAAAATTTGAGCAGCCGGACAATTAAGCGCGTGAAAGCGCCAGTTTGGGATTGAAATTGAGTCTTCATTAACCTCAGGCCCTCTTACTGTCCCCACGCGTTCGTCCCAGAAGGGAAAAGGGGGCTCGTCTCATGCTGTCCAGACTCAGCGTCGCGCAGCGCATCTATGCGTCGTTTGGCGCGATGATTGCGCTATTGGCCGCGATTGTCGCACTTGCCTATTTCGGTGTCAGTGCCGTATCGCAGACCTTCTCGGAATACCGGGTGGCGGCGCGGCAGACCGTCGCGATATCGGGCTTTGTCGAGCA
Organism: Pelagibacterium halotolerans B2; assembly: GCF_000230555.1. Lineage (GTDB taxonomy): Bacteria > Pseudomonadota > Alphaproteobacteria > Rhizobiales > Devosiaceae > Pelagibacterium > Pelagibacterium halotolerans. The sequence continues at coordinate 3,680,497 of NC_016078.1, read as the reverse complement.
GTTATCGGCGGCGCGGCTGGCCGATCTGGACTACCGGCTGGAAACCTCGGCGGAAACGGCCCAGACGCTGGCCGACCGCATAGCGGCCCTTCAGGCCAACGACCCCGAAGTGATGGCGCTCTTTACCGCAGATGCCGAAACGGAGGCGGCGATTGCCGCGTTCGCCAGTTCGGCGCAGGCTTATGAGGCCGCCTTTGTCGAAATGACGCAATTGCAGGCGCAAATCGACGCGGAGATTGTTCAATTGCGGGCGGTGGGCGACCAGTTGCGCACCGACGCGACGGCGGCCCTGCGTGCGGTGAGCGGCAATTTCAATGCCACCGGTTCGGCGGGCTTTGGCGTGCAATCGACGATATTGACACAATTGGAGGTCGAGCAGTTTCTTTTGACCGCCGATCCGGCGCGCCTGGAAGCGGCGGCCGAACATGCGGCTTTTGCCAAGGAAAACCTGCAAAAGCTGCACGACGCGGTGATCTCCAATTCCCAGAAGGCCACGGCCAATCGCATGATGGACGGGCTCGATGCCTATATGGCGCAGGCGACAAGCCTGGCTCAAGCGGTCCATGCGCGCAATGGAGTGATGAGTGACGAGCTGGACGTTCTCGGTCCGCAGATGGAGGAGGCGTTCGGCGCCATGCTGGCCTCGGTGCAGGCGCGGCAGGATGCGTTGGGGCCGAGCGGCGCTGCAATGGCGGCAACGACGCTCAACGCGGTTCTGATCGCCGGGATCGTCGCCCTGGTGTTCGGCACAGGGCTGGCCATTCTGATCGGCCGGGGGTTGTCGAGCACAATCAAGCAGATCGCCGGGCGCATGCGGCAACTGGCCGATGGCGATTTCGACCTCGAACTCGACCAGCAACAGCGCCATGAAGTCGGCCAGATGGTCGAGGCGCTCATGGTTTTTCGCGACAATGGCCGGGCCATGCGCGACATGGACAGCGAAAAGGCACGCCTGGCGGCAGAGGATGCGCAGGAACATCGCATCCGCGCCGATCTGCAGGCGCGTATCAAGGACGTGGTTTCGGCCGCCATGGCGGGGGATTTTTCCGGGCGGATCGACGTGCGCTACGAGGACCCCGAACTCGAGGGGTTTGCCCAAAGCGTCAATATGGTGATGGAAACGGTGGACCGGGGTCTCTCGGAGACCGGGCAGGTGCTTTCGGCCATGGCCGACGCCGATCTGTCGCTGCGGGTCAACGGCGCCTATGAGGGCGCATTTGCGCAGCTCAAGGACGACACAAATGCGATGGCCGAAACGTTTGCCGGGATCGTGGGCCGGCTCAAGGATACGTCCCGAGCGCTCAAGACCGCGACAGGCGAAATCCTTTCGGGTGCCAACGACCTTTCGGAACGCACGACGCGGCAGGCGGCGACCATCGAGGAGACCTCTGCCTCGATGGAGCAGCTCGCCGTTGCCGTAAATGGCAATGCGCAAAAGGCGCAGGATGCGCTCGACAAGACGCGCGCGGCATCGGACCTCGCCGAAAAGGGCGGCACGGTTATGGGCGCGGCCAATCAGGCCATGGAGCGCATCACCACCTCATCGGCCAAGGTTTCCGACATCATCAAGATGATCGACGATATCGCCTTCCAGACCAATCTTTTGGCGCTCAACGCTTCGGTGGAGGCGGCACGGGCCGGCGAGGCGGGCAAAGGGTTTGCCGTTGTCGCGGTCGAAGTGCGCCGGTTGGCGCAATCGGCGGCGCAGGCCTCCTCGGAGGTCAAGGTGCTGATCGAGGAAAGCGCCAGCGAAGTGGGCGGGGGCTCCAGACTTGTCGCGCAAGCCACCGAAACGCTGCGGGAAATCCGTGCGGCGGTGATCGAGAATGCCGAGATCATGGGCGGCATTTCAACGGCAAGCCGCGAACAGGCGGCGGCGATTTCCGAGGTGTCCTCCGCCGTGCGGCTGCTCGACGAGATGACCCAGCACAACGCGGCACTTGTGGAAGAGACCAACGCAACCATCGAGCAGACCGAAACGCAGGTGACGGCGCTGGACGGAATCGTTGCCCGGTTCACCATCGATGGGAACGCTATCAGCGATGATGCGATGTGGGATATCGACCAGAGGGCAGAAGGTTCCGCATCCTCCCCTCAGCCTCGCCGTACCTCCATGGGCAATACGGCGGTGGAAACGGATTGGTCCGAGTTCTAGAGCCGTTCAGGATTTGATTGAATCAAATCCTTGGCTCCAAGCCTTTGTTTTATCGCGTGTCCGAACCGCAAAACCGTTTCCATCCCCGATCGCGTCGAGGACATGCTTTTGCTGGACACGCTCTAGAATCATCGGCTGGCAACCGGGGAACCCCCAAATGAAAAGCCCCGCTCGAAGCGGGGCTTTTTGGTTTTCGGTGGTGGAGATCGTCACATGAGGGGCGAACCCCTGCGGGCAAAGAAGGGCGTCACCGTATGCGTGTCGCGATGGTTACCACCGGTGACAGCCGAAAACCAGGCTCCCGCAGCCCCGATGGCCAGCGATGCAGCGGTAAGAAAGGCACCGAGAATGCCAATGGTCCGGGCCTGCTCGGCGGCCGCGACGACGTCGTCCTGCACGCTCTGGGCCTGGGCGATGGTCTCGTCGACCCGCGCTTCGGCTTCGGCCTGATCGAGGTCGGTGCGCGCCGCGACCAGTTGGGCGAGGTAGGCACGGTCATCCTCGGAAACGCCTTCGCCGGTGACGCCATCGATCAGAATACGGCCGACTTCGTCGCGTGTTGCGGCAGCATCGCCTTCGGTCGTTGTCGCGGTGCGCAGCAGCCGATCGATGCTCGACTGGAACGGACCGGATTCATCGCTGATCGCCTGTCCGGCCGCCGCGCCCGCGCCCTGCGCGGCGCCGCCGACGGCAGCGCCCAGGCTGTTGGCGACGGTGCCGATCCCGCCAAAGGCGAGTATGGCGGCAAAGACGACGGCGGTTGCCCAGACAAGAAGGCCGTGGAAGCCATCGCGAATGTCGGATTCGTCCTCGGTCGCATCATAATTGCGCCGGCGCATGCGGCCCGTGAGGTAGCCACCGATCATCAATGCGGACACCTGTACCCAGATGACCCAGATGGCCATGGCGATGGCGATCCAGAACAGGGATACGCCTTCGCGACCGAACGGATCGGTCATGGTCAACCCGATCGCCGAGCCGAAGGCGAGCATGACAAAGGATATGGCGGCGGCCACGATGCCGCCCGCCAGAATGGCCGGCCAATCGACATAGGATGAGGTTTCCTGTGTGCCTGCCGGCTCGCTGGGTGTTATTGTGGTCATGGGCTATGTCCTTGGTGACGGGCGCTCAGGCGAGGCCGATGAAGGACAGGATGGCCATAACCACGACCACGAGGCCGACGAGGTAGATGATGGAATTCATTGGTGTTCTCCGTCTATGTTGCCCGCGCACGGTCGGGGAAATCATCGTCGAATGGGAAGTTGCGTTCGTATCTAGAGCACGAAAATCAGGAGCAGGATGACAAGCGGCAAGGGGATGCCGATCATCCAGAGCAGTAGTCCTTTGAACATGGAACCGTTTCCCTCACTGCACTTACGCGTGCGGTTGTTTGTCGTGAGGGATAAGAGTCAGGGGCGAAGGTTGGTTCCACCGCCTGTCTTGGCGCGACCGCAAACCGGCTGCAATCAAGGCGACCGCCGCGCCATGAACGCAGCCCCGTTCACGATCGGAGAACCGTCAGTAATCCTGTTCGTAGAACAGGCCGACACCGGAATTGCCCGTGGTGCTGGTGGTCCCGCGCGCCCGGAGCTGTTCGGTGATGTCGAGGTCGATGGTGACCCGGCTTTCCCCGGCCCCGGCCTCGACGCCGAGATATATGTTGTCGTCGATATAGGCGCCGGCACGCACGCCGACATTGCCTTCGGAGTCCGTGACGATGTCGAGGTCGTCGAGCCCCGCCGCCGCGCGCAACGAGCCCAGGAGCGAACCCGAACCGCTGCCGCCACCGGCCAGTTCGGCTGCTGCCGCAGCCAGTTGGGCCAGTTGCAGCGGGGAAAGTTCACCCACGCCACGATCAAAGATCAGCCGCGCCAGAACTTCGTCCTGGGGCAGCATGGGATCGGACGAGAAGGTTACCTCGGGCGATGATGCACGACCCGAAACCGTAACGATGACCGTGATGTCATTGCCCTGGGTGCGGGCGACAAGGTTGATGAAGGGGTCGAGATCGCCAATCAGGGTGACGGTGCCTTCGTCGAAATCGATACGCTGGCCAAGGATCGAAAGGCGGCCCCGGATCAGTTCGAGCCCGCCGACGGGCTGGATATCGGCGACATTGCCATTGATCTGCACGGCACCACCCACTTCGGCATCGAGACCGCGCCCGCGGATGAACACCTGATTGGGCGCCGAAATCGTGATGGCGAGTTCAAGCGGCACGCCGGCGGTCGTGGTGCTCGACGCACGCTGGTCGATGCGGGCCCGCGCCAGCGTCGCGGCGACCGGCGAAGGGGGACGGACATGATCGACGTCGATGACGCTCACGGCACCGCCGAAGCCATCGGGAACGGTGATGTCGGCGCGCTCGATGTCGATATTGCCGGCAAGCCCCCCGCCATTGGCGATGGGGCCGGAGAGCCGCAGATCGCCGTTGAGCGTAGCGACCACGAGATTGCCATCGGCATAGCGCGCCTGATCGAAAGTGATGGCGATATCGGAAGTGAAACCTGCATTGAGACCGACAAAACCGGAAGCCGAAACCGAGCCGCCCGTGGCGAGATTGGCGGTGAGCGTGTTGATGGTCATGCGGTCTGCATTGAGCGAAGCGTTGCCGGTGATGCCGACCAGCCGAAGTGCAAGTCCGGGATCGATGAATTCACCATTGGCGACCGAGACGGTGCCTGAAAACTGCGGATCGTCGATACGACCTGTCACCCGGGCGTCCAGATTTGCCGTGCCTGAAATCTGCGCGCCGCGATCGGCCACGAAGCGGTTGGCGAGCGCGAGCGGGGCCGAGCCGTTGACAGCGATATTGAGGCCCGTTCCTTCAAGCGGAATGGTGCCCTGTGCGGTGGCGCTGAGGCCGCCCGAACCGTTGGCGCGGGCCTGCGAGAGCGTGACGGTGTTATCGGCAAAACTGCCCTGAGCCGAAACCGTGAGCGGGGCGATGCCGAATTCGGAGATCGCGGCGGCGTTGATGCCGTTGGCCTCAACCGAGAAGCTGGCGCGCGGATCGCTGGCTTCGCCCGAGATTTGCGCGGTGCCCGAAACCGTTCCGGCCAACCCAAGATCTGGAACAATGGTGTTGGCGATATTGAGCGGGAAAGCTGTGACATCAAGCGCGATGTCGAGAGTTTGCCCGGCGCTGCCCGTCGCCGTGATGCGGCCGGAGCCTACAGCCAGTTCGATCCCGGAGAACGAAACCGTCTCATCGGCGACGGTCAGTTCGGCGGGTTGGGCAAGGCTTGCGGAAAGCTGGCCCTGGGCGAGCCGGAAATCGTCAAGCGCGACGCGGTATCCATCGGCAATGGGTTCGAGCAAGCCGGCCAAAGTCACTTCGGTCCCCGCGTTGAGGGACGCATCGCCCGAAAACCGGGTGGTCTCCTGGCTGGCGGTGGCGGTGAGCGAAACGGTTTGCACATTGGTGCCTGCCGCAACAATATCGGCGCCGTTGATCGATCCGTCGATGACCGGGACGCCGAACAGGTCGGTAATCGTCGCTTCGACATCGGCCGAGCCGATTGTGATATCGTTGAACCTCACCGCGTTGAGCGAGGCGGCAATTTCCGCACTCTGGCTTTCACCTTCGCGATCAAGGGCGATATCGGCATGGGCAGCGCCGCTGGCGTCGACCAGCGCAAGCGCGGCGGCGGTTTCGATATTGGGGGCATCAAGGGTCAACCGGCCATCGAGCAGGCCGTCGGCAAAGCGGGTGAGATTGCCCGAAAGCGCCGTGCCGGGGGCCTCGAACGCAATGTCGGACAGGCGCAGACGCTCGGCATTGTTGTCGATGTCGCTTGAGAGGGTGACGCGGAACCCGTCGAGCGCTGCGGCGCCGGAGAGGGCACCGACGAGCCCCTCTTCGCTCGACGTGCCGTCAAAGCCGATATTGGCGTTGCGCAGCGTGCGACCGCCGAGCGTGCCTTCGGGGATGTCGATGTCGGCGGGCAAAGCGATATTGCCTTCGGCGCCCTGCGCCGTGCCCGTTGCGGTGAGGCGCCCCGACATCTCGGGATTGATCAGGGCCAGATCGGCCAGTGCCAGATCGAAGGAGAAATCGGCAGTGCCGGTGGCGTAAGTGCCGTCGGCGACCATCTCGACCTGCTCGTTGGCGATGCGGAAGGTTTCGGCTTCGAGCCCGGCTTCGCTGCGCGCCACGCGGCCCGTCAGCGCAACGGTGCCGTCGAGCAAATTGTCGGCGATGTCGTCGTCGACAGAAAGATCGGTGCCAGTGCCATCGAGGGTGAGATTGAACCCGCCGCTCAGAGGTGAGATGGTGCCGTTTGCGGCGAGCGCAATGGCGCCGGACAACTCACGTTCGGCGAGGCCGGAAAAGGGCGCGATGGACTCGGTGGTGAGTGCGAGATCGCCGGTAAAGACATTGTCCTCGATCTGGCCGGCGGCTTCGAAATTGAGCGCCTGGGCGACGAGGCGAAGCTGGGCAAGCGTTATGGGCTGGCCCGCCTCCCACATGCCCGCGAGGCCGAACCCGATCGATGATCCCAGTGCCTGGGAAATTTCTTCCGACGCCGCCGTGACGCCCTCGAGCATGCCATCGCCGTTGAAGGTCACGCGGCGGTTGGCCGGATCGTCGAGATCGGCGGCGACCCCGGAGATGTCGAGCACCAGGCTTTGCGCTGCGAAGTCGGGTGTCTCAAAGCCAACCATTTCAAGGCGTCCCGACCATTGGTCGGACCCCTCACCGCCATAATCGACCGCGAAACCGGCGCGCTCGATACGGGTGGAGGCGCCGGGCACCGGCAGAGTGACCGTGTCGCCCGAAACCGGGGCAATTTCGCCGCTCATATCGAGCCGGCTCAAAAAGCCGTCCGCCGTGGTGGCGGCATTGGCCAGAAGCGACAGCTCGCCGCCCGAGAGCGAAAGATCGGAAATTTCAAAGCCACCGGCGTCGCGCATCAGCGCGTCGAGTGAAAGCGTGGTCTGTTCGCCAAAGAAGTCACGGTAGGCTGCGGGCAGGACTGTGGACAATGGGCCGCCCAAATCGGCGGCGATGGCCAACCCCTGGGTAGTCTGATCGAGCGTGCCCTCTCCGGTCAGGATGCGGTTGCCATCGGCATCAAAAGTCAGATCGATATCGAGATCGTCGATGGGACCGGCACCCTGCAGGCCCAGGGCGATTTCCGGGCGCCCCTCGATATTGAGGAGGTTGGCGACGATACCGTCTTCCGGTTCGACGAGTTCTAGCCCGAGATCGATTTCGCGCGTGTCATTGGCGTATTGCAGATCAAGATCGAGCGTGCCGCCGGGTCCATCGAGGCGTTCGATGTCGAGTACGGCATCTATGGCACCGCCATCGAGCGTCATCGATCCGGCCAGCGAGATTTCCGAGCCCAGCCCAAAGACCTGTTCACCAAACCGCACATTGGGGACCGAGAGGTTCTCCAAAATTACCGCGACGGGCAATTCGGGAACCGAGAACCCGCCCGCCTCGGGGGACGGGGCGGTGGGCGCTTCAGTGGACACCGGGTTGCGGATATAGGCAATTGAATCGGCGGAAAGCGACTGGATTTCCAACCGCCCGAACAGCAGCGCGCCCTGGTTCCACTGCAATTGCGCGTTCTCGACGATCAGCCAGATGCCTTCGGTATCGGAAATGGTGATCTGGTCGATCGAGGCGTTGGACGAGAGCGCGCCATCGATGCCGTTGAGCCTGATCTGACGGTCGGGCGTGGAGATCTGGTTTTCCACGAAACCGACAAGCGCCCCGCGCTGCTCGGTTTCGTTGAGCTGAGTGGCGCGGGCCAGCATGTCCATCAGGCTTTCGCGCTCGGCTTCCTGGGCCATGGCCGGGACCGGCATGGCGAGCGAGACAACAGCGATTGCCGCAAGAACACGCATCAGAACGATTGTCCTATACCGACATAGAGCGCGTAATCGGGATCGCCCGGGCTCTTGTTCAAGGGTACGGCGACGTCGAGCCGCAAGGGTCCGAGCGCGGTATAATAGCGGATGCCCACACCAGCTCCGAGGCGCAACTGGTCGAGGCCGGGGAATGTATCGGCGGCGACATAGCCGCCATCGACAAAGGCGACGGCGCCGAACTGGTCGTTGAAGCGCACGCGGCCTTCCACCGAGGCTTCGAGGAGATAGCGTCCCCCCGTCACATTGCCCATGCCGTCATCGACGCCGATGGAGCGATAGGCATAGCCGCGCACCGAGCCGCCACCGCCGGCAAAAAACAGCAGGTCGGGGGGAATTTCGGCCAGCGACGGGCCCGCCACAGCGCCCGCCTTGACGCGGCCGGCAAGGACATAGTTGGCGTCCTCGTCGAAGGCGAAATAGGCGCGGCCTTCGAGCGTCGCGCGGGCGAGGAAATTTTCATACTCGAACTCATAGAGCGGATCGACATTGGCTTCGAGATAGAACCCTTCGGTCGGGTCGAGATCGGAATCGCGATTGTCGAACACGCCGCGCCCATAGAGACCGGCCGTCGTGAAATTGCGGTTTCCGAAGGTCGCGTCGTCCTCGAAATAGGAATGCTGGAACTGCAGCCCGAGCCCCCCGGAAATGTCGTCGGTAAAGAGCTGTTCGATGCCCAGACGGCCCTGGACGGAGGTTTCTGTATAGAGCGGCAGGACGGAGCGATCGGCGCTGAGCGAAGCAACGAGATCGGTCTCGGGGGTGAAAATGCCCGGTTTGGTGAAGGTGCCGCCGAAGGCATAATCGAACTCTGCGGTATCGATGGGGAAACTGATGCCGGCGACGCGGGCATCGAGACGCAGACGCTCGGCCTCGCCGAACAGATTGCGGTGCAGCCAATAGCCTTCGACGCCCAGACCGTCGAGCGTGCCATAGCTCGCGCCGATGCCGAAGCGGCGCAAAGCCTGTTCCTGCACGATGATCTGATAGGGCAACTGCCCGTTGGGTTGAACCTGCTCGGCAGCCTCGATGCGCATCGAGCGGAATACGCCCAGCCGGGTCAGGCGCTCGCGGGCCCGTTCGATATCGTCGGGGTCATATTCAGCCCCCTGGACCAGGCCGGTCTGACGCACGATGAAGGCCGGGCTCATATTTTGTGTGCCCTGGACCCCGATGGAGCCAATGGCGGCGTAGGCGCCCGGATCGACCACTATGGAAACTTCGAGCGTGCGGCTGGGATGGTCGGCAACCACATCGCGCGATGCGATCTGCGCCTTGGGATACCCCAGTTGCCGCCAGGCTTCGACGAGGCGCTGTTCGGTCTGGGCGATGATGGTGGCGCGCGCCACCTGGCCGGTCACGAACCCGATTTCGGAAGGCGCCTCGACCCTATCGGCTTCGAGAACAGGCATGGGCGCCCGATTGGTGACGCGCAGCGGGCCGAAGACAAATTGAGGACCGGGATCAACCGTAACCCTGATCTGGCTGGGTTCGGGGAGGCTGGCATCGGGCGGTATCGAGGAAGCCTCGCGGCCATTGACCAGTATGGAGACCGAGCCCCCGTAATAACCCAGATTGTAGAGCGCTCCGATCATGCGGGCATAATCGCCGCGCGCCTTGGCCAGAAGTCCGGGCACGCCGGATGCGGGCTGGTCGCGGTCGCCCCAGAGATTGGAGGCACCGCGCAGCGCGGCATCCACATCGCCCTCCGTGCCGGTCTCGAAGGTCAGATCATAGGTGCGCGGATCGCCGATCACAGCGTCGGCGTCTTGCGCTTCCGAGCCGAAGAACTGGATGCCGAACAGCTCGAATCCATAGACCGGACCGGCAAGAAGCGTACCGGCCACACAAAAGGCGATCAGGCTATGGCGCTTATTGGCTTTCACGGTTGGTACGCAATCCACACTATCCATTCCGCCGAACCGGAGAGCCGAGTTGAGGGCTCGATCGCTCCAATTTGACCAAAATCCTAGCACAACGGGGGTTAACGGCAACCCCGCCGATCCCGGAGCGAGGACGATTGGGTTCGCAGTGTCGCGAACCGGGCACGGTCAGCGCTGGGGGCTGGCCAGAGAATCGAGCAGCGCAAATGTATCGCCGACAAGATCAAGGGAGGGCCGCAACTGTGTTTCGGCTCCCGGCGCCAGCATGGGCTGAGGCACGTCGCTGGAGGCGCGATACTGGGCGTAGGCCAGGCGCTCGGGTTCGGGCTCGACCGTCTCACCCTGCGGACGTGCGGGGACAGTTGCTGGTGCCTGAGCAGCGGCAATGGCAACCAGCGCATCGGTTTGCGAGGGCGCGGGCTCTTCGAGTTCCAGCCCCATTGGGCGTGACGGCGGCAAAAAGCCCAGCGGAGTGCTTTCGAACGCGGCCTCCACCGTGTCGGCCGCGGCAATTTCGACCGTTTCGACGACATCGGCGACGGGCGGCGGCGTTATGGCGGCGCCCACCGGCTCGGCGGCCGTGGGCGGCAGCGGAGCGACCGGGCTCGCGGGACCGGGACGCAGGCCCGTTTCCTCGAGCAGGCCGGCGGCCTTGGCTTCGTAATAATAGCCCTTTGCGTAGAGCTGGACGGCGCGGTCATGGCTGGCCATTGCCTATTTGACGGCGTAGATAAGGTTGGTTTCGGCGTTGAGCAGATCGGAGGGCTGACCGCGAAAGCCCATGGTGCGGGCCGTCTCGGGCAAAATCTGCATCAACCCGTAATAGGGCCCGTTGCGCGCCGCGGGATTGAAGGTGCTCTCACGGTTGATCACACGACGGACCAGTTCGAGCGGAACGCCGTAATGTTGGGCGTAATACTGGGCGAGAACCTCGACTTCGGCACGGGTGTGGCTCTGCGCGTTGGCAGGCACGGCCGACAACCCCAGAACGAGGACGGCAAACAGCGCGATCAGCCGTTTTGCAAGCATGAGACCCGAAATAGAAATTGAACCCTGAGCAGCGCGCATAGCACACACTTCACAATAATGGGAGCGGATGTGGCAAATTGTGGGCCACAATGGGGCGAGCGGGTAACTTTTCGGGCGGACCCAATGCTGATAGAGCATCGCCATGCTCAATCCCATGCCCAAGACCTTCAGCTACCGGCCACCCACCGACCCCTGGCTCGACATCCTCCACGAGGATGCCGACATCGTGGTGTTCAACAAGCCCTCGGGCCTATTGAGCGTGCCGGGCAAGGACCCGGCGCTGTTCGACAGCCTGCAAAGCCGGGCGCTGGAGCGGTTTCCGGGCGCAGGAACGATCCACAGACTCGACAAGGACACTTCGGGCATCATCGTGATGGCCAGGCACAAGGGCGCGCACGGCCATATCGGCAAGCAGTTCGAATATCGCCAAACGACGAAATTTTATATCGCGCGGGTCTGGGGCCATGTGGCCGAGGACGAAGGGCTCGTCGATCTGCCGCTGGCGACGGACTGGGAGAACAAGCCGCGCCAGGAGGTCAACCATGCGCGCGGCCGGGCCAGCCAGACGCGCTGGGAAGTCATAGGGCGCGAGGATGGCGCAACCCGGCTCAAACTGATCCCGATCACGGGGCGCACGCATCAATTGCGGGTGCATATGAAAGAGATCGGGCATCCGATCCTTGGCGATGAATTCTATGCGACCGGGGAGGCGCTTGCCGCTGCCGACCGGCTGCAATTACACGCGGCCGAACTCGGATTCAGGCATCCCAGCGGGGGAGAACCCGTGGTGTTTCGGTCCGAACCGCCTTTTTAAGGAAAGAAAAAAGCCGGCCCCCCGGGAGGGGACCGGCCTGTCGTCGCGATGCCATCGGAGGCATCCATCAGGCAACGCGACGAATGTCTGCCCGCGCCTTGCGCTCGGCGCGCTCTTCCACGAGCCCTCTGTGGAGCGCGATGATCGCGGCGTCGAAATCCTTTTCTTCCACCAGCACCTGCAGGTCGACCTTGCGGATCATGTCGGTCAAACCGATCGGTTCGATCCCCGCCTCGTCGAGCGCGGCAATGGCACGCGGCAGGATGCGGACGCCGCCCAGGTCGCGGCCGATGGCCGAAACCATCGCCAGCTTGCGCAGGGTGGTTGTGGCCGTGGGGAAGGCCTGGGCCAGATCGGTCTCGACCCGCTTGATCGCCTTCATCGAGCCCTTGAGATAATGGGTGATGGTATTGGCGTTCGAGGTCTTGGAGATGATCCAGACCTTGTGGCGCGTCAGGGATTCGAGGATCTTTGTGTCGTAACCCTTCACCCCGACCATGTCCTGATCGTAGAATTCGAGCGCGAACACGCCCTTCAGACCGGTAATGATTTCGGCGCCCGGCGTCCTGGGTTCGAGATCGCTCATGATCACCGTGCCGGGGTGATCGGGTTCGAACGCGTTCGTCACGCGCAGGGGAATGCCGGCCTGGCGCAGCGATTTGGCCGCGCGGGGGTGGATGGCTTCCATGCCCATGTTGGAGAGCTGGTCGGCGACGTCGTAATTGGTCTCGCCGATCACCTGCACCTTGTCGGAACCGACAAGTTTGGGATCGGCCGAGGACAGGTGGAATTCCTTGTGGATGATCGCTTCCTTTGCGCCGGTCACCACCGCAACGCGGGACAGGGTCACTTCGGAATAGCCGCGGTCATAGGTTTTCATGAGCTGTTCGGCGCACTGGGCATAGCCGGTGACGATGGGCAACTCGGTGGCGAAATCGACGCCGGAAAACTGGCGCGCGATATGTTCGTCGAGCGGCAATTCGCCATCCTGACGCCAGCCGGTCAGATCGATGAAGCGGGCATTGACCCCGTTCTGGTTGAGCAGCAGGGCGGTATTGAAAGCCGATTGCGCTTCGCCCAGAGCCGAGAGCATTTCGCGCACAGTGAGAAGATGGGCTTCGAGCTGGAAATGGCCGAACGAGCACAGGCGCGAAAGGTCGATCAGACACGAGCGCACGCCTTCGATCCGCTCGCGGATAAATTTGTCGGCCTGCTCGCGCGTTGCGGCGTCGGGGAAGATTTCGGCGTTCTTCTCGACCATTTTCGAGGCAACAGAAGAGAGCGCATCGCCCCATTGCCAGCCGCTTTCCGCGCTGGCGAACAGCGCATAAACGCCGGGCTCGTCGGATTTTTTGTGTTCGAGCAGGGCGTCGGTCATGCCGCCATAGGCGGACACGACGAAAATGCGATTATAGAGCTCAGGGCCCTTCCTGTCGCCGACGAGCACGGTGCGCAAAAGCTCCTGGCTGCGCGACATCGACGTGCCACCGATCTTTTCGACTGTATGGGTCTTGGCTGTCACTTGTTCCCTCCAAATGGTCGGGTGCCCGGCGGGAGTTTGTCCCGCCGGATGGTTCATGGCCCGCCAGGGGCTATTCGAGTTTGCCCGAAACGATTTCGAAGGGACCCTTGGGGTCGCGGTTCGAAAGGAAGTCAGGGCGGGGCTTATTGGCCGCGAACGGTTCTTCGACGCGGTTGGACCATGCGTTATAGACAAAGAACGCGTTGGAGCGCGGGAACGGGGTGATGTTGCCGTTCGAGCCGTGCATGGTGTTGCATTCGAACAGGATCACCGTTCCGGCCTTGCCCGACGCGTATTCGATGCCGAACTTTTCAGCCAGATCGGACAGAGCCTTATGGCTGGGGACGCCCACTTCCTGCTTTTTGAGCGAGGATTTATGGTTGTCGTCCGGTGTCTCGCCCGCGCAGGACACGTAATGCTTGTGCGAGCCGGGCATGAGCATAAGCGGCCCATTCAGCGCATCATTGTCGGTCAAAAGGATCGAGGCGGAAATGGCCCGCATGCGCGGCATGCCGTCCTCGGCGTGCCAGGTCTCGAAGTCAGAGTGCCAGTAGAACTCCTTGCCGGTAAAGCCGGGCTTATAGTTCAGGCGGCTCTGGTGCAGATAGAGATCGTCATCGAGCAGGAAACGAATTTTTCCGGCAATCCGCTCGTCACGGGCAACGCGGTTGAACAGCGCGCTCTCGTCCTCAAGACGGAAAATGGTGCGCACCGCATCCGAGTCGGGTTCGGTCACCACATTATCGGAGTTGAGGCCTGCCTCGCCGGACCGCAGGCGGCGCGATTCAGCCTGGAGCTTGGCCACCTCGGCGGGGGAAAACACGTTGTTGAGGACCAGAAAGCCATTCTTGTCGAATTCTTCGGTCTGAGCGCGGGTCAGCGGCGCCTGGGGCGTCCAGTTGCCCCAGAATACCGGGTCCTTGCGCTCGAGCCAGTTTTCTTCGGCAAGTCGTGTGGGATAGGCGTCCGATCGGGTGTGAACTGCAGAGAGTGTCATTGCTTCCTCTACTCCTTGGTTCGGGGTTTGTGGGTGCGCCTTACGCGCTTTTTGCCAACTCGGCGGCCGGGGCGTACGAACCATCTTCACGATGGACTTCGGTGCCGGTCACCGGCGGGTTGAAGCAGCACGCCATGACCATCTCCTCGCGGGCGGTCAGGCGGTGCCGGTCGTTCTTGTCGAGCGCATACATCACGCCGGGCTTGATCTGATAGACAGTGCCGGTTTCGAGATCCTCGATCTCACCATCGCCCGAGACGCAATAAACGCTCTCGAAATGGTGCTTGTAGTGGAACTCATGGCTGGTGCCGGCGTGGATGCGGGTTATGTGAAACGAAAAGCCCATGCCATCGCCGGCCAGCAGCAAGCGGGTGGAGTCCCAGCCATTGGAATTGACGAGCCGGTCGCCCTGGCGGGCGTCTTCGAGATCACGAACGATCATTTTGTATTCCTTTTTCTTTCTTGCGGGTCGCTGCGCCGCCGGTTACTCGGCTGCGGCGCGCGAAACATCCTTGGCCAGCACAGCTTCGAACGCGTCCTCGATGATGTCGAGACCCTTGTCGAGCTGGGCGATATCGATGGTGAGCGGGCAGAGGACCTTGACCACTTCGTCGCGGCCACCCGAGGTCTCTATAATGAGGCCCTTTTCAAAGCACTTGGCGCAGATGTCGGACGCAACATCACCCTGTTCGGTGTTGATGCCCATCATCATGCCCCGGCCGCGCAGATTCAGTCCGTAGCGCTTGGCGATGGCGCCGAGCCGGGTCTTCAAGTGCTCGCCCTTGGCCCTGACCGAATTGGCGAAGGCATCGTCGCGCCAGAATTTTTCCAGCGCCACGCGGGCGGTAACGAAGGCATGGTTGTTGCCCCGGAAGGTGCCGTTGTGTTCGGCGGGCTTCCAGATGTCGTGCTCGGGCTTTAGAAGCGTCAAAGCAAATGGCAGGCCCATGCCCGAGAGCGATTTCGCCTGGGTGATGATGTCGGGGTCAAGGCCGAATTCTTCGAACGAAAAGAACGTGCCCGTGCGCCCGCACCCGGCCTGGATGTCATCGAGGATCAACAGCGCGCCATGCTTTTTGGCGATGGTTTCGATCTTTTTGAGCCATTCGCCCGACGCGGCGTTCAGGCCACCCTCACCCTGTACGGGTTCGACGAGGATCGCGGCGGGGGCATCGATGCCGCCCGAAGGATCGTCTAGCATCTGTTCGAGCATGTCGGCGGTATCGACGTCAGGACCGAAATAGCCCTCGAAAGGCGCGCGATGGACGCCATTGAGGTCGATCCCGGCACCGCCGCGCTTGCCGGCATTGCCCGTCGCGGCGAGCGCGCCAAGGGTCATGCCGTGAAAGCCGTTGGTGAAGGCGATCACATTGGTGCGCCCGGTCACCTTGCGGGCCAGCTTGATCGCCGCTTCCACGGCGTTGGCGCCGGTGGGACCGGTGAACATGAGCTTATAATCCATGCCGCGCGGCTTGAGGATGATGTTCTCATAGGCCACGAGGAACTCTTCCTTGGCCCTTGTGAACATGTCCAGCCCGTGGGTGATGCCGTCGGACGTGACGTAATCGACCAGAGCCGCCTGCATGTCGGGGTCGTTGTGACCGTAATTCAGCGAGGAACAGCCGGCGAGAAAATCGATATATTCGCGGCCGTCCTCGCCGTAAATGATCGAGCCCTTGGCCTTGCCGAAGAGCTTGGGGAAGCTGCGCGAATATGAGCGAACCTGGCTCTCGACGCGATCGAATGTTTCGTGTGTCGTAGTCATTGTGCCTTGTCTCCTTGTTTCTCTCGTATCGCGCTCCCGATCGTCAAAAGTGTCTTCCACTTTTGCCGGGGACGCTTCGAGCGGGACGGCGGAATTTGGAATGAGCGGAATTCTTGCCTGCATGAGATTTGATGGCGCCGCCGGTCCGCAGTCAGTGGCGGCAGCGCCCCTTGTCTCTTTAGGCGGCAGAACGAACGGGCAGAGCCGCGCGCTCGAACGGGCCGATGGTGACAAGAAATTCGGTGTCGTGCAGGCCGGCGAAATGGTCGTCGCGCTTGAAGTGCGGCTGACGGACCAGATCGGTGTCCAGCGTCTCGGCGATCGACCCGAACAGGGCCCATGAGGGCTTGTTGTCCTTGGTGATGGTCGATTGAACCTGAATGACGTCAGCGCAAACCTTGCGGGCGAGCACTGCATTGATCAGGCGCTTGGCCATGCCCTTGCCGCGGGCCTTTTCGGCCACGCAGACCTGCCAGACGAAATAGGTGTCGGGGTGTTCGGGCGGGATATAGCCCGATACCCAACCGACGATTTCGCCGTCCATTTCGGCCAGCGCGCAGGTGGACGCGAAGTGGCTGCACTGGAGCAGGTTGCAATACATCGAATTGTCGTCGAGCGAGGTCGTATCGGCAATAAGCTGCCATACACCGGCGCCATCCTCGCGCCTGGGAGCGCGAATCTTGATGGATGAGCGCGGGTCGGCGCTGAGGTCCGTGTCGCTGACTGCTGCGAGTTTCATGGGATGCCTCCATTTGCGTTCGTGCAGTTAGTTAGCTTGTTCAAACTAAATGTCAACCCGTGAAAAATGTTCCGAATTGCGCCACAATCCGTATTATTCCGCTATTTCAGGAACTTATCTGGCATTCTGACAATTATGTATTGATGTAAATCTGCTGTGAAAAGCCAAAGGTTCTTGTGAATTTCGTTAGGTTTATCTAAACGATTTCGCGGACCCGCCGCCGGTTGGGGCTTGGGAGAGAAGGCAAGCAAAGGTAAAGACCATGAACACACTCGTCCTGGAGCCAAGCCGCGCCGTGCAAGCCCCGACAAAAACCGCGCTTTCTGCGCTGCGCAAAATTCTGCGCAAGACCGAGCTTAATTCAAAGGCGCTGATGCGCGAGACGGGCCTGACCCCATCCCAGCTCATCTTCATGCAGTTGCTCGACGATGGCCTTGAACATACGGCCGGCTCGGTGGCGGCGCGCATGGGGATTACCCAGGCAACAACCACCGCGCTGATCCACAAGCTCGAAGCGCTCAACATGGTCGCCCGCCGCAAGGGGCAGACGGACCGGCGGCAGGTGTGGCTGAGCCTGACCGATAGAGGCCGCAAAATCCTCGAAATCGCACCGGACGGCGCACACGCGCAGTTTCACGACGCCTTTTCCAATCTCGAGGAATGGGAACAGCTCATGCTGATCGCGGCGCTGGAGCGGGTGGCCTCCATGCTCGACGCCGAAGACGACGCGGCGGCAGTTCTGGCATCCGACCCGGTGCTGGCGCCGCGCGTCGAGCCGGGGAGCTAGATGTGAGCTCTCAATAGGTTGTCCATTCGGACCGGAACGGGGAGACTGGAGTTACCAAGCTTCAGCACTCACCGGAGGGTCCGAATGAACATCCACAAGAATGCCCGTCTGACGCCGCTGCGTCGAGAGGAGATGGCGCTTTGCGTCATCGAAGGCGGTCTTTCCAAAGCCCAGGCAGCGCGGAGCTACGGTGTATCGCCAAAAATCGTGGCGCGCTGGGTAGAGCGCTACACATCAGAGGGCCGAGCGGGCATGACCGACCGTTCGTCGCGGCCCCACCGGCTACATTGCCCTGTCCCGCAAACAACCATCGCGCGCGTCATCGCGCTGCGGCGTCTACGGTGGACCGGCAACCATATCGCCATGGAGGTTGGCGTATCGCCGGCCACGGTCAGCAGAGTGCTCAAGCGGGCCGGCCTTTCGCGGCTAAGAGACATCGACCCGGCCGAGCCGGTGCGTCGCTATGAACGCAAGCGTCCCGGCGAGATGATCCATATAGACATCAAGAAGTTGGGCAAATTCAATCGGAGCGGTCACCGCATCACCGGTGACCGGCGCCGGCAGAGCAGCCAGCGCGGAAACGGCACTGCGCCCGGCTGGGAGTTCGTCCATGTCGCTATCGACGACCATTCACGGCTGTCATTTACCCAGATCCACCCTGACGAAAAGGCCGTCAGTGCCGTCGCCCATCTCAAGGCCGCCCTCGCCTGGTACCGACTCTTGGGGGTCACCGTCGAGCGGGTGATGACCGACAACGGGCCATGCTACCAGTCCCGCGCCTTCCGCGATGCCTGCCGCCAATTGGGCCTCACACACATCCGCACCAAGCCCTATACGCCCCAAACCAATGGCAAGGCCGAACGATTCATCCAGACCGCAATCAGGGAATGGGCTTATGCCCGCGCCTACAAAACATCCGATCAGCGCGCTGCCCATCTGCCAATCTGGAACCATATGTACAATTGGCACAGACCCCATGGCAGCCTAAACTCCAAGCCACCCATCAGTCGCCTCGGCCTGACCGAGGACAACCTGTTGAGGCACCACAGCTAGAGCCGTTCAGGATTTGATTGAATCAAATCCTTGGCTCTAAGCCTTTGTTTTATCGCGTGTCCGAACCGCAAAACCGTTTCCACTTTTGCTGGACACGCTCTAGCGCGCTTCCAGGATAAGTGGGTAGCACTTATCCGGTTCGGAAGCGCGACAAAACAAGGACTTGGAGCAATTGGGGCGATTCGAAGAAGCGCTGAAATGCTCTAGGCTTTTTTGCCCCTGGACCGGTCCCAGACCGCATTGACCGACGGGGCCGGTGGCAAGAGGCCGCGAATGTCGGCAAAGGGCGCCCGCGGCTCGAAACGCAAGGCCTCGGCATAGCCATCGGGCCTATAGCACTGGGCCGACCGGGAGCGGTTCTGGAGTCTTGCCATCTCGATGAAGCGGCCGGGGTCCTGGCTTTCGTGGCACAGAATAGCCTGTTCCTTGAGCGCCATATGGCCGGTGATTTCGACATAATGGGTGGGGGTAAAGCCGGTCCCGTAAAGCGTATCGACAAAGGCGAGCGGCACCTTGAACGAGGACGCGAGGCTGGCGGCCTGCGAGAGGGCGCGGTGGTCCCCGTGATAATCGTTGGGAGCGTGGGTGAGGATCAGATCTGGCCGGGTCTGTTCGATGAGGCCGCGCAGGCTCTCGACAAGCGCGGCATCGGGCATCAGGGCGCCATCGGCAAAGCCAAGGAAGCGCAGATCGGCCCCCAGCAGGCCAGCCGCAGCTTGAGCCTCCCGGGCCCGCGTTTGAGCCAGCCCATCTGCCGTGCCACCCCTGGCGCCGTCGGTGGCGATGCCAAAGACGAGCTTTTGCCCCATCGCTTTGAACGCGGCGAGGGTGCCGAACATGAAAATCTCGATATCGTCGGGATGGGCGCCAAGGGCCAGGATGGTCATCGCGCACCCACGGGATGACCGGCGAGAAATTCGAGCACCACGGCCGCCGTCCAGGTGAAGGTGCGGCCTCCCAACGGCTCGCCGTCGAGCGGATCGTAATATTCGGCAAAGCCGGAAAGTGCGATCAGATCGAGGGACGATCTTACGATTTTTTCGGCGGTCCGGACCTCGCCGGCCGATTTGAGGCCCGTGGCGATCAGGTAATTGACCACGAGCCAGACCGGGCCGCGCCAATAGCGCTTGGAGTCAAAGCGCGGATCGTCCAGCGAATGGCTGGGGACGACGAACCGGGCCCTTTCGGCTTCGCGTTCGATGGTCCGGGCAATCGCTGCGGCGCGGGCGGGCGGGATATCGGCGATGACCGCCATGATGCCGCCGATCGAGGCGCTGTCTATCAATCGGCCGGTCACGCGGTCGAGACAGAGATATTGCCCGTGCGGATCGCTCCAGAGCGCTTCGAGCGCCTGCGCGCCTGTGCGGGCCCAGATGCGATTCTGCTCGGCGATCTCCGTTTCGCCCAACAATTGGGCCATCTCGGCGAGATCGGCGCAGGAGCGGATCAGGATGGCGTTGAAGCCGGGATCGACAACCTGGAAGGGCGAAGCGTCATGAAGCCTCGTGTTGTCCCAATCGAGATCGCGGAAGTGCTGCACCAGCCAGAGGTAGCGGTCGTATTGCTCCTTGGTGGGGCGATGGGCGGGATCGGCGTGCTGGGTATCGCGGCGCACATAGGGATCGATGCCGTCGGTGGGAACGCGGGCAAACGCTTCGTCCCAATCGATCGAGTTGTCGCGCCCGGCCTCCCAGGGATGGATGATCGCGACAAGGCCCTGGGCATGGGGATCGCGGCAGGCATAGAACCATTGATGCCAGCGATGGATCGGGCCCAGCAATGCCTTGATGCGCGTGGCCGCCATCTGTTTGTCGGTGCTCATTTCATAGAGGCGCCTGAGGGCAAAGCCGGCGATGGGCGGCTGGGTGATTCCCGACGTCTTGACCGGGCGATTGGTGCGCCACACGTCGGGGCCGGGAAAATAACCATCGTCGTAAACGTGGAAGACGATATGGGGGACCATGCCGTCCGGCCATTGATGAGCGAAAAGGGTCTCGATTTCGGTCCAGGCGCGGTTCTGGTCGAAATGGGCCTGGCCAATCGCCGTAAAGCAGGAATCCCAGTTCCACTGGAACGGATAGAGCCCTTTTGTCGGCACGGTATAGGTGCCGCGATCATTTTCCTTGAGCACGGCGATGGCGTGGTCTCGGGGGTCGATAGTCTGTGTCGCTGTCATTGGTATGTGGGACGTCGCAATTGGAGCAAGAGGGTCAGGCGGCAATGGCGGCCTGGGTATCGGGATCGAACCAGCGCACACGCGCAGCGACCGGCCCGAGCGTGAGGATTTCGCCGGGGGCCGTCCTGAGATCGGAATCGAGAACGGCACGGAAGGGCTTGCCATCGACCTCGCAGGTCACAAGCGTGTGGGCGCCGAGCGGCTCGACGACGCGAACGGTCGCGGAGAACCCCTGCCCGGCGCTTTCCACATCCTCGGGGCGGATTGCAAATTCGATGTTCTCGCGATCGATCTGCGGCCCGTCCATTTCAATGCCGGCCACGCGCCAACGGCCGTTGCCGACCCTTTTTGCGGGAATGAAGTTCATGGGCGGATTGCCGATGAAGCTGCCAACAAAGCGCGCTGCGGGATTGCGGTAGATTTCGACGGGGGTATCGTTCTGGACGATCCGCCCCCCATTCATCACCGATATGCGGTCGGCAAGGCTCATGGCTTCGACCTGATCGTGGGTGACATAGATCGTCGTGGTTTTCGATTCGGCCAGCACACCCTTGAGTTCGGCGCGCATTTCGAGGCGCAGCAGGGCGTCGAGATTGGAAAGCGGTTCATCCATCAAGATCACGTCGGGCTCCATGGCGAGGGCGCGGGCGACGGCGACGCGCTGGCGCTGCCCGCCCGAAAGCTGGCCCGAATAGCGCTTCAGGAGCTGCTCGATATGCATCAGTTCGGCGGTACGGACGACGCGGCGCTCGATCTCGGGATGCGGCAGTTTCTGCATGCGCAGGCCGAAAGCGATGTTTTCAAACACCGTAAGGTGAGGGAACACAGCATAGTTCTGGAACACCATGGCAATGCCGCGCTGGCGCGGCGGCAGGTGATCGACGCGGCGCCCACCGATCCAGACCTCGCCCTGGGTGGGTGTCTCGAGACCGGCGATGATGCGCAAAAGCGTTGTCTTGCCGCAGCCCGACGCCCCGAGCAGAACCATGAATTCCTGATCGGTGATTGTCATGTCCACCGAATGGAGCGCCTTGAAGGAGCCAAAGCTCTTGGCGACGTTTTTGATGACGATTTCAGCCATGGACCGTCCTATCGATTGGCGATGCCCCACATCGCAAACAGATATTTGCGAACGGCAAAGATGAAGATGAGTGCCGGCAGTACGAGCGCGGCGCCGCCGGCGAATTTGAGATGCAGGGGCGAGACGTTGAGGTTTTGAACGAGGAAAGCGGTGAGCGTGCGGTTCTCGATGGTCAGCACCGAGGCAGCGAACACCTCGTTCCAGGAAATGGTGAAGGCAAAGACCGCCGATGCCACGATGCCGGGCAGGACGAGGGGCAGCACAACCTTGATGAAGGCCTGGAGCCGGTTGCAGCCCAGCGTCCATGCTGCCTCCTCGAGTTCGAGGGGAATGCCCGAAAACAGTGAAAAGGTGATCAGCACGGCAAAGGGCAGCGCCAGAACCGTGTGAACCAGGGCGAGCCCGATCGCCGTATCATCGAGCCCGGTGCGGATGAACATGACGGCCAGCGGCAGCGCAAGAAGCGGCAGGGGGAAGGCGCGCGTCATGACCACCAGCACCCGGAATATCTCTTTTCCGGGAAACTCGAAGCGCGACAGCGCATAGCCGGCGGGAGCGCCCAGCAGCACGGACAAAATCATTGTGAGCGCGGCGACAAGCACCGAGTTCCACAGGGCCTGGCCCACGCCCGCGAACGAGAGGAAGAACTGAACCGAAGCCATGTCGAAACTGGGAATGCCCGATTTGGGAAAACCCGACACTTCGGAAGGGGCTGAGAATGTGTTGACGAACAGCAGGTAAAGCGGCACCAGGATCCAGGCGCAAAGCAGGAAAACCGCTGCCGCGAAAACGAATCTGCCCGCCCGCCCCGCTTCGCCGACCGGACGCGGAGCATCACCCGTTGTGCTGGTTTGAACCGTGCTCATATCCTTGCCTCCCTAGGCACGCGCAGCATCCGCAGGAAGACCAGCGTTGCGGCAATCGAGATCACCAGAATGACCAGCGCATAGGACGCGGCGACCGAACGGTCGCGCAGCGCGAACTGCCATTGGTAGGTTTCGCCCATCAGCACCGGAAGCGTGGTGCCGCCCAGGGCCACGACCACGGCAAACACTTCGAATGCCGCTATGGTGCGCAGGATGAGCGCGGTCTGCAGGCTGGGCCGCAGCAGGGGCAGCGTCACCTTCCAGAACCGCTTCCAGGGCGAGGCGCCGAACACTTCGGCGGCCTCGTAATATTCCTTTGGAATGATGCCCATGCCCGAGACCAGAATGACCATCATGATGGCTGTGGCCCGCCAGATCTCGGCGATGATGACGGCGGCAAAGATCCAGCCGATGTTCTGGTAGCCCAGAAAGAGTTGCGGCTGATCGGTCACGCCCAGCCCCACAAGCAGGGAATTGAGAAATCCCGATTGCTCGAAAATCGCCAGCCAGATGATGCCGGCCGCCAGATCGGACAGGCCGAGCGGAATGGCAAAAATGTAGAGGATCGTGTTGCGTCCGGTTTTGAGGCGGGTCACGATCGAGGCCATCGAGAGCGCCAGGGCCAGTTGGACCGGCACGATGATGGCCGTGAGAATGAGGGTATTGGTGAGCGCGGTGCCGAACTTCCAATGGGTGGCCATGCGCTGGAAATGGCTCATGGTGAACCCGTCCGGCCCGCTGAACGCCAGAACGGCGATCTGGACGAAGGGATAGAGGAAGAACACCAGCAAGAACAGAAGCGCCGGTGTCAGCAGCAGATAGGGCAGGGCTTTATTGGGCATGGCGATGCTCTTGCGCCTCTATGCGCTCTTGGGACCGTCCCGACACACCGAAGCGTCCGGGCGGGGGAGAGATCGCGCGCGGCACGAGGACGTGCCGCGCGCAACGGGAACGATCAATCGACCGGGCACGGGCCTTCGGAGGGCTCGTCGGGCTCCCAGCACGGGGCGCCCGCCTGATCTATGATGTCGCGCAGGGCGTTGGACTGTTCCTCGAGCACCTGTGCGATATCCTGATTGGCCAGGATGATGCGCTCGAAGGTATCGACATAGACCTGGTTGAACTGCCCTCCGAGATCGCCCAGACCCACCGGCAGCAGGGCGGGGAGTGCGTCCTCGGAACTGGTCATGGTGGTGATCGCGGCACCCAGCGCCTGGGCCGATGGCGGCAGGTCGGTGGGCAGCGCGGCGTCGGTGGTGGGGAAGAAATTGGTGGCGAGCAGCGTCGCCACCTGGGTTTCGGGCTGCATCATATAGGTGGCAAGAGCGCGCGCCTGTTCGATATCGGGCGAGCCGGCCGGAATGGCGATGCCGGCGAGAACCGGCATGAAGCCCCGGCCTACCGGACCCGATGGCGCGGGGAAGGCCACGAAATCGTCGGGGCGCTGGTTGAAGGCTTCGCCCAGACGCGCGACGTGGTCGAAGGCAACCCACACGTCACCGGCGAGCAGCGGTTCCTGCATGAAACTGTAATTGGTCGAGGCGGGATTTGTGTACTGCCAGAGTTCGCGGAACATTTCCCAACCCTGCGCCGCTTCATCCGAACCAAATCTGGTTACTGTGGAACCGGCATAGGAGGGGATCAGGAAACCCTGGAAGAAGCGATGCTTGAGGCCCTGAGGACCGGCCGGAAAGCCGAATTTGGGCGAGCCGGTTTCGGTGGCGAGCACTTCCATCCAATCGACGAACTGGTCGTAAGTCAATGCGTCGATATCGGCCCCTTCGGGCAGATAGTCGAGGGCCTGGGTGCTGGCGGCCATCACGTAATTTGCCTGCATCCAGGGCAGATATTTGAGCTCGTCGGTGCCCAGATGGGCCAGTTCGAGAAAGGCCGGGCTGACGCTCACATCGCCGAGGTCGAGATCGGAAAGATCGGTCCAGTTGTCGGTATAGCTGGCAAGTTCGCCATGAAGCGCGCCCACGACACCGATCGATCCGCTGCCGGCTTCAAGCTCGGCATCGAGGCGCGTGAGGAACGGGCCGGTATCCTGGGTCTGGAAGTCGACCTCACCATCAAATCCGGCCAGCACCTGCTCGCGCATGGCCTGGGTTTCCTCGATGGGGGCTGCCTGGTTGGACCAGAACAGGATCTGGGCGTTGGCCGAGGCGACAACGCCAAGGGCCAACGGCAATCCCAGTGCGGTGGAAATAAGATATCTGGCTGATGTTTTCATCGTTTTTAACCTCCCGTAAATCGATAAAATCATGAGTAGAAGCGGCGGTCAGTGCCCGTTGAGGGGCACTGGTCCGTGACTGGCCCGCGCAACAAGCGTGGGCCGGATCAGCGTATTGCCTTGTCCGGCCGGTTCGCCCTCGATCCGGCGCACAAGGATGTGCGCGATCTCGCGGGCCATGGATCGGGTCTCGACCTCGAAAGTCGTGAGGCCGGGCGGGGCATAGGCGGATGCGGCGATGTTGTCGAAGCCGAGGACGGACATGTCGCGGGGAATGGAGATCTCGCGCCGTTTGGCCTCGTCCATGATGGTCAATGCAATTTCGTCGAACAGGCCCATGATGGCCGTGGGCCTGTTGGGCGCATCGAGCAGCCGGCCGATGGCCGACACCATCTCGCCGCGATCGAAACGCGGGGCGCGCACGATATCGAGGCGAAGCTCGGGATCGTTGCGCCGCTCCATGGCCAGCTTGAACCCGCGCTCGCGCAGATTGCGGAAGGTCATCTCCTCGGAGATCGAGACGATCCCGAAATGGCGATGACCCAATGCGTAGAGGAGATCGAACGCCTCTTCAAAAGCCGACTGTCCGTCGGCATCGAGCCAGCTATAGGTGAGCTCGGGATTTTCGACGCGTCCGTGGGCCACGAAGGGAAAATCGTGGTGGCAGAGATATTCCACGCGCTCGTCCTGGGCGGCGATACGGGGGATGACCACGCCGTCGGCGCGCCCGGATTCCACGAGATGGCGCAGAACGTCGAGTTCGGACTGGCCGGACTGGACCGTGGCGATGATGAGGTCGATGCCGTGGCTGACCAGCCCCTCGCTCAGCCCGGTGACAAATTCCCCCAGATAGGAATCCATGAAATTGGGTCCGCGCAGCGGGATAATGAAACCCACGAAGTTGGATCGCCCCGAGACGAGTTGGCGTCCTGCGATGTTGGGGACATAGCCCATGTCCCGGGCCGCCTGCGCAACCCTTTCACGGGTGCGGCGCGCAATCTGTTCATGCCCGGCCAGTGCCCGGCTCACGGTGGTCACCGAGACCCCAAGCCGTTCAGCAAGTTCCTTGAGCGTGCGCGCACGAGCGGCCTGCAAGGGCGTTTCCTCCATTTAAAACGTTTGCAATTTGGCTTTTGTGTTTTTGCAAACGATTTAAATTTATCCCATGCGGATCGCGGCCCTGTCAAGCCGGGCCAGCGGCAGAGGTCGACATTGCGCCTTTGGCGGGGCTGAGGAGTGGTCCAGGGTGCAGTTTTCCGAACCAGCGAAGCGTCCCTCAGAGCACCATGAAATCGCCGAAATCGTCTTCGGCGGGCTGGTCGATGGCGGCGATCGGAGCGGGTGAGCCGAAAAGCGCGTCGTGGACCGAGCGTTCGGCCTCCATTGTATAAAGGCGGCGCAGGCCGGCCAGAATAAGGGCGATATTTTCCGTGGGTTCGGCGGACGGCGCGTCTGGAGCCAGACCGGCAATCTGCATTCTGACATCGTCCATGGCCTCGGAAAGTGTCCCGAGCCCGTCGAGCCCATTCGCCGCCGTCTGGAGCAGGGCGATGACCCTGGTGCCGTCGGTATCGAGGCTTTCGAGCGCCACGGCCAGCTTCCGATCGAGGCCGGAGAGCAGTTCGAGTGCCAGAGTGGCGTCCTTTTCGAGCCCCTTGCCCTTGCCGGCTCCATCGGCGCTGGTGCCGAAGGCATTGGCGAGCGCCGCGGACTGGCTCAGCCAGTCGACGGCGCTTTCGGCGGCAATCACGGTTTCGCTGGTGAGTTCGCGCAATTGGGTGGCAATTACAGTGAGCGAGGCGCCGCGCGGCCCAAGCTGGGCACAGCGCACCGCCGCGTTGAGGCTGACCAGGCGCATATTGGCCTCGATGTCCTGGACCGCTTCGACATGGCCGAGCAAGACCGCCACGGTCTGTTGCACGGTCGCCGCGACGGCTTCGAGCTTGGCGCGCTCGGCCTCGAAATCGGCGAGCATGGATACGGCGGCCCGCAATTGTTCGCTCAGGCTCGCAATCGAGGATGTCTTGCCGACGTCCGAGCCATATTGCCCGCGGCTGCGCGCCATTATGGTTTCGGCATCGGCGGCCAGCGCGGCCAGCGAACGTTCGGCATCGCCGACCTCGAGGGCAAAATCGCGAGCCGTATCGGCCAGTTGTTCCTGTTCGAGCGCGGCGATCGCATCAAGCGCAGGCTCGCGGTCCTCGAACGATGCTTCGGTATCGAAGACGGGCTCGCCCGACAAAATTGCAGCCAGATGCTCCAATCCGGTCTCGATATGCTCAAGCCGCTGGCGGGGTGCGTCACCGACCTGCAGCGCCATGACTGCGCTGCCGATCTGCCCGACGATCTGGCGCGACAACCGGCTGGTTTCGGCGCTGCCGTCGACGGCGGAGGCCCGCTGGTTTTCAAGGGCCCGCAATGTGGCAGTCAAGCGTCCGGCCAGATCGGACAGCGTGTGAGCGTGGGCCGCCTCGAAGCGGTTGCGCTGACCGACCGCGGCATCGACCTCGATCACGAGCTGGCGATAGGCGTGCGAAAATTCCTTGAGGGTGCGGGTGGCGGATTCCGAAAGCGTCGCGATGTCGGTGGTGAACACATCGAAATCATCGCTGTCCTGGGCGATGCTCGCGGCGGTCACACGGGCATTTATCGAAACGATGCCCATCATCTTGATCGTGCGGTGCAGATCGGAGATCGGCAGGTTGGCGGCGCTGACCACGTCGAAAAGACGCTCGAGATCGGCTCTTTCCTGCCCAAAAACGTCCGAAAGCGCGGTTGCCCGGCTGGCGACGGCTTCAAGATGGCCCGTGGCCTGCTGGACCTCGGCGCCGCTCAAGGCATCGGGAAGCGCGTCGAACAGATTTGTGAGGGCATTGAGAAGCGCGGCGCCCTGGGTAAGGCATCCGCCCACCGATACGAAGGCGGATTCGATCTTTTCACGCTGGGCGCTCAGATCGGCTGCAAGCTGGCGTACGGCCGTTGGTGTCGTCATCACTTGTTTTCTCCCGGCCGTTGGGCCTTGTGGCCGAAGGCCAGCACTTCATCGGCGATTTTTCCAAGCGGCAGGACCCTGCCGGCGGCGCCGCGCTGGATGGCTTCCTTGGGCATGCCGAAAACAACCGATGTTTCCTCGTCCTGGGCAATTGTGGGACTGCCCATTTCGCGCATTTCGAGCAGGCCACGCGCGCCATCATCGCCCATGCCGGTGAGGATGATGCCCAATGCGTTGCGGCCCGCGGTTTGTGCGGTGGAACGGAACAGGACATCGACCGAGGGACGGTGCCGCGAAACATGGGGTCCGTCGGCGATCTTTACGGTATAGCGTGAGCCGTTGCGCACCAGCATCATGTGATGGTTGCCCGGTGCCATGAGCACCTGCCCGGCCCGAACAATTTCGCCGTCCTGCGCCTCCCGGACCGACATCGCACAGCCCGCATCGAGACGGCGGGCGAAGGCGCCGGTGAATTTTTCGGGCATGTGCTGCACGATGATGATGGGCGGGCAATTGGCCGGCAGGGCCTCGAGAATCTCGCGCAGCGCTTCGGTGCCGCCGGTCGATGCACCGATGGCCACAATCGGTTCGGTCACGGGAATGCGTTCGATAAGGCTCTTGCGCCGCGTTTCGGAAACGGCGGGCAATATGGCATCGGCGGTGAGCTTGGATTCGACGGTCAGGGCCGGAGCCTGCTTTTTCATACCAGCCATCTTGGCGTGGGCCGCACCCTTGGCCGCATCGCAAATGCGCATCCGCGATTCCTGGAGGAACTGAGCCGTATCGACGCGCGGCTTGGCAACCACGTCGACGGCACCGGCCTCGAGCGCCTCTATGAAAGTGTCCGAGCCGGCCTCGGCCAGACTTGAGCAGATGACCACGGGGATGGGACGCTGGGACATGATCTTGCGCAGGAAGGTCAGCCCGTCCATGCGCGGCAGTTCGATATCGAGGAAAATGACGTCAGGCACTTCCTGGCGAATGCGCTCGGCGGCGACATAGGGGTCCGACGCGGTCGCCATGACCTCGAGATCGGGATCGGCGGAAATGATATCGCTCAGCGTTAAGCGCACCGAGGCGCTGTCATCGATAATCAGGACGCGGATTTTTTCGCTCATCGCGCTATGCCCCGGTCTTCTGGAACACGGCGGGCGCAACCTGGCGCATGGTGACCGATGTGCCGATCATCGATTCAGAATGGCCGAGCAGCAGATATCCGCCGGGGCGCAAATGGCCCACCAGGCGATTGATGACCGCTTCCTGATCGGACTTTTCAAAATATATCAAAACGTTACGCAGCAGGATGATATCGACGTCACGGTCGAAAGGATAAGTGCCGGCCATCAGGTTCAGGCGCTGGAACCGCACAAGGCGCCGCAGTTCAGGCACGATGCGCACTTCAGGGCGCGGTCCGGCCTTGCGGGCGAACATCAGATAGCGGCTTTGTTTTGCCGGCGGCACCGGTACGATCTGTTCGGCCGGATAGACGGCTCTTCGCCCCTGGTCGAGAACGTCGGTGGAAATATCGGTCCCCAGAAGGGCAAAGCGGAAATCGCGCCGCTGGGCAGCGATATCGGAAAGCACCATGGCGGCGGTATAGGCCTCGGCGCCGGTGGAGCTGGCGGCGCTCCACACCTTGAGCAGCGGCATGCGCTCGTTGCGCCTTGCCTCAAGAAGATTGGGCACCATCAACCTTTCCATGAGATCGAAATGCTCGGGCTCGCGGAAGAAATCCGTCTTGTTGGTGGTGACGGCATTGATGAGGTAGGGCAGTTCGCCATCAAGCCCGCCCTGCCTGAAAAGATGATCGCCATAGGCCGAAAAGCTGGCCAGTCCCAGCACACGCATCCGGCGGCGCAGTCGCCCTTCAACCATCAGGCGCTTGGTGGGAGGCAGCTTGATGCCGACTTCGCGGCCGATCAGCGCTGAAATGCGCTGGAAATCGGCTTCGCTCAGACGGTCGTCATCTTCGATATCGGTTTTGAGGCGGGCTAACGCGGACAAAGAATGAACTCCATGGCGTGCGGCTGGCCGGGAGGTTGGGCCAGCCGAAAACGCAATCACGCTGCGAGAATGGGCTGCCTGACGATGTCACCGAGCAAGCCGTCCAGATCGAGCACTGTCACGAAACGGCCATTGCGGCGGCCGATACCCGCGATGCAGTGCCCGCTCCAGCCGGCGCTGACGGTGGGCGCAGGGTCGAGCGTTTCGGTATCGAGCACAGTTACCTCGAACACCTTGTCGGTCCGCAGGCCCACAGTCACCGCGCCGTCGGGCCCGTTGACGGCAAGCACCACGATGCGGGTGTTTTCGGTATCGTCCGCCGGGTCCATGCCAAGGGTCAGGCGCAGATCGAGCACCGGCACCCCTTTGCCACGCACATCGATCATGCCGAGCAGGTTCTCGGGCGCGCGCGGCAGGCGGGCTATGGGCAGCATGTCCAGAATTTCCTGGACCGTGGCGACCGGCGCCGCGAAGATTTCCTCCGCGACACCGAGCGTTACATATTGGGTTTGTTCAGCCATGACAGGTCCCGATCAGGCCGCGCCGCGGCGGGTGAACTGGGTGTCCAGATCGTCCTGGCCTTCATCCAGATCGAGGTCGAACCCGCCACCCGAAGAAGCCGAACCCTTTGTGGGCGCCTTTTTCATATGGGGGGCACCGGCCAGAATCTCGCGCTTGAGATCGGGCTTGGCCGAAGGGGCGGCAACCGAATTGGCCGGGGCGGGTACAGCGTTGCCGTCGACGCGGAAATACCCGATCGCGGCCTGGAGCTGTTCGGCCTGGCTGGCCAGTTCCTCGGAGGTTGCAGACATTTCCTCGGCGGCCGAGGTGTTTTGCTGGGTCACCTTGTCGAGCTGCTGGATAGCTGTGTTGATCTGGGCGGCACCGGCATTCTGCTCACGGCTGCCGGCCGAGATTTCCTCGACGAGTTCGGCAGTCCGCTGAATGTCGGGGACCAGCTTGGAGAGCATTTCGCCGGCCGACTGGGCTGCCTTGACCGTGTCGCCCGAAAGGGTCGAGATTTCGGCCGCCGCGGCCTGGCTACGTTCGGCAAGCTTGCGTACTTCGGACGCCACGACCGCAAAGCCGCGGCCGTGTTCGCCCGCACGGGCCGCTTCCACGGCGGCGTTGAGAGCGAGCAGATCGGTCTGGCGGGCGATTTCCTGCACCACCATGATCTTTTCGGCGATGGTCTGCATGGCGCTGACCGCATTGTCGACGGCTTCACCCGAGGCGATGGCATCGGCCGCGGACTGGCGGGCGATCTTTTCGGTCTGGGAGGCGTTGTCCGCCGACTGCTTGATGGTTGCAGCCATTTCCTCCATGGAGGCCGAGGCTTCTTCTGTCGAGGAGGCCTGTTCGGTGGCGCCCTGGCTGAGCTGTTCGGCGGTTGCCGACATTTCCTGGGAACCGGCGGCGACATTGCGGGTCGCTGCGGTGACCTCGGCGACCACTTCGCGCAGCTTGGCGGTCATGGCGTTGAGCGCCTTGATCAGATCGCCCACTTCGTCGTCGGATTTGTTGTCGGCGGTGGCGTTGAGATTGCCGTCGGCGACATCATTTGCAAGACGCACGGCGCTGGAAAGAGCCCGGGAGATCGAGACGACGATCCAGGTGGCGGCCAGGGCGGCGATGAGGGCGGAACCAACCAAAAGGCTGATCAGCAGCAGCATCGAACTCTCATAGAGCGCTTGAGCCTCGGCGTCGGCCTGAACCATGATGTCCTGGTTGCGATCGATCATGGCCTGCAGGATCGCATCCGCCTCACGGCGCAGCACGCTGGCGCTTTCCAGCTCTTCCAAGGCAAAATAATCGCCGTTTTCGACGCTGATGGCCACGGCGCTGTCCATGGCGGCGACCATGTCGTCATAGGCGTCGCGGGCGGCGTTGAACAACGCCATGTCCGACATCGGCATCGTGCGCTGCATGTCCGGTATTCGTTCGGCATTGGCTTGCACGCCGGTCAAATAATCGGCATGCCATGTTTCCTGGAGCTCACGGTCCTGCGATGCGGCCAGAAGCACGTTGCGCTGCTGGCGGAACATGTCGGTACCGGTCAGGAACATTTCAGTGGCGGCCCGATAGGCGGGGAAAGCCGAAAGATCGCCAGCGTCAACCTTGCGCTGCAACGAGGTCCGTAGCGCCGCCATGGTCTCCTCGAACACGCCAAGCGTACCGCTGCCGTCACTGCGGCTGACGGCGAGCGCGGCCGCATCGGAATTCTTGAGTGTCAACTCGGTCGCCCGGTTGACCGAGGCCCACAGCTCTTCGAGCTTTGTGCCAAATGCCGGCAGCTGCTCACGGATGAAGGGGTCTTGTGCATTGGCATCGAGGGCGGCAAGGCCATCGACCAGTTCGTCGTAGTCGCTGCGGATCGAGGCGACATAATCGTCCTTTACCACGGGGTCGGTGGTCAGGATCTGGGCGCGGATGCGCGAGCCAAGGCTTTCAAGGCTGGTCTGCATTTCCGCCGAGGTGACCAGATTGGCCGACCGGACATTGACAATGGTTTCGAGCTCGGTGTTGAGCTGCCCCAAATTCTGCAGGGCAATGAACATGCTTCCTGCCGAAAGGGCGACGACCACGCCGAACACGGTCGCCAGTTTTGTCTTGATCGTTAGTCTCACAGTGCAGACCTTTCTTCTGATGCTGCAGCGGGCGAATTTCTATCGCCCGGTGTTTCAAATATCCGTTCCATGTCCGGGATGATGATGAAGCCGCCATTGCGCTTGCCGATGCCCTTGACGAATTCGGGCCGCCAGCGCATGCCGACCTTGGGTGCCTCTTCGATCGAGGCGGCCTCTATGTCGGTGACGTCGTGGACCTTGTCGGCAAGGATGCCGGCAACAGTGGGCTCGCCGCCGATATTGACCTCCATGACGACGATGCGGGTGTCCTCGTCGGGCTCGGGCCGTTCCATGCCGAACATCACGCGCAGATCGGCGAGCGGAACGACGCGTCCGCGCACATTGATGAGCCCGCCCACAAAGGCTGGGGTATTGGGCACTTCGGTGATCGGCACGAGATCGAGGATCTCACGCACCTGGCTGGCTTCGACGGCGAACAGTTCATCGTCGAGGCGGATGGTCAGGGCGTTCATAGACGTGGCTGGGGTGCTCATGCGGCCCTCCCGCTCAGGCTGTAGCCTTCGCCCTGAGGCTGGCCGGATGCGACAAGGTGAGCGGTGTCGAGGATCAGTGCCACTGTGCCATCGCCCAGAATGGTCGCGCCCGAAAAGGACTTGATCGACGAATGCAGCTTGGAGAGCTGCTTGATGACGGTCTGGTTGTTGCCGATGATCTGATCGACAACCAACCCCACCCTGCCATCGCCCGACGAGACAATGACCACCTTCTGGAAAGGCTCTGGAGGTGCCGAGGTGCCGAACACTTCGCGCAATCGCAGATAGGGCACGAGCGAGCCGCGTATATCGAGGAAATTGCGCCCCTTGGCGTGCGCTTCAATGCCTTCGGGCAGTTCCACGCACTCCTCGACGGCGGCCAGCGGGATCGTGTAGCGGCCATTGCCCACACGCACCAGCATGCCATCGATGATGGCCAGTGTCAGAGGCAGGCGCAGCGTCGCTGTGGTGCCCTGACCGGGGATTGTCGTGAGGTCGATGGTGCCGCGCAGCCCGTCGATCGTGCGCTTGACCACATCCATGCCCACGCCGCGACCCGAAAGCGAGGTCACTTCCTTGGCTGTCGAAAAGCCCGGCGCGAAGATCAGGTGATACAGTTCCTGCTCGGTGAGCTTGGTGTCGGGCGTTATCAGCCCGTTTTCCTCGGCCTTGGCGCGAATGCGCGAGGCGTCGAGTCCGGCCCCGTCATCGGACACCGAAATGGCGACTTCCGCGCCCGAATAAACAGCCGAAAGCCGAACTGTGCCCTTGGCCGGCTTGCCGGATGCCGCCCGGGCCTGGGCGCTTTCGAGCCCATGGTCCATGGCGTTGCGGATGAGGTGGACCAGCGGATCGGCCAGGCGCTCGATCATTGTCTTGTCGAGCTCCGTGTCCTCGCCGGCGGTCACGAATTCGATGGGCTTTCCCAATTCGCCGGACAGATCGTGCACGAGGCGCCGGAACCGGCCGAACAGCGAGCCGATGGGCACCATTCGGATGCCCATGGAGGTATCGCGGAGCCCCGAGGAAAGGCGTTCGAGTTCCTCGGCGATCGTCTTGAGCGCCGTATCCGAACTCGTTGCGGCAATCTGGGTCAGGCGGGCCTGGGCGATGACCAGTTCACCGACGCGATCCATCAATTCGTCAAGCCGTTCGGCGGGTACGCGCAGGGAGGTGGCAGCGGTACGGTCGGGCTCTGCCCTGTCTGCCGGTTTGGTGCGCTTGGCGGGTGGTTTCGCGGTCGCTGCGGGCGCTTCGGCAACCGCAACGGGCGTGACCTCCTCAGGGACATCCGCGTCGGAAGCGGGGGCCGCATCTTCGAGCCGAGACAGGGTCAGCTCCATGCTGTCGCGCAGGAACATGAAAATGTCGTCGATCGCCGCGGCGGGATCGGCGGCCTCGATATCGACCTGCCAGCCGATATGGGGGACTTCGGGATCGAGACTGTCGAGATCGGGGATGCGGTCGGTCAGGGCCAGGACCCGATTGGGCCCAAGCTCGGCGAGTTCCTCGAGCAGGAGGATCGGATTGGTGCCGAAGGCAAGACAGTCGGACGGAAGATAGAAGACCAGCCGCCACCATGTCGGCGCATCGGCCGAGGGTGCAGTGTCGGCAAGCGGCGCTTCGACAACCTTGTCGCTTTCCCGCGCAGGAGTACCGCCATCCACGATGATGCGCAGCGTCGCGAGAATTTCATTGCCGCCCGAAACTTCGGCATCGGGCTCTTCGATCAAACGATGAATGTGATCCTTGGCTTCGAGCGCAACTTCAATGAGCGCCTTGTTGGCGGCACTTTGACCCTTGCGGACCCGATCGAAGGCGGTTTCGAATTCATGGACAAACTCGGCAACGCGTGTGAAGCCGAACATCGCACCCGACCCCTTGATCGTGTGAAGGGCCCTGAACGCGAAATTGATCAGATCGGAATTGGCGGGATCCTGTTCGAGATCGAGCAGACCGGCTTCGAGCTGTTCGAGAAGCTCGCGGGCTTCCTGGCGGAACGTATCGGTGGGATCGGAAACGTTCATGCGCCAACCACCTTCTTGATGATGGCGAGAAGCTGGTCCTGCTTGAAGGGCTTGACGATCCAGCCGGTGGCGCCGGCTTCCTTGGCCTGGCGCTTGAGGTCGTCGTCGGATTCGGTGGTCAGGAGGATAACCGGTATCCCCTTGCTCGCCGGATGGGCGCGATATTTGCGCACGAACTCGATGCCGTTAAGCACCGGCATGTTGAGATCGGTCAGAACCGCATGGACGGGCTGGGCTATCGCCTTGTCATAGCCTTCGGCTCCGTTGGCGGCCTCGATGACCTCAAAGCCGGCGGCTGTCAGGGTCATGGACACCATCTGGCGGATGGACGCGGAATCGTCGATGGTCAGTATTGTCTTGCTCATGGTCAGTGTCCCGCCTGGTTTGCGTTGGTCCCGTTCCAGAAGCCGGCATTGTCCTGCGCGGGAGTCAAAAAGCCGCCGGACGCCAGAACCTCGTGCAGCGGCGCGCCGATCGGCGTCAGCATTTCCAATGACTTGCCCAACTGCTTTGCCTTGGCCCTGGCGGCCAGCAGCGTCTGCACCGTGGTGATGTCGGCGGCTGAAAGCGTTTGGGTGTCAATGGCGACGTGGGGGTGTTCGGAGAGGGCCCGGGCGAGGTTGGCCGCGACATTCTGTGCGGATTTTATGCCGGCGTCACCACCCAGAACGAGCGTGTGACGGTCTTCATTGGGCATGGGCGGCGCCCGATGAGCATAGGGGTGTGGATGACATTCTGTCTCTCCTGCCGTTGCGATGGCCGGGAGCAGAAGGTGCAAACCATTCTTGCCGACAATCGCGCCGCTCCAACGCAGCACGACCATCCACAGTGTATTCCCCCGGAATATGGAAATACACTTACATCCAATGATTAAACATCGGTTACAATTTTATAGTTTCTCCAAATGCATTATTCATCAATACAGCTATCAAATTTGAAATAAAACTGGTTATTACTTTATTTCTTCGGAATCTTTCATGAATCCATCGTTCCGACATCCGAGTCGTTCCGCCTTTGATTCGGAATCGACTCGCGGAAAATAGAACACAAATACTTTGCCCTGCTCTTGATTCCCGCATCGGGCCGGGCTCCAGTGTCGGTCCGAGTGCTTGACCGACCCTAAAAACTGCCGCCAAGGCAAATCGAATAGGGCAGGTTGGCTGTCGGACTTGCCGGTGATGATCGATCGCCATGATCGCGCGCAGCCGCTAAGGCGGCTGGCTCAGAGGCACCGGCCGATCACAACCACGTTATGGGAAATGCTTTTTGGGGGTTAAAAGCCTGCCGCCCGGGGCAGGCCGTCGCCACCGAGCAGGGCGTTGATCGCTGGCCATTTGGCGCGGAAGGCCGCAACGCAGCCGGGATCGAAATGACTGCCGCTGCAGCGCACGATTTCGGCATAGGCCGCCTCGACCGTCCATGCGGCTTTGTAGGGTCGCTCGGAACACAGGGCATCGAACACGTCGGCAATGGCCACGATGCGCGCTTCGACGGGTATGTCGGTGCCTGAAAGGCGGTCGGGATAGCCGGTGCCGTCCCAGCGTTCGTGGTGACTTTGCGCAATGAGTTCTGCGGTTTTTATGAGTTCGGACGTGCCGCGCTCGAGAATGCGCGCGCCGATGGTCACGTGTTCCTGCATCCTGGCGAATTCCTCGGCGGTCAGCTTGCCGGGCTTGCTCAGAATGGCGTCGGCGATACCGATCTTGCCGATATCGTGCAGGGGAGCCGCCAGATAGATCATCCGGCACCTCTCTTCGGGCAGCCCGATACCCTCGGCGATCAATTGGCTGATCTGGGCGACGCGCGAGACGTGTTCGCCGGTATCGCCATCGCGATATTCGATGGCACGGGCCAGCCGATAGATGATCTCTTCTTCGCGGGCCAGAAGGTGAGCGGTGGCCCGCTCCACTTCCCGGGCCAGCCATTGCGCGCGATCGGCCAATTGCACCTGCGCCTTGCGCAGGGCCAGAAGGTTGGCGACGCGGGCCTGCAACTCGGTCGGATCGAAGGGCTTTTGCAGAAAGTCGGAGGCGCCGGCCTTGATCGCGTCGATGCGGACCGCCTTGTCGGAATCTGAGGTCACCATCACGATGGGAACCAGACTGTAGGCCGGACGGGCACGCAGGGCCGCGGTGAACTCGACGCCATCCATTTCGGGCATTATGTGATCGACGATCACGAGATCGAACTGGTGCTCGCGGCAAAGCTGGATCGCCTCGCGCGGATTGAGACACAGCTCGATCTCACCAGGCACCACTTCGCCGATGATATGGCCGATCAGCGCAAGGCTGGACCGGCTGGGCGCAACCCCAACGGTCCGTGACGACGGACTATGGCGGGCCAAACCTTAGGGCGAGCTTAATTTGGCGACGCGAATGACCGCCTATTGCCAGTATTTTGCCAGTGTGGTGGGCGTGTGCATGGTGCCGTAGAGATAGTGCCAGAACCGTTTGCGTTCGGAAGCCGGAACATCGTTCCAGACCTTTTCCACCGCCACATCCCCGCACCAATATGCATAAACGAAGGGCGCCCTGAGGTCGTGATGGAGAAAGGCCAGCCGTCCCCTGACCGTGTGTTCGGTTTGATAGCCCTGGGTGGCGATGATCGGCGCGATCTCGTCGATCGGCTTTTTCTCTTCGTGCATCATCCATGCCGCGTTGCAGCGCAGGGCGCTGCGCAGGCGCTGGAGCGCCACGGCGATCTGATCGCCGGGAGTATCCAGCCAGTCGAGGAAGGCCATGCCGTTGTCGGCAATACCTTCAAACAGCGCGCTCGAGGCCGAACTTGTGACCACCTGCGCGCCATCGAGTGGCATGGAACCATCCGCTACATAGCGCTCCCGCAGACCCAGATGCACGAGGTGACCCGGAAACGCCTCGTGGGTTGCCAGATGCTTGAGGGCATAGACCGTATAGGGGAAATCGAGGTTGAGCAGAACTTTCCGCCCCGGATAATCGCAATATGCGGCAAAGGGCTTGTCCGTGACCCCGACCGGCTCGATCCATTCATGGGAAAAGTCATACATCGTCGCAGCGCGCCGGCGCGACTGCCTGAGCAAATCCTCGAGCACCAGGATGACCGTATCGCGCGGTACGATCGTGTCCTTCTCCCAACGGGTGATGTCGGCCGCCAGATCGCCGCCGCGATAGCCCAACTCGTCGAGCCCGTTGCGGATCGTTGCGCGGTAGGTGTCTAAAATATCGTCGCCGATCACCGTCGTATCGACCCGGATCTGGCGCCTGAGCCGTTCGGCAAAGCCTATCGGCCTGCCCTCGAAGGTGTCCATCAGAGCATTGAGGGAATCGATCATTTCGCCGAGGTAATCGACGCGCAATTGCTCGCCGGTCCCGCTGTCGAGCGTTTGAGAAAGCTTTGCCAACGCCTCCCGGGCGTCGGCATAGCGGGCAAAATTGCGCGGCTCGATGGCGGCCACCGCCACCGGGATCAAACCTTCGGCGTCGAGAAAGCCCTCACCTTGCTTTTGTGCCCTGTAGAGCCGATCGATGCCGGCGGTGATTTCTGCGAGGTCCTGTCCCGGTTTCATCCTCAACTCCCAAATCCTTGTTTCGCTCTTTCGAACCGCAAAACCGGTTCCCACTCTTGCTGAAAGCGCTCTAAACGTGCCCGGCTACGGTTTTCGGCCGATAGGGTGCTTCCATCAGCGCCACGTCCTCCTCGGACAACTCGACCTCGAGCGCCGCGATCGCGTCATCGAACTGGTGCAGCTTGGAAATGCCCACGATGGGCGCGGTGATACCGGGGCGCGAGGCGACCCAGGCATAAGCGATCTGGGCCATCGGGCGGTCGTGACGCTCGGCCACGGTCCGCACCGCCGCGATCACCGCCTCGTCCTGGTCGCGGGTCGCGTCATAGAGCGCGTTTGCTGTCTTGTCGGTCTGCGAACGGGTGGTCGCGTCGCCGCCGCGTCCGGCCAGACGGCCGCGGGCCAAAGGGCTCCAGGGGGTCACGCCAATGCCCTCGGACCGGCAGAGCGGCAGCATTTCGCGCTCTTCCTCGCGATACATCAGATTGTAGTGGTTCTGCATGCAAACGAACGGCGCCCAGCCATTGGCCCGCTGCATACCGATGGCCTTCATGAACTGCCAGGCATGCATCGAAGAGGCGCCGAGATAGCGCACCTTGCCGGCGCGAACGACGTCGTTGAGCGCATCGAGGGTTTCCTCGAGCGGGGTGTCGTAGTCGAAACGATGAAGCTGATAGAGATCGATATAATCGGTGCCCAGGCGTTTGAGACTGGCGTCCACCGCCTCGAACACATGCTTGCGCGACAGGCCGCGGTCGTTGGGGTCGTCGCTCATGGGATTATAGAGCTTGGTGCCCAGCACCAGCTTGTGGCGCGGAACATCGGCAAGGGCGCGCGCAACGACAATTTCGCTTTCGCCCCGCGAGTACATGTCGGCCAGATCGAAAAAGTTGATGCCCAGATCAAGAGCCTTGGCAATGATGGGACGCGAGGCGTCTTCATCGAGCACCCAGGGCGCCCAGGTCGACGAGCCGAACGTCATGCAGCCCAGAACGAGCCGCGACACTTTCAGGCCGGTTTTTCCAAGGTTGATATAATCCACTAGTACACCTTTTTCTCACAAGAATCAGACCGCTGCAGCGGCACCGGACTCCTTACACCCATCAAAGCAAGGGCGCTTTGTCCAAAGCCCGCCTACCTCCTTCGGCATAAATGCACAAATAAATGGCGTATGCAAATTGTGTACAAAAAAATCTCACACCCTCTTGCGCTAAAAAAAATACCGTGCAACCGTTGAGGTGTACTGAACTGATAGCACACTTAAATGTTCACGCTAGACGCATCCAGCATCGACAAGTCGCTTCCCGTTCCAGTGGGAACGCAGCTTCATGGCCTGCTCGCCTATATGCTCAGCTTCGGCGACATCCCCGACGGGGCAAAGCTGCCGTCGGTCCGGCAATTGGCAGCCGATATCGGGATTGCGCCGATGACCGTGGCGCAGGTCTACAAGCAGCTTCGTGACGAGGGGCTCGTGGAAATGCGCCATGGGCTCGGTGCCTTTGCCATTCAGGACCCCAAGATACGGCTCCCAGGCTCGAACCCACTCGATGCGCTGCGCGGAGATATCGGCGCGCTGATCGAGAAGGCCGACAATCTTGGCATTTCCACACTGTCACTGATCTCGATGATCAATGCGCAGTCGCAATTCCCCCGCGGCGGCGACGGGCTCAACATCGTCTTTGTGTGCATATTCGAAGGCCCCGGGCGGGATTATGTCGAACAGATCCGCCCCGTTCTGGCGCCCGAGGACAAGGTGCGCCTGATAACGCTGGACAGTCTTGCCGGCTCGGACACGT
Organism: Pelagibacterium halotolerans B2; assembly: GCF_000230555.1. Taxonomy (GTDB): domain Bacteria; phylum Pseudomonadota; class Alphaproteobacteria; order Rhizobiales; family Devosiaceae; genus Pelagibacterium; species Pelagibacterium halotolerans. The sequence continues at coordinate 3,640,033 of NC_016078.1, read as the reverse complement.
TGCGCGAAGCGTGCCGTAAGGCCGATCTTGTGCTGACCTTCGTCAATCGCGAGGCCGAAGTGCGCTCGCATGTGGACAGCGACAACCTTTTGGGACTGCGCTTCATTCCCTCCGAACAGACGCGGCAGAATCTGGCGCGGCTCGATCCGCGCACCAGGGTCGCAGCGGTCACCCATTTCAAGGAGTACATAGCGATAATGCGCCCCAGCGTGCGCGAATTCGCTCCCCATGTTTCCGACATCAGGGTGACGTGGTCCTCGGCTCCCGATCTTGAGGAAACGCTGGCCCAGTGCAACGCGGTGATCTTTGCCTCCGGCGCCGATCATGTCGCCGAACACGTGCCTGAGGGCACCCCCTGTTTCGAATATCGGCACGCCCCCGATCCGGGCGCCGTCGAAAATGTCCTCGCGCCCCATCTTGCCGACATCAGGCGGCAGAAATCGCGAGGGCTCCAGACAAGTCACCCGTCCCAGAAGGTGGCGGCAAGACCCAAGGGAAACTGAATTTCATCCACCATGGCTGATTTACCAAAGGGAACAATCATGAAGGCATTTCTCCTTTCCACCACGGCGGCCATCGCCGTCACACTGGCTCCGGCCAGCACGCTTGTTGCGCAGGAAACCGATACGATCGTCATCGGTACCGACGTGGATGCGGGTACACTCGACCCGCGGCTGACACGCGATACGACAGCGTCGCGTACAGCAAACCTGATCTATTCGGGCCTCGTTGAAATCTCGCCCAACCTCGAAGCGGTGCCCGAGCTTGCCGAGAGCTGGGAAAGCCCGGATCCGCAGACAATCATCTTTACGCTGCGCCCCGACCTTACATTTTCGGACGGTAGTCCGCTGACCGCCGAGGACGTGGTGTTCACCTACGAGACCATCCTCGACCCCGACTTCAACGCCCCCCAGCGTGCGCTCTATACGCCGATCGACTCGATCGAGGCGGTCGATGAGCGCACCGTGCAGTTCAATCTCTCGGCGCCTTACGCGCCGCTGCTCTCCTATCTGGACATGGGCATTGTTTCCAAGGCCGCTGTCGAAGGGGGCACCGACATCGCGCTCGAACCGATCGGCGCCGGCCCGATGAAGCTTGCGGCCTGGAACAGCGGCAGCGACATCGAACTCGAAGCCAATGAAAACTATTGGGGCACGGCTCCGGAAATCGAGAACGTCACGCTTCAGATCATCGGTGACAATTCGGCCCGCGCCCAGGCGTTCGAAGCCGGCGATCTCGACGTTGTCCAGTCCCCGCTTTCGCCGCAGGACATCGAGCGGCTGGCCGATGACGACCGTTTCGGCAATGCCATCATGGCCGGACTTGGCGTCACCTATCTCAACTTCAATGTCTCCGATCCGCTGCTGTCGGACCCGGAAATGCGGCAGGCTTTCGCCATGCTGGTCGATCAGGACACCATTGTGAACCAGATCTATCAGGGCGTGGACGAAGTGGCCCAGTCGGTATTGCTGCCCACCTCGTGGGCGTTTGACGAGTCGATCTCGCAGCCGGTCTTCGATCCGGCGGCCGCTGTCGAAAAATTCGGCGAACTGGGTTGGACCGATACAAATGGCGACGGCATCCTCGACAAGGATGGCGAACCGCTCCATGTGGTGCTCTCGACCCACAGTGAAGACCCCAACCGGGTGCAGTCGGTCGAATATCTGCAGGCGGTGTTCCAATCCGCCGGTGTCGATGCGGAAATCCAGATCAGCGACTGGCCATCGTTCTCGACCAATTACGTGCAGCAGGGCCAGCACCAGATCGCCCTGCTCGGCTGGCTGAACCTTGTCGATCCCGACCGGCTGCTCTACGCCCAGCTCACCACCGATGGCTCGACGAACTGGGGCGGCTATTCCAACCCGGAAGTCGACGCGCTGCTCGAAGAGGGCCGTTCGAGCCTCGATCAGGCCGAACGCGCTGCTGCGTATCAGGGTGCCGCTGAAATCCTCGCCGAGGAGCTGCCCTATTACATCATCTCGGCCCAGGGCTATCAGCTGTTCTATGCCAACGACCTTCCGGTCGAGGTCGAGGCCAACCCGCGCGGTACGCTGCGCGGCCTGATCGGGCTTTCCGACTGAACGCCTGGGACCGGCGCGCCAATCGCGCCGGTCCCATCTTGTCCCTATGCCATTCTCTGGAGCCCGGAATGACTTTCCATCAGGTGCTCGGCGCCGATTTCTACGCCAAGGTCCACGCCGATATCCGCAAGCGCATGGCGGCTGCGGACATCGATCTGCTGTTGCTCGATTCCAATGACGACGTGATCTACACGACCGGGTTTTCCCACTACACGACAGAGCGCCCCGTGGTCTTTGCAATCACCCAGGACGGCGCCTGGCTCTTGATCCCCGAGCTCGAACGGGCCCACGCGGCGCACCAGAACATCGCCGCCGAGCCGATCGTCTATTTCGAATTTCCGGGCGTCGACAAACCCTTTGACGTTCTGGGCCGCGCCTTTCCGGACATAAAGGGCACAATTGCCTACAGCCACGCGATTTCGCTGGCGCGGGTTGGCCAAATCGAAGCGGCGTTTCCCAATGCAAGGGCCTGCAAGCCAACCAATCTGGTTCAGCAGATGCGGCTCATCAAATATCCCGAGGAGATCGTTTTGCACCGAGAGGCGGCGCGGATTTCCGACGAGATGGTCAAAGCCGGCGTCGGCCTGATCGCCGATGCCATGGCCTCGGGGGATACGCTGCCGAGCGAGATCGAAATCGAATCTTTTGTTTCGCGCCACGCCATGAAGATCATGCATGAGGACCATGCCGATCTCATGTTGGTGCAGGGGCTGGCGAGCGGGCTTGTCTATTCGGGCGCGCGCTCGGCCTTTCCGCACGGCATGCCGACGGGCAATCCGGTCAAGCGCGGCGAGAGCATTATTCTCTCGCTCGGATGCCGGGTGGGCGGGCGCGCCGCCGAAAGCGAGCGGACACTGTTCATCGGTGAACCGACCAAGGAGCAGGAAGGTCACTACGCGGTGGCGTTCGAAGCCCAGCGCATGGCCACCGCGGCGCTGATTGCGGGGCACACTTGCGCATCGGCCGACAATCTGGCGCTCGCCTATATCCGCGACAGCGGCATGAGCGAATATCTTTTGCACCGAGTCGGGCACGGCATGGGCGTGATGTTCCACGAGCCGCCCTGGGTCGAAGCCGGCGACGACACCATTTTGAAGCCCGGCATGGTGACCTCGAGCGAGCCGGCGATCTTTGTGCCCGGATTTGCCGGATATCGTATTGCGGACACAGTGCTGATCGCCACCGAAGGTCCCGACAGCATGACCAGATACCCCCGCGCCATCGACCAGGTGGTGATCGGCTGAACCGTTTGGAACAATGACTCTTTCCTCACAAACACATTTGAGGTGGACGCCATGCTAGCCTATGTTGCCCGCCGCCTCCTTCTGATGATCCCCATGGCGATTGGCATGGTGGTCATCACATTCGGACTTCTGCTGCTCATTCCCGGCGATCCCGCCGCGGTGCTGCTTGGACAGGAAGCTTCAGCCGAGGCTATCGAAAACCTGCGCAACAGCCTGGGCCTCAACGATCCCTGGTATCTTAGGCTCTGGGACTATTTCGCCGGGCTCCTGCAGGGCGATATGGGCACATCGATCTTCCAGAACCGGCCCGTGGCCTCGATCATCGCAACCCGGCTGGGTGCGACGCTCGAACTGGCCATCGTTTCGCTGATCCTTGCCACGGTGATCGGGCTGACGCTCGGTGTGATCGCGGCGATCCGTCAGGGTTCATGGGTCGATACCGCCACCATGCTGTTTGCCCAGCTCGGCGTCTCCATGCCGGTCTATTGGCTGGGGTTGCTGCTCATGCTGGCCTTCGCGGTCATGCTCGGCTGGCTGCCGGCGGTCGGGCGCGGCGTGCCGCTTCCCGAAGCGATCGGGGCGATGTTTGCCGGCAATTTCGGACCCATCTGGGATTCGCTCTCCCATCTCGCCCTGCCCGCCATCGCGCTGGCGGCCAATTCGGCGGCCGTCATTTCACGGTTGGTGCGGGCGTCCATGCTCGAGGTTCTGCGCGAGGATTTCGTGCGCACGGCCTATGCAAAGGGGCTGCGCCGCCCGCGGGTCGTTATCCGGCATGCGCTGCGCAACGCGCTCTTGCCGGTGCTTTCGATCATCGGGTTGCGGTTTGGCGCCCTTTTGGGCGGGGCGGTTCTGACCGAATCCATCTTTGCATGGCCGGGCCTCGGCCAGCTCACCATCTCGGCGATCTCCCAGCGCGACCTGCCGCTGATCCAGGGCATCGTTCTGACCTTTGCGATCATCTTTGCGCTGGTCAATCTGATCGTCGATCTCCTCTACGCCGCGGTCGATCCGCGCATCAGGCTCGGATAGGACCCATGCGCATCCCAAAGGCTTTCAAAAACACATCCCTTGTCGTCGGCGCGCTGATTTCGCTCGCCATCATCTTCTGCGCCATCTTTGCGCCGTTTGTCGCAACGCACGGGGTGGAACAGATGGACATGATCAACCGCTTTGCCTGGCCGACACCGGGCCACATTCTGGGCACCGACAATTTCGGGCGTGATCTGTGGTCGCGTCTGGTCTATGGCGCGCGCGTCTCGCTCTCGATCGCCATCATCTCGGTGGCCTGCGCGGCCGTGGTCGGCACCGTTGTCGGACTGGTCTCGGGCTATTTCGGGGGCTGGGTCGACCAGCTTCTGATGCGGATAACCGACATCTTCCTGGGGTTCCCGCCGCTGGTTCTGGCGCTGGCCATCGTTGCCGTGATGGGACCGGGCATCACCAACATCTCGTTCGCCATCATCATCGTCACCTGGACCGAATATGCCCGCGTGGTGCGGGCCACAACGCTCGTGCTGCGCGAGCAGAATTACGTGCAGGCGGCACGGGCGCTGGGCGCCAATCCGGTCCGCATCCTGTTCCGCGAGGTGCTTCCCAATGCGTTCGGCCCGATCATCGTTCTGGCCTCGCTGGGCCTGGGCACGGCGATCATTTCGGAATCGGCCCTGAGTTTCCTCGGTTTCGGCCTTCCGCCCCCCACCCCGACCTGGGGCTGGACGCTGGCCTATGGCACCCGGTTCATCCGCGACGAGCCCTGGCTTTCCATCATTTCGGGCGCGACGATCATGATCACCGTGCTCGGCTTCAATCTCCTGGGCGATGGCCTCAGGGACATATTAGACCCCCGCCAGCTTTCGCGCAGCGGCGGCAAGTCCAAATAGACGCGATTAAAAGGACACCACAAGAATGGTCAAATCCATCAACCCCATTCGCCACAAGTTCACAACGCTTGCCGACGGCTCGGATGCCGTTCTGCTCATGCATGAACTTGTGGGCGAAACGGACGGACCGACGGTTGGCATCTCCGCCTCGATCCATGGCAATGAGAACACCGGCACCCAGGCCATCCTCGAATTGTTCCGTCTTTTGAAGGATACCCCGCTTTCGGGCCGCATCGTGTTGCTGCCGGTTGCCAACCCCTCCGCGTTCGCGGTCAACCAGCGCTTTGCGACCCACGACAAGGTCGATCTCAACCGACAATTTCCCGGCTCGCCCAGCGGCACCTACAGCCAGCAGCTCGCCCTGGCAATTTCCGACGAGTTCCTGCGCAAGATCGATATCCATATCGATCTGCATTCGGGCACAGATCGCCCCACCGTCGATTACGTCTATATCTGGAACGATGAAGAGCTGTCGCGCGCCTTCGGCTCAACCGTTCTCTATCGCCCGGTTCCCGACAAGCAGGGCACCGTCTTTGCCGGCACATCCAAGGCGGTGACCATCGAGGAGCGCGGGATCCCCAGCGTCGTGGTGGAACTGGGCGGCGGCATCGTCGATCAGACCCCCTATATCGAGCGGACGGTCAATGGCGTGCTCAACATGCTGCGCGTGCGCGGCATGATCCCCGGCGATGTGGCGCCCAACCCCAAGCAGATCGTCTGCAACGAACTGGCCGGCATCCGGCCCACCCAGGGTGGCCTTCTCGAGCCGCTGTGCCCCGCCAATGGCGAAATCATCAAGGGCGGTCAGCTTCTGGGACGGGTTGTGAGCCCCTATACGTTCGAAACGCTCGAAGAAATTCAGACCCCGTTCGAAAACGGCGTGATGATCATGCAGCACCTGACCCGCAACGTCGTCGAAAGCGGCGATTACGGGTTCATGGTGGGCAATCTGGACGGCGCGACCGACTAGAGCGTGTCCAGCAAAAGTGGAAACGGTTTTGCGGTTCGGACACGCGATAAAACAAAGGCTTAGAGCCAAGGATTTGATTCAATCAAATCCTGAACGGCTCTAAGCGTTCGGAAGCGCGACGAGACAGGAACCCGGATCATTTCGCCGTTTCAATCAAACTGCAAAATGATCCGGCCCGCCCGGCCGGTTGCCAGATTTAGGCCGGGCGGCCCCATTCAAAGAGGATGATTGCGATGAGCGCATTCGCCGAAAAGCCAGACCAGACGCCGGCCATCGCGGTCAGCGATCTCGATATCGAAATCCGCGGCGATCGCGGGTCGTTTCCCGTCGTCCAGGACATGAGCCTGTCTGTCGCGCCGGGGGAAACACTTTGCATCGTTGGCGAAAGCGGGTGCGGAAAGTCGATGACCGCACTGGCCCTGATGCGTCTTCTGCCCGAGGCGGCGCGCGTCACGGGCGGCGCCATCGATATCGCGGGCAAGGATTTCCTGGCCTTCGATCAACGCAAGGTCGAGGATTTTCGCGGCGAAGAAATCGCCATGATCTTCCAGGAGCCGCTGACCGCGCTTAACCCTGTGCTCACAGTGGGCGAACAGATCGCCGAATCGGTGCGCCAGCATCGCAAGGTTTCCCATCGCCAGGCGTTCAGGCGGGCCATCGAAGCGCTGCAGATGGTGCAAATGCCAGACCCCGAGCGCCGGGCGCGGCAATACCCCCACGAGCTTTCCGGCGGCATGCGCCAGCGCGCTATGATTGCGCTGGCTCTGGCGTGCGAGCCGAAAATCATCATCGCCGACGAGCCGACGACGGCTCTGGACGTGACCATCCAGGCGCAAATTCTCGGATTGATTTCCGAGCTGCAGCACCGGCTGGGCACAGCCCAGATCCTGATTACCCACGATCTCGGCGTTGTGGCGGAAGTGGCTGACCGGGTGATCGTCATGTATGCGGGGCGCCGGGTGGAAGAAGCCAGCGTCTATGACCTTTTCGACAATCCGATCCATCCTTACACCAAGGGCCTGATGGGCGCGGTTCCGCGCTCGGGTCTGGCCGAAGGCGGGCGGCTGACCGATATTGCCGGCACCGTGCCTCCGCTCTGGGACCTGCCCAAGGGCTGTGCCTTTGCGCCGCGCTGTCCGGGCGCTTCAAAACGATGCCTTGAAGAGCGTCCGCCCCTTGTTGAAAAATCCCCCGGCCACATGGCCGCCTGCTGGGAGCATGACGATGCCGCCTGAAACCGCCCCTCTTCTGGCCGTCGATAATCTCGAAGTCCATTTCCCTATCCGGGCCGGCGTGTTCAAGCGTCAGGTCGGTGCGGTCAAGGCCGTTGACGGGGTGAGTTTTACCCTCGGACGCGGTGAAACCCTCTCGCTGGTGGGCGAAAGCGGGTGCGGGAAATCGACCACCGGGCTGGCACTGATGGGGCTGGTCAAGCCGACCGGCGGCCGCGTGCGGTTCGACGATCAGGAGATCACGAGCTTCAATGCCAGCGCGCTCAAGGATTACCGCCGGCGCATGCAGATCGTCTTTCAGGATCCGTTCTCCTCGCTCAACCCGCGTCAGAAGGTCAAGGACATCATCGGGGCGCCGCTCGACATCCACAATGTCGGAACGCGCGCCGAGCGCGAAGCGGAAGTGGCCAGCCTGATGGACCGGGTCGGGCTGCGCCCCGATCAGGCAGACAATTACCCGCACCAGTTTTCCGGCGGTCAGCGCCAACGCATCGGCATCGCCCGCGCCCTGGCGCTCAAGCCCGATATCATCGTGTGCGACGAGCCGGTTTCGGCGCTCGACGTTTCGGTGCAAGCGCAGATTCTCAATTTGCTCGCCGATCTGCAGAACGATCTGGGGGTGTCCTACCTCTCGGTCTCCCACGATCTTGGCGTTGTCGAACACATCTCGCACCGCGTTGCGGTGATGTATCTGGGCAAGATTGTCGAAATTGCCGACAAGAAGACCATCTTTGCAGCGCCGCGCCATCCCTATACTGAATTGCTGATGGGCTCCGCCCCTTCGCTCGATCCGCGGGCCAGGCACACATTTTCGGCGTCCAATGACGATATTCCCAGCGCCACCAACAAGCCATCGGGTTGCGCATTCCACACCCGCTGTCCGCTGGCCAGCGAGATCTGCCGCAAACACGACCCCGAACTGACCCCGCGCGTTGACGGGCAGCTCGTGGCCTGCCACCACCGATAGGATCGCCCCATGACCACAAGCTATCTGTTCACCGGCGGCAAACTTCTCGATCCCCGCGAGGGGACTTTGAAAGACGGACTCGATGTGCTCGTTACGGGCGATCGCATCGCCGAAATCGGCCCCGGCATCACCCTACCCGAGGGCACGCAGACCATCGCTCTCGATGGCCGCACGCTGATGCCCGGGCTTATCGATTGCCATGTGCATGTGGTGGCTGAAACGCTCGATCTGTGGGGCAATATGATCGCGCCCGCCTCGCTGGGGGCGCTGCGCGCAGCGTGGGTGATGACCGAAGCGCTTTCGCGCGGCTTTACTACCCTGCGTGATCTGGGCGGCGCCGATATCGGGCTGGTGCGCGGGGTCGAGGATGGGCTGATCGACGGGCCGCGTCTCGTCATCTGCGGCAAGGGGCTGACGACGACCGGCGGGCATGCGGATCTGCGCCAGCGCACCGACGATCGCCCGGGCCTGTTTTCCGACCGCGTCGGCTCGATGGGGCTGATCGTGGATGGGGTGGACAATGTCCGCGCCGCCTGCCGCACGCTGATCAAGGAGGGGGCCCATTTCATCAAGGTGATGGCCAATGGTGGGGTGTCCTCCCCAAACGATCCCATCCATTCGATCCAGTATTCGCGCGACGAGATCGCCGCGATGGTCGAGGAGGCCGAAAACGCCGGGCTTTACGTTTCGGCCCACCTTTATACCGACAAGGCGATCCGCCGCTGCGTGGAACTGGGCGTCCATTCGCTCGAACATTGCAATCTGATCGAACCGGAGACCGCCAGTATGGCGGCGGAAGCGGGCTGTATCGCGGTGCCGACCCTTGTCGCCTATGAGGCGCTGGCCATTGAGGGCAAGCAATTGGGGCTGGGCGCCGCCGAGTTCGAAAAGATCGACGTCGTGCGCAATGGCGGTTTGAAATCGCTCGAAGTCATGGCCGAGGCCGGTTTGCCCATGGCGTTCGGGTCCGACCTTTTGGGACAATTGCGCAAATATCACTGCATGGAATTCGAGCTTCTGGCCAAGGTGCTCTCGCCCGCCGAAATCATCCGCTCGGCGACAACGATCGGCGCGAAACTCTGCCGGCTCGAAGGTGAAGCGGGCGAGATCGTAAAGGGGGCCTCCGCCGACATGATCGTTATCGATGGCGACCCGCTCGCCGATATCTCCCTGCTCGGGGGTGACGGCGCGCATATGCCTTTGATCATGGCGCGTGGCCGCCTGCACAAATCGGCGCTGGTCTAGCCATTCATGCTGTTGGGGCTTTTCGTTCTTCTCGCCTGCCAACTGGCCGGAGACATTATCGCGAGAGCGTTTGCGCTGCCAGTTCCCGGGCCAGTGATCGGCATTGTCCTCTTGCTGGCGGTGATGCCCATCGCTCGCTATCTGCCCAAGGGCGAACGCGGCACAGGCGGACAGATCGAGACCGCTGCCGATAGTTTGCTCGGCTGGCTTGGCCTGTTTTTCGTGCCGGCCGGAGTGGGGATTTCACAGCATTTCGATCTTGTCGCTGCCAATGGCCCGGCACTGGCGCTCGTTTTGATCCTCTCGAGCGCTTTGACCTTGGTGGTTACCGTCTGGGTGTTCATTATCACCCGGCGCCTGACGGGAGCGCGCGGCGATGAGTGACGGGCTCTGGGTGTTTCTTGCCGCCAGCCCGCTGTTCTGGCTGACACTGACCATCGGGGTGTTCCTTCTTGCCAGTCACCTCGCCAAAGCCAGCGGCAATCATCCGCTGGTCAATCCCGTGCTGATCTCGGTCGGTGTCCTCGTCGCGATCCTGCATCTGACCGATACCGCGTACACTGAGTATTTCGCCGGCGCCCAATTCATCCATTTTATTTTGGGACCGGCAACGGTGGCGCTGGCCATTCCGCTCTGGCGGAACCGTGCGCGAGTGCGGGAGCTGGCCGTTCCCATCCTCGCCGCGCTTCTCGTCGGGGCACCGTTTGCAATGTTTTCCGCCGTTGCGATCGCCAAGGCGTTCGGGATGCCCGAGACGCTGCAACTGGCGCTCGTTCCCAAATCGGCCACGGCGGGGATTGCCGTGGGCATTGCCGAGCAGGTCGGCGCCAATGGCTCTCTGGTTGCGGTGCTCGTGATCGTCACCGGAATCATCGGCGCAATCATCGTCACCCCACTGATGAACGCCATGAGGATCAAGGATTACGCGGCGCGCGGCTTTGCCGCCGGGCTGAGCGCCCATGGCATCGGCACGGCCCGCGCCTTTCAGGTCGATCCGCTGGCCGGCACGTTTTCCGGGCTGGCCATGGCTCTCAACGGTATCGCAACCGCTGTCCTTGCCGGCTGGCTGTTTTCCTAGAGCATTTCCGCTTTTCTTCGAATCGCGAAAATCCTCTAAGTTGTTGTTTCGTCGCGCGTCCGAACCGCAAAACCGTTTCCACTTTTGCTGGACGCGCTCTAGCCCAGCTCGGCAATCTCGCTTCTGAACGCATCGATGAGATAAGGGGCAACGCGCAGGGCGATGGCGAGTTTTTCCTCGTCGTAATGATGCTCGGCATCGAGAATGGCGATGGTGCCGAGCAGCGTTTTTGCACTGATGATCGGCACGTTGATGGCCGAGCCCAATCCCAGCGAAGCGATCAGTTCATGGTCGAAAAACGCCCAGCGGATAGCGTCCATGTCGCGCCCGAGAAATGGCTGGTGCCGCTTGATAACCAGATCGCCCCAGGGCGTATCCCCCATGGGCTTGCGTCCCGAGAGCGGATAGGCCGTCTCGTTGGTGCTCCAGAACCGTTGCACCTCTTTGCCGCCAGGCAACACAAGGAGGAGCGTGAACAGTTTGTGCCCGACAAGTTCGGCAAGCGCCGTATCGGCGGCGCGATAGAGGGCCGGCCTGTCGTCATTGGCCAGCACATTGGCAAGGCGATCGAAGATGGCGAGCTGGGTCTGGGCAGAGGGGGGCATATTTGTCGTTCCATGGAGCGGTCTATTCGCCCCAAGGGTTGGCAGCCCTGGCGCACAAGATCAAGGAAAAGACGGCGTCCGACTTCCACGGGCGCGCAATCTTTAGGCCCCCATTGCCCCAATGGGCCCCGTGCTGCCCCGGATTATCAGTTTTACCGGCAGGACCGTCTCGGGTGGAACCGGATTGCCATCGCCATTGATGATCTCGAGCAGCAGGCGGGCCGCCGTCTGGCCGGCTTCGAACTTTTCGGTTCTGACCGTCGTCAGGCCCGGCGGGATGCGATCAAGAAATGGAATATCATTGAACCCGGTCACCGACACGTCCCGGGGGCACGACAGACCCTTTTGGGAAAGCGCCTCCAAAGCCCCGAGCGCCAAGCGGTCGTTGGCGCACAGGATGCCGGTTATCCGAGGGTTGGCCCGCATCACGAGATCGGTGCAGCGGGCGCCCTCTGTCTCGTCGTAGCGGCTTGCCGGCACCACCGCGGCGGGTACGATTTGTATCCCGAGCTTGCGGCTGGCCGTCTCGAAGGCCGCGAGCCGCTGCTTGCCGGTGGAAAATACCGTGGGCCCGGCAACGTGGCCGATATGAACGTGCCCCAGATCCATCAGGTGCCGCAGCGCCATTTCGATGCCGGCATCGTCGTCATTGGTGACGCAGGGGATGTCGGAATTCTCGAGCCGGCGATTCAGCGTGACCAGTGGCAGGCCCTCCCGGGCCATTTGCGCGACCTTGGGGTCGTGCCGTAACACGGCAACGTGGATAATGCCGTCCACCCCCCTCTCCTGGAGCACGTCGAGAAGACGATCCTCGCGTTCGGGCAATCCGTCCGTATTGACAATGATCGCTGCATAGCCGAGCGGCTCGAGCACGCTCTCGATGCCCCTGAGGATCGGGGGGAACAGCGTATTGGTGATGTCGGGGATGATGACGCCCACGGTCATGGTGCGCTTGGTGCGCAATCCCGCTGCAAGGCGGTTGGGACGATAGCCCAGCCGGTCCGCCGCTTCCTTGATCCGCAGGATCATCTCGTCGGCCGGCGGCGTTCTCGCATTGGGATCGAGGGCACGCGAAACCGAGGAGACGTGCACGCCGACTTCCCTTGCGACATCCTTGAGCGTGGGTTTTTTCATTCAGACCCGACTTACCTCGAATGAACTTCTTCAAGCAAGAAGGTATCCCCGACCCTCTCCGAAACCTTCTCAGCATATGCATTTGGCCTCCTATACGCAATCGATTGCGAATATTTGTTGACCTTGCTCATATTGCCGTGCTACCAATCACGCAATCGATTGCGTAATTGGTAGCGTAATGGATTGCGAAAATCGCCGGGGAGTAGGCGAAAGGATCGATCAGGGCGGGGTCGGCACGCCGTCAGGGCAGCGCCGCGGTCCACTCGATCTCTCGCCATCCCCCATCGTTGCGCCGGACGCAGTCGCAGAAATCAATCCGAGGGAGCATTTGCAATGGGTTTGAGGGTCGGTTGGATTGGCATGGGCCGCATGGGCTATCCGATGGCCGAGCGTCTGCTGGATGCCGGCTATGAGGTAAGTGTCTGGAACAGGACACGGGCGAAGGCCGAACCTCTGGCAAAAAAGGGGGCAGTACTCGTTGATGCCCCACGCGACCTTAGCTCCGTCGATGTGTTGTTCACGATGGTCTCGACCGGCGCCGATGTCGAACAGGTCTATTTCGGACCCGATGGCGTGTTGTCGGGCGACGGAGCCGTTCCAAAGATCTTCGTTGATTGTTCCTCGATTGCCGTCGAGCAATCGGCCGACATCCGCAAGCGGCTTGCAGCGCGCGGAGCGCAACTGCTCGCCTCGCCGGTCAGTGGCAATGGCAAATGCGTGCGCGCCGGCAAATTGAGTTCGGTCGCGTCCGGGCCGCGTGAGATCTTCGACACCGTCGAACCGCTGATTGCCGCCATCGCGGGCCGGGGCGTCTCCTATGTCGGGGAAGGCGAGCTCTCGCGCTTCTGCAAAATCGCTCACAATGTGTTTCTCGGCGTCGTCATCCAGAACCTGGCGGAGATCACCATACTCGCCCAGAAAGCGGGCGTGCCGCGAGCGGCGTTTCTAGACTTCATGAACAATTCGGTCATGGGTTCGGTATTCACCCGCTACAAGGCCAATGCGCTGGTCAATCTGGATTGGACCACGACCTTCACGCCCGAACTGCTGCGCAAGGACCTCGATCTGGGACTGAGCTCGGCCCGCAGGCTCAATGTGCCCATGCCGGTCACGGCGGCAACGCGGGAGGCGTTGCAGGCCCATTTCGGCGCCGCCCGGCTCAAGGACGATCCGGAGGCCTATCTGGCCCTCGATTTCGCCGCGATTCTTGAAACCGTGGCACTGGGCGCCGGGATCGAGCTTGTCAGCGAGGGCACTCCTGTGCCGACCGGGCTGGAGGTTCCTGCCCAGGCGGCCGAATAGTCGCGGCGGCCGGCAGGCCGGCGCACCATCGGGTCTCGGGCTCGCAATAAGAAGAATGGCGGCCAATGCGCTGCATCTTTCACGATCGGTATTCATGGGAGGAAGATATGAAGACCGCATTCAAATTTCTGGCCGCTGCCGCCGCATTCTCGATGGTTGGGGGAGCCGCTTATGCACAGACGTTGAAGATCGGCGCATCATTGCCGCTCACGGGAGGGTTCTCGGTTTCGGGACAGAAGCACCAGGAAGGCTACGGGCTGTGCGTCGACCTGATCAACGAGAGAGGCGGCATTCTGGGCCGCGAGGTCGAGCTTGTCGTTTCCGACAACCGTTCGGACAACGCCACGGCCATCAGCCAGTATGAGCGCTTCATCAATGTCGATGGCGTCGAGGCCGTGTTCGGCACCTTCTCGTCGCGGCTGAGCTTTCCCGTGGCGAGCCTTCTTGCGCGAAACGGAATGGTGCATGCGCTGCCGGCCGGCGGCGCTTTGGGAATCTACACCCAGGGCCATGAGAACATCTATTACTTCCAGCCCAATGCCGCGGAATATGTCGGGGCATCGGTTTCGGCGCTGATCAACGATCTCATCCCCGAAGCAGAGCGCCCGCAGACAGCGGCGGTGGTTTCGGCGGACGATTTCTTTGCGAATGGCGTATGGGCCGGCCTGCTTGGCGAACAGGTCATCGACGCTGCCGACAACAGTCTTGTCGCCGACCTTGCGCCGGGCTATCTCGCCGAGGCGGGCATCGAGGTCGTCTATTCAGAACGCTGGCCGGAGGAAGGGTTCAGCGACTGGCTCAACCTCGCCAATTCGATCAAGCGGTCCAACGCCGAAATGATTATCGGGCTGACCGCCTCGGCCGAAGAAGCCGTACAGCTCACCCGCGCCCTCGCCACAGTGCAGGCCGAGGCCAAACTGGTCTATTTCAGCCAGGGAACGCAGGCCGAGTTCAGCGAAGGTACCGGCGCGTCGGGGGATGGCGTTCTCGTGCACACATCCTGGCACAAGGATGCGCCGTTCGAATCCATCCTTGGGGGCGAGCCCTTTTCGAACGCCGACTTCGTGGCGGCCTACCAAGAGGCCTATGGGGCGGTGCCGGACGAAGACGCGGCAATTCCCTTCGCTGTCTGCCAGGGTATCGAACAGGCGATTACCGGCGTCGGGTCCACCGACAATGCCGCGATGGGCGACTGGCTCTCCTCCCGCACTCCGGACGAACCGGTACGGACGATCCTTGGCCGCTTTAACTGGGACGAACGCGGCCTGCCGGTCGACAAGCCATTCCTCATGACACAGTGGAATGGCGGCAATCTGCAGTTTGTCTATCCCACCAACGAATTCGAGGGCGTGTCGCCCCTGGTCTATCCCAAGAACGGGTTCTGATCCGTCTGTGCGCCGGGCCCATGAGCCCGGCGCATCGGCACCACCAGTTGGAACGATTGGGCAAACCAAGGGGATAAGCGATGCTCGAGGTCAAAGGCCTCTGCAAGTATTTCGGAGGACTCAAAGCGGTCGATGACTGCTCGTTCACTGTCGAAAAGGGCACCATCACAGCGCTGATCGGCCCCAACGGCGCGGGCAAGACGACAGCATTCAACTGCATCAGCCGAACCATGATGCCAACGGCGGGCGAAGTGTGGCTCGAAGATCAGCGCATCGATCCGTTGCGGCCGCACAAGATCACAAAGCTCGGCGTCTCTCGAACCTTTCAGATCTCGCGCAACCTCGCCGACATGAGCGTGCTCGAAAACGTCATCTGCCAATCCCGCATCCATGGCTGGCGCGACCTTATGAAGCCGGCGATGAGCAAGGATGAAATCGAAAAGGCCATGGATATCCTCGATTTTCTGGGCATCACGCGGATCGCCCACGAGGACGGCTCCAACCTCTCGTTCGGGCAGAAGAAACTCATGGACCTCGCGGCGCTGCTAATGAGCGATCCCAAGATCATCCTGCTCGACGAGCCGGCAGGCGGTGTCAATCCGTCGCTGCTCGAGGAGATCATCACACGCATCCGGCAGTTGAACGATCGCGGTCTCACCGTGCTGATCGTCGAGCACAACATGAATCTCATCATGCGCCTGTCGCACCAGGTTGTGGTCATGACCCAGGGCAGGGTCATCGCCAGGGGCCGGCCCGAAGAGGTTCAGAAGGACCCCGCAGTGCTCGACGCCTATCTCGGCGGCGCGTTGGAGGAGGCCAGCTGATGACCGAACTTCTCGAGGTCAGAAACATTACCGCCGGATACGGCAGCGGACCGGCCATTCTCGAGGGCGCGCACCTGACGGTCAAGCCGGGCAAGATCCATTGCATCATCGGCCCCAATGGCGCAGGCAAATCCACCCTGCTCAAGGCGATTTGCGGCATGCTGCATATCCGCCAGGGCGAGGTGATCTTCAAGGGCGAGCGCCTCAACGGCTTGCGCCCCGACCAGATCCTGCGCCGGGGCATCTGCTTTGTCCCCCAGGAGCGCGCGCTGTTTGCCAAGATGACCGTGCGGGAGAACCTGCGCATGGGCGGCTATATCCTGGGCGACAGCGCCGAGGTCGACCGCCGTGTGGATGCGGTCATGGACCGGTTTCCCATCCTGCGGGAGCGGTCCGGCCAGCACGCCGGCACCATGTCCGGTGGCCAGCAGCAGACATTGGCCATGGCGCGGACCATGATTCTCAAGCCCGATATCGTCATGCTCGACGAGCCTTCGCTCGGGCTCGCGCCCAAGATCGTCCGCGAGATGTTCGAGATCATGAAGGTGCTGGCCGCCGAGGGCATCACCATCCTGCTCGTCGAACAGAACGCTGTCATGGGTCTGAAAAATTCGGACTGGGGGGTCGTGCTCGATCTGGGCCGTACGCTTTTCGAGGGACCGGCCGAACAAATCCTCGCCGATCCCAGAATCCAGGAACTCTATCTGGGCGCCAACAGGGCGGCCTGACCGGGAGATCGCATGTCTTCAATAGTGCAGGTTCTTATTCTCGGTCTGGCTCTGGGCGGTGTCTTCTCGCTCATGGGCTCGGGGCTGAGTCTCATTTTCGGGGTCATGCGCATCGTCAATCTGGCGCATCCCGCCCTGATCATCGCCGGGGCCTATCTGGCGTACTGGGCCTTCAGGCTGCTGGGCGTCGATCCCATAATCGCCATGCCGTTCGCGGCGGCCATCATGGCTGTGGTCGGTGTGGTTCTCTACAAGCTCGTATTCGAGCGCGAAGCGCGATCGGCCAAATATTCGGAAATGACCGTCCTTTTGACCTTCGCGGTCGCCATGGTGATCGAGGGCGGGCTGGGGAGCATGTTCGCCAACACCCAGCGGGTGACATCGCCGCCCTATGCCACCCAGGCGATCTTTATCGGCGACGTTTTCATCCCCACGGGTCAGCTCTATGCCGGGCTGATATCGCTGGCGATCATCGGCGCCCTGGCGCTGTTCCTCAAATATTCGCGCTTCGGCTACGCCATCCGGGCCACCACGCAGAACCGGGAAGCGGCCGAGCTGCTTGGGGTCAACGTCAATCTCGTTTCCATGGTGACCTTCGCGATCGGGGTCGGGCTGGCCGGCGCGGCGGGCGCGCTTGTCTCGTTCGTCTTCAGCTTCTTTCCCGCAAAGCACTGGGAATGGATCGCAGTGCTGATGTCTCTGGTGGTTCTGGGCGGCATGGGCTCGATCGTCGGAACTGTCGTTGCGGCGTTCACCCTGTCGGTCATCGCGGCCTTTGTCGGCACCTTCATCGGCTCGACCTGGTCGACCATCGTTTTCTTTCTCGCCCTGTTCGTCATCCTGCTGGTGCGCCCGCAGGGTCTGTTCGGCGAAAAACCGGAGCTGGCGTGATGACATCGAGTTCAGACAATGTCGCTTCGGTCCGCGCGGCGCGCAAGGCCCACGACGCAGGCATGACGACCCATCGCGATATCCGCCGGGCGTACTGGTTCCCGATCGCTATT
Organism: Pelagibacterium halotolerans B2; assembly: GCF_000230555.1. Classification (GTDB taxonomy): domain Bacteria; phylum Pseudomonadota; class Alphaproteobacteria; order Rhizobiales; family Devosiaceae; genus Pelagibacterium; species Pelagibacterium halotolerans. Next base: position 3,622,351 of record NC_016078.1, on the reverse strand, counting down.
CTTTTGGCGCTATCGGTCCTGCCGGCCCTGCAATTTGCGGGAAACTACAACTACCTGCTGCACCTTGTGCTTTTGACCGCCTCCTATGCGGCGATGGCCGCCGGGTGGAACATTCTTGGCGGTTTTACCGGCTATATATCGCTGGGGCACAATGTGTTCTTTGCGATCGGCGGCTATTTCGCCGGCATGCTCATGGCGCGCTATGGGATTTCGGCGATCCTGCTTGCCCCGGCGGCCGGCGTGGTGGCGGGGCTCTTCGGCTATGTCATCGGGCTGATCACGCTGCGGGTCCGTGGCCCGTCCTTTATCATCTCCTCGCTCGCCCTGGTGATGATCGCCCGCATCCTTATGGATAACTGGCACTTCATCGGCGGGGCCAACGGGGTGCCCCTGCCCCCCACGAACCTGCCTGTGCAATGGGCAAAGCTTCCCTACTATTACGCATTCATCGCGCTGGCGGCGTTTGCCGTCTGGCTCAACTATCGCATCAAGCATTCCAAGTTCGGGCTCGGCCTGCGCGCCATCGCCAAGGACGAGATCAAGGCGGAAAGCGCCGGGATCGACACCAGACTCTACAAGGTCCTGGCCTTTGCCATCTCGGCCGGGCTCGTGGGCATGGCCGGTGCGATCTGGGGTGAGTATCTCACCTATATCCGCCCCAATATTTTCCTCATGATCCTGGTTTCGGTGAACATGGTGCTCATGTGCATTCTGGGGGGCAAGGGGACCGTAGCCGGTCCGGTCATCGGCGCGATCCTGATCGTCGCCTTCAACGAGTTGTTCGTGGCCACGCTGGGCGCTTCGGAAATCAACATTCTCGCCACCGGACTGATCATGGCCCTGACCCTTATCTTTTTCCCGCTGGGAATCGTCGGCACGCTCGCCCTGCACCGGCGCCTGCCGCGCATCCTGAACTGGGATTGAGCGCGATGGTGGCCTGGGCATACATGATCGCGGCGGTAGGGGTCGGTGGACTTGTGTCCGTACAGCCCGCCCTCAACGCCATGCTCGCACGCGCCATCGGGAACCCGTTCGGGGCCGCGGCGATCTCGATATTGGTGGCGCTGATAAGCGCGCTGGTCCTGCTGGTCTTTACCGGGCGAGGCACGATAAGCGCGGCGACGCTCTCGAACGTTCCGTGGTGGGTCTATCTGGCCGGAGTGATCGGCGCTGTGTTCGTGGCAAGCGGCCCGGTGATCGCGCCGGTCACCGGGGCCCTGCTGTTTTTCGTCTGCATTGTCGCCGGCCAATTGCTGGGCGCCGTCATCGCCGACCATTTCGGTGCATTCGACCTTGAAGTCCGCACCGTTTCGCCCTTGCGGCTGGCCGGCCTGCTGCTCGTCCTGGCGGGCGCACTTGCCGTTTACAGGGGCTAGCCGTGACACAGCTTTTCGCAGCGAAGGAAAGCCTTGACCCTCTCCTCCGGGTCGACCGGTCAGTCCAGATATCAATGAGGTGTTCAAAATGACCAATGCGCTCAGCCCCCGCATCCTGCAACCGGGCGACATGGACCCCAACTGGCGCTGGGACCGGCACCTGCCGGCCCTTGGACACACCGCCGTCGATTTCGAGCGCCGCGTCGATCACGATCGGCTGCGCCGCTACCGCCTGTCACGCGCCAAGGATGCGCTGAAAAAGTCGGCTTGCGGCGCACTGCTGCTCTTTGACGTCAACAACATCCGCTACGTCTCGGGCACCAAGATCGGCGAATGGGAGCGCGACAAGATGTGCCGCTTCGCGCTGCTGGCCGGAGACGAGGAGCCCTATGTCTGGGATTTCGGCTCGGCGGCGGTGCATCACCGCGAGTATTGCGACTGGCTCGACCCCGACCATTGCCTTGCCGGTGTCGTGGGCATGCGCGGCACCATCCCGCCATCGTTCGGGCTGATGAAGCTCTATGCCGAGGAAATCTACCAACTGCTGAAAAAAGCCGGCGTGGCCGATATGCCCGTCGGCGTCGACTATGCCGAGACGGCGATGTTTTTTGCACTGCAGGAAGCCGGCGTCCGTATCGTCGATGGCCAGCAGATCATGCTGGGCGCGCGCGAGATCAAAAATGTCGACGAAATCCACCTGCTCAATCAGGCGGCCAGCATGGTGGACGGCGTCTATCACATGATCTGGCAGGAGCTCAAACCCGGCATCCGCGAGAACGACATCGTCGCGATGGCCAACAAGATGCTCTATGAGATGGGCTCGGACGATGTCGAGGCGATCAACGCCATTGCCGGCGAACGTTGCAATCCGCATCCGCACAATTTCACCGACCGCTATTTCCGCCCGGGCGACCAGGCGTTTTTCGACATCCTGCAAAGCTATCAGGGCTATCGGACCTGCTACTACCGCACCTTCAATATCGGGCGCGCCACGCCGCCGCAGCTCGATGCCTATGTGAAGTGCCGCGAGTGGCTCGACGCCTCGATCGCGCTCATCAGGCCCGGCGTCACGACCGATAAGGTCGCATCGGTCTGGCCGACGGCCGAAAGCCTTGGATTTCCCAATGAGCTGGCGGCGTTCGGGCTGCAATTCGGGCACGGGCTGGGGCTCGCCCTGCACGAGCGGCCGATCATCAGTCGTGCGGTCAGCCTCGATCATCCCATGGAAATCCAGACCGGCATGGTTTTTGCGCTCGAGACCTACTGCCCGGCCACCGACGGCTATTCGGCGGCGCGGATCGAGGAGGAAGTGGTCGTCACCGATACAGGATGCGAGATCATCAGCCTGTTCCCCGCAGAAGAATTGCCGATCTCGCATCGGTATTGACAATGGGAGCGCTCCGATGAGCCCAGCCGAAAAAACAAATGGCACCAATGCCGAGGCCTATTTGCGGATGTACCGCCAGATGGTGCGCATCCGCACCTTCGAAGACAATGCCAACCAGCTCTACCTGTCGGCCAAAATGCCGGGCCTGACCCATATGTATAGCGGCCAGGAAGCGGTGGCGGTGGGCATCTGCGAAGCGCTGGAGGTGACAGACTACATCACCTCCACCCATCGCGGGCACGGCCACTGTGTCGCCAAGGGCGCCGAGTTCAAACCCATGTTCTGCGAACTGCTCGGCAAGGTTGAGGGGTATTGCCGGGGCAAGGGCGGGTCGATGCACATTGCCGATCAGGCCAATGGCAACCTTGGCGCCAACGCCATAGTGGGCGGCTCCGCCGGGATTGCGACCGGCGCTGCATTGTCGGCCAAGCGCATGCAAACCGGCGCGGTTGCCGTCTGCTTTTTCGGTGACGGCGCGCTGGGACAGGGCCTGCTTTACGAGACGATGAACATGGCGGCCCTGTGGAAACTGCCGGTGATCTACGCCTGCGAGAACAATCTCTATGGCGAATATACCAAGGTCGAAGAGATGGCCGCGGGCGAACTCAAGGCGCGGGCCGAGGCGTTCGGCATCGCGGCCCATGAGGTCGACGGCCAGGACGTGCTGGCGGTCAATCGCCTTGCAACGGATTTGGTCCGCCGCGCCAGGGCCGGCGAAGGACCGTTCTTTGTCACCCTCAACACCTACCGCTATCACGGCCACCATGTGGGCGATATCAACCGCACCTATTACCGCTCCAAGGAAGAAGAGGCCGAATGGAAGGAGAACCGTGACCCGATCACCAATTTCGGGGCCTGGTTGACCGCTGAAAGGCTGGCTACCGCCGAAGAGTTGCAGGCGATTACCGACCAGATCCGTGCCGATGCCGAAGCAGCGGTCAATTATGCGCTGGACGCGCCCTATCCGGACGCCGGCGAGGTCGACATGCATGTTTTTGCCCCCGCCGAAACGGCGGCCTGAGGAGACCCTTGATGCGCGAGATCACGCTGTCGAAGGCTGTCAATGAGGCGATTGCCGAGGAAATGCGGCGCGACCCGTCCATCTTCCTGCTCGGCGAGGACGTGGCCGAGGCCGGCACGCCCTTCAAGGTGCTTTCGGGCCTTGTGGAAGAGTTCGGCAAGGAGCGCATCATCGATACGCCCATTTCCGAGCCGGGCTTCGTCGGCATGGCGGTGGGCGCGGCCATGACCGGCTCGCGGCCGATCGTCGACCTGATGTTCGGCGACTTCCTGTTTCTGGTCATGGACCAGCTCTGCAACCAGGCAGCCAAGACCCATTACATGTCGGGCGGCAAGCTCAAGGTGCCCATGGTGCTGCGCACCAATCTGGGCGCCACTCGACGCTCCGCTGCCCAGCACAGCCAATCATTGCACGCGCTGGTTGCCCATATTCCCGGGCTCAAGGTCGCCCTGCCCTCATCGGCCTATGAGGCCAAGGGCCTGCTCAAGACCGCCATTCGCGACGACAGTCCTGTGGTGATCTTTGAAGACAAGCTCATGTATCAGGACAAGGCTCCGGTGCCCGAGGAGGAATATCTCATTCCTTTCGGGGTGGCCAACATCGTCCGAAAGGGACGCGACGTCACCCTTGTGGCCACCTCTTCGATGGTCCAGGTCGCCGAAAAGGCGGCAGCGATGCTCGAAGCCGACGGCATTTCGGCCGAAATCGTCGATCCGCGCACCATCGTACCGCTCGACGAGGAGGCCATCGTGGCCTCGGTGCGCAAGACCTCACGCGCCATCGTCATCGACGAGGGGCACCAGAGCTTCGGGGTGACCGCCGAAATCGCCAGCCGCATTTCGGAAAGGGCCTTTTACCATCTCGATGCACCGGTGCAGCGCATGGGCGCCATGGACGTGCCCGTACCGTTTTCTCCGGCGCTCGAGGATTTGACCGTACCTACACCCCAAGCCGTCGCTGCGCGCGCCAAGGCGATGGTGCAAAACGAGCTGTCCTATGCCTCGTGACATCATAATGCCGGCGCTCGGGATGGCGCAGGACAGCGCGGTGCTGCTTGCCTGGCTCAAGGCCGAGGGCGACGCGGTCCGGGCCGACGAGATCCTGTTCGAGGTCGAGACCGACAAGACAACAATGGAGATCGAAGCCGGCGCCGACGGCTTTGTCGCTCAATTGCTCAGCGCGCCGGGTGAGAACGTACCGGTGGGCAATGTGATCGCGGTAATCTCGGAAGAAAAGCCCAGCGCTCCGCCCCCCTCCGGACCCGAGACGTCAGTCGCGGAAACCCCTCCCCTTGAAGAGGCGCCTTCGGTCGAACCACCAGCGGTCGCGCGCGCCCCTGCACCGGTGCGGCCTGCCCCATCTCCGCCGACAACCGGAGACCGGATTCTCGCTTCGCCAAAAGCACGGCGGCTGGCCGAGGAGGAAAGTCTCGACCTGGCGCTGCTTGCCACGCAAGGGGTCGAGCAGCCCTACCACGTGAAAGACATCGAGACGCTGCGCGCCCTGGCCGCCAAACGCACCGTCGGCACGGCATGGAACGAAGTGGAAGCCCGTGTGGACCCTGCGGCGCTCGACGGTTTGGTTACCCTGCTCGCTGCCGAGAAGCCCGGAGCGGTGAGTGACGCCCGAATCTGGGCCGCCTTTGCGGCCGGAAGCCTGCGGCAGACGATGACCGAAAGCGGGGTCATCGCGGTTCGGGTGGAAGCGGGCCGGTCGATCCTTGGCACATTTTCCGATCCCGACCGCTCGCGCCTGTCGGTGCCGGTTCCAGCAGACGATCAGGCGCCTATGGCGATCGTCCGCGATTTGACCGGCACGCGCCTGACCCGCGTCCGGCTGGTCAGGGACACGGTTCCTGTCTTTACCGTGACGCGGGATGGATCGGGCTATCTGCTCGGTCTTACAACCCCCCAGGATGCGCTGGCCGAGGACATCGCGGTGATGGTGCTCGAAGATTTCGCGGACCGGGTGGCCGGACCGGTCCGGCACCTGCTTTAGGAGCATAAGCAAACGCCATGTACAAAAGCGATCTCTATATCAACGGCCAATGGCGCAAGAGCTCGAGCGGGGAGCGTTTCGAGGTCTTGAACCCCGCAACAGAGGAGGTGCTGGCCTCGGTCGCGTCGGGCACGAGCGAAGACGCCATCGGCGCCGTCGATGCCGCCGCGGATGCCTTTGCCGACTGGGCCGGCCGGAAACCGCGCGAACGCGGTGAGATTTTGCGCAAGGCGTTCGAATTGATGAGCGCGCGACTCGAAGATTTCGCCCGGCTGATTACGCTTGAAAACGGCAAGGCGCGCGGCGATGCGATGGGCGAAGCGGCGTATGCGGCGGAGTTTTTTCGCTGGTTCTCCGAGGAAGCGGTGCGGGCCGATGGTCTTATCACCCGCGCGCCGTCATCGGGCGCTCGTATCATCGTGCAACACAAGCCCGCGGGCATTGCGGTACTGGTAACGCCCTGGAACTATCCTGCGGCAATGGGGACGCGCAAGATCGCGCCGGCCTTGGCGGCAGGTTGCCCGGTCATCATCAAGCCGGCATCGGAAACCCCCCTGACCATGCTCGAGCTCATGCCGCTTCTCGAAGAGGCCGGCGTGCCCAAGGGGGTAGTCAATGTCTTGCCCAGCCGCCGCAGCGGCTCGGTCGTCGAGGCCATGCTGGGCGATCCGCGCGTGCGGGTGATCTCATTCACCGGCTCGACAGAGGTCGGACGCAAGCTGCTGGGCGTTGCCGCCCGGCAGGTGCTCAAGCCGGCCATGGAACTTGGGGGCAATGCACCCCTTCTGGTGCTTGCAGACGCCGATATCGAATTGGCTGTCGAGGGTGCGATGCTGGCCAAGATGCGCAATCTGGGCGAAGCCTGCACCGCGGCCAACCGCATCTATGTGCACACAGACGTCGCCGAGGCCTTCACCGATAAATTCACAGCCCGCATGGCGGCACTGAGGATGGGGAACGGTCTCGAGCCGGGCGTCGATGTGGGGCCGCTGGTCAATGCCGATACGCGCAACAAGGTCGCCGCCTTCGTTGCCGATGCCATCGCCAGGGGCGCCGAGCTTCGGCTCGGTGGCACTGTGCCCCATGGCAAGGGATATTTCTATCCTCCGACTGTGCTCTACAACGTTCCACCGGAAGCTGCGTGCATGCATGACGAGATTTTCGGTCCCGTGGCGGCCATCCAGGTCTTTGACGACGAGGATGATGTCATCGGCCGCGCCAACGACACAGAATATGGCCTGGTCGCCTATGTCTTCACCGAAGACATGAAGCGCGGCCTTCAGGTCTGCGAACGCCTCGACTATGGCATGGTCGGACTCAATCGCGGCCTGGTTTCCGACCCCGCCGCCCCGTTCGGCGGCACCAAGCAATCGGGCCTTGGCCGGGAAGGCGGCCATGAAGGCATGCTGGAATTTATGGAAACCCAGTATATTTCAGCCAGTTGGTAGCCCCAAAAGACCAGGCGGCAAAGCGGTCCTGCGCGCTTTGCCGCCACCATTTCAGGGCCGGGTGAAGCAGATACCGTCCTCGCCCGGAAACAGTTCGGGCAGCATGCCGATGGCAAAGTCGCGGATCAGCCTGTCGACGTGAACATAATTGGTCGCGCCGCACTCGGGATAGTTGCCGTCCGTTCCGGTGATGTAATTTCCCTGAACCAGCGCGGGAAAGCTCTGGTAGCGGGAGTCGGTGGCGATGGTTTCCGCGTTTACCGATGCCTCATAGTAAAGGATGAAGAAATCGGCGTTTGCGGCTCGCCCAAGCGAGGATTCGAAATCGAACGTCATGCCGTTGCCGGCATCGTTGCCTTCGGCGAAGGGATTGCTGACCCCGAGCGTTTCCAGAATCTGACCGTTGAGCGAACGCGGTCCGTGGGCATACATGAAGGTACAACCGCGCTGTTCGCCGATACAGGCATAAGCCGCGGTGTAGTCCGGCGGCAACTGGCCTTCAACCTTTTCGACCACCTCCTGATACCGCGCCTCGATGGCATCGAAATGTTGGTTGGCGTGGTCTTCGACATTGTAGAATGCCGAAAGGAATTTGAGCCATTCAGACGAGGCGAGCGGGGTCGGCTCTATGCGGTTGGACACCATGATCGCGGGCAGACCGCGACCGCTGGCATCGGCCACCTCGGTATAGCCTGGACCATAGCCGGCCATGATCAGGATATCGGCCTCCAGCCCCAGCGCCATTTCATAGTCGATCCCGCTCGACCCCAGGTTCTGCGGATCGTTGGCGGCGTCGAGCACCCGCCCGTACCAGTGATCGTTGGCGGCGTTGTTTATCATCGCGTTGGATACGCCGACGATGGTGTCGAGCTCGCCGATCTCATCGAGCATGGCGAGCCCGTTGGCGTGGGTTATCATTGTGCGGTCGACGGGAATTTCGACCACGAGCGCTTCCTCGAGATCATCGGCGAGGTCCGGAACGGGCGTGCCGCATTGCACGAGCACATAGTTGAGGTCGGGCCCGTTGGGAAACTCCGAATTGGGGACGGTCAAGACCTTGTAATTGTTGTGATAGCTGATCGACCAGAAGGTTGAATGCCGGGGTTCGACCTTATCGGGAAAATAATCGGTGGCTGCGTCAAAATCCTCGACGCAGCCAGCCGGGCTCGCCGTCTGCGCCATGGCAGGAAGGCTGGTACCACTCAAAACCAGGGCAGCGCCAAAAGCGGCGATCATTGCAAGTTTCATGCTTTTCCTCCTTGGGCCCGTTATCGGGCGATTATTGGGACGGGACCTGAAAGCAGACGCCCTGCTCTCCGGGGAACATTTCGGGCAGCAGTCCGATGGCGTAGTCGCGCACGAGCTCATCGACGCGGACGTAATTGACCGCATTGCAGTAATTCCAGTTGTCGACGGTCGAGATCGTGTAGTTGCCGGCGGCAAGGGCCGGAACGCTTTCGTAGCGCCCATCGGTGGCGAGCGCCTCGGGCGAGGCGTAATAATAGGCGATAAAGAAGTCGGTCTCCTGGGTTCGTCCGAGCGCGGATTCAAAGTCGAACTGCATGCCATTGGGCAGGTCGTTGCCTTCGGCAAACGGATTTGTGACCCCGAACAATTGGAGGATGTGGCCGTTCAACGTGTTGGCCCCGTGGGCATACATGAAGCCGCATCCGCCCACCTCGCCCATGCAGGCATAGGCAACCTGCATGTCGCCGCCCAGCGCGCCCGCCACCTGTTCGACAATGGCGTTGTAGTCGGCCTCGATGGTATCGAAGATCGCGCTTGCTTCGCCCTCGGCGTTGTAGAACGCGGCGATGAACTCAAGCCATTCGGACGAGCCAAGAGGGGTCGGCTCGGTGCGATTGGACACCATGACCGCCGTAAGGCCGCGATCGGTTACGGAGGTCACCTCGTCATAGCCCGGGCCGTAACCGGCCATGAAGATGACATCGGCTTCGAGCGACAGCGTTGTTTCGATATCGAGGTCCGATTCGGAGGCGACGTCGGCCGGATCGCCTGCCCCCGCGACCACGTCGGCGTACCAGGCGTCCTCATTGGCAAACCGCAGATAATTGCCGGTCAGGCCGACGATGGTTGACAGGCGGTCGAGTTCGTTGATCATCGCTATCGCATTGCGATGGGTGACGATGGTGCGCTCGATCGGCACTTCGATGACAACGGCGCCCTCGAGCGCGCCCGAGAGTTCGGGTGCGGGCGTGCCGCACTGAACCAGGACATAATTGATGGAATCGCCCGATTCGAGATTTTCCGTGTCGGCGACGGTCAGCACCTTGTAATTGCCGTGATAGGACGCCTCCCAGAACCGGGAATGGTCCGACTGAACCTTTTGCGGGAAGTAATCGGCCGCCGGGTCAAAATTCTCGACGCAGGGTCCCGCCTGTTGGCCCGCCCCATCCTGGGCCATGGCCGGCGAGATCGTCACCGCCCCGGCCATTGCGACGGCCACCACCTCTATCCATTTCGGCATTGCATGCTCCCCTCATTGTTCATTCCGACCGGGCGGCTTCCCGGCTCAGCGCCCGCAATTGGGTCACAAGGCTTTCGAAGTCGTCTCCGGTGCAGGTCCTGCCGCCGGCGCCCAGGCGCCAGGATGGCGTCCTGTCTTGAAGCGTTGCGACAGAAAGGTTGAACATGGCGCTGTCGCCCTGTTCGACTGGAACGCAACCGGCGCGCTGCACGGCCCGCGCGGCCCAATGGGTCGATTTTCCCGTGCCCGAGATCGCAACCGTTGCCCCGCCCTGCCCAGCGGTGACGACGAAGGTGCCCGCCTCATGGTCAAAGGAAATGCCGCGTCCAGCATAGGCGCGGGCGATCGACCCGCTGTGGGCCAGATCTTCGGGGCACCCCGTTTCGAAGGTCCCGTCCCCATGGACCAGCCATATCTGGTCGGCTGTCCGCAGGGCGAGTTCGAGGTCATGGGTCGACATCAGGATCGCCAAGCCGGTCTCATCGACAAGCTGGCGGAGCAGCGCCGTCAATTCGACACGGCGCGTAAGATCGAGGAAGGCCGTCGGTTCGTCGAGAACCAGGATCGAGGGCCGCTGGGCGAGCGCCCTGGCAATCATAACACGCTGGCGTTCGCCGTCGGACAATTCGATCACCTGGCGATCCGCCAGCGACCGGGCGCCGGCGGCGTCGAGTGCCCATTCCACGGTGTCGCGATCATCGCCGTCCATTGTGGCGAACCAACCCACATGCGGCGCGCGCCCCAACGCCACCAGGGCCCGCACCGACATCAGTCCGACATCGACGCGGTCGGTCAGCACCACGCTCAAGCGCTGGGCGCGCTGGCGGGCGGACATGCGGGAAAGATCCTGGCCATCGAGCAGTACGCGGCCGCCCAAGGGCTTCTGGCTGCCGACCAGGGTGCGCAACAGGGTGGATTTCCCCGCTCCATTCGGGCCTAGAAGAAAGGCGAACTGGCCCTGGCGCAAGGTCGCACCGATCTCGGCGAGGACACTGGCGGGGCGCCCCCGGGCGCCGCGATAGCCCACGGTAAGATCGACGGCCTGGACGACTGGCCGGTGGGGAGCATCGTCGGTCCTCAAGTCCGATAGCGCGTTCATGTTGGCACCTGTCCGGCTTCGCGACGTCGGCGCAGCAGCACCCAGAGCACCACTGGCGCGCCGACAAAGGCTGTGACTGAATTGAGCGGGAGCGAAACATTGGTGAGCCCGTTCCCGCCGGCCACGTATTCGGCCAGCAGCACGAGCAGCGCGCCAACCAGCGCCGAGCCCGGCAGGACGACGAAATGGTCTGAATCGCGCAGCACGCCGCGCACCAGATGCGGCGCTGCGAGACCAACGAAACCGATAGCGCCGCAATAGGCGGTGACGACGCCTGCGAGCACCGCCACCAGGGCAAGCGCCATAAACTGGATCGGGCGGACCTTGATGCCCATGGTCGCGGCATAGTGCTCGCCCAAAAGGAGGATGTTCATGGGCTTGGCGAGCAGCACAGAGACGAGGATCACCGAGATGCAGGCCGGTGCTACAATCTGGAGATCGTACCAGCTTACGTCGCGCACAGTGCCGCGCGTGAATGATGCCAGGCCCTGCAGCCTCTCGGGATCGGCGTAATAGACAAGAACATCGACAAGCGCGCCCGAGAGAAAACCGAACATTACCCCGACAATCAAAACGGTTGTTGGATTGCCCACCCTTCTCGCAAACGCGAGGGCAAGCACGAGCACCAGCCCCGCCCCCGCCACCGCGGCGCCGGTCACCCCGAGCTGGCCGACGATGGCGAGCCCCGAAAGCCAGCCGGTGGTCGACGTGCCAAGAATGACGATGGCGGCACCGAGCACCGCGCCCGAACTGACTCCCAGCACGAAGGGATCGGCAAGCGGGTTGCGGAACAGCGTCTGCATGAGCGCACCGCCCACTCCCAGCGCGGCACCCGCGAGGATCGCCGTGATCGCCTTGGGCAGGCGCGCATCCATCACGATGACGCGGTGAATGTCGCGGTCAGCCTCGCCGCCCAGAAGAATCCGTACCACTTCGTCAATCGGAATGAACACCGTCCCGCGGGCCAAAAGAATCAGGAAGCCGAAAATGACCAACGCGACAAAGGCGGCAAAGCTGAGGGTCACGCGAGAAGGGTGCGCCCGCATCGGCAATTTAGCCGTCAAGGATGACATCTGTTTTCCCCCCTTGTGCGTTTTTATCGGGCGGGCGCCGCCGCGGGTGCGGCTGGCCCTGCGGCGGTGAAGAACAGGAGGTCGGGGAGGGTCGTATCTTCGACAATCACCGATTTTACGAACCGGGCGAGAGCATCGCTGTCGGGCAGGTGATACCATTCACCCCGCGGATATACGGCAACCATGGGACCCTTGTTGCAGGGAAACATGCAGGCGGTCCGCGTGGTCAGGCATTTGCGCGCCACATCCTGCCGGCCGAGCTCGGCCTTGAGTTCGAGCGGCAGCGAAGCGGCATCGCGGTAATGGCAGCGCGGGCCGGTGCAAACGAAAATATGGTTGGTAAAGTCGGGCGGCCGCTCCCAACCGGGCTTGCCCAGGCTGGCCCTCGCGCTTGTTATGGGTTCGGCGGCCTCCGCATTGGCCAACGTTGCCAAGGCCAACTGCTCGAGGAGGTCGGTGGCCTCAACGATCTCGGATCCGATCGCCACTTCGATATCGTCCCGGCCGGTCTGATCGAGCCAGTGCTTGATTGCTCCGGGCAGCCAGGCGCGCAAGGACTCCATGAAGGGCAGCCCGACCGGCTGGACCAGAATGCGCCGACGCCCCTGAGCGACAAGCGCATCGAGCGCGTCGGGCAGGCTCGTGCCCGTGCCCTCGAGGCGCACCAGCATGGCAGGGCTGGCGCAGGCCGCTTCGAGCCGGGCGGCCATTGTCCTGAATTTCCCCGCACTCAGATTGTACTGGGAAATGGCAAAGAGAATGAAATCAGGTTGCATCGGACCCGCTCCCGGATAGGGGCGGGCATGCACCGATGGGCCACTTCGAAAAGTGATTGGTCATAGGTCAGCTCCCCGCCGAGACACCTCGCTCGGCTCAAAAGGTCGTGTTGTTCCGGCAGGTCTACTGGCTCCCGGCTCGAGCGCCCGTCGTCGCCTTCCCAGCCCAATGGGCCAGTGGCAGTTTGGCGACGGGCTCGCCGGTTACAGTTGCGAGGGCAGCCACGGAATTGGCCCCGATTGGGTCGTCCGCACCGTGTTCCCTTTTCATCCGATCTGCTGCTTGTCGTCAGATACGGAACCGTAACGCACACATGGTGTCAGCTTCGCCGGCGGCGCGCAAGCTGATTTCGACAGCAATCGATATGGTTCTGGATGATGATGGCGCACCTCCATGTCATGGCTGAAGCCCAGCAACATCAAGGCGTTGGCACCCATTGTTCTGCCTGGCTGTCATTCGATGACGGCAATGTGCCACGCGCAACCGGCAAAAACCTGCACGATCTATTCCAGTTTTCTGTACAAAACTTGCACACTCAGTTCCAGTTTTTGCCGACGGATGCCCGATCCGTCGATCGAACCTGCCTGACGCTAGCGGTCAGCGGTAGCGGTCCTCATGGCCGCGGCGATATGATGGGCGTGTAGCGGGGAGAGTCGTGAGAGTGATGTCGCGCTTGATAAATGCACCTTTGAACGCGCCTGCGTGCGAAGAGCGGGCCGGCCGGGCAAGCCGCCCTCGCGGAGCCGTCGAACGAAGTGAGACTGGCGTGAGCGAAAATGAATGGCGCACCCGACACGATTCGAACGTGTGACCTCTGCCTTCGGAGCTGGTCTAAGGACCTATCCGAATTGCACGATAGGGCACGCCAGAGCACGATAACCGACTGAACTATATTGATTTTCAGAACCCGCTCTCCGAAGTCTCTATCCGAGAATACGCCTTGATTTCCGCCCGCGTGCTTGCGTGGTGCTTACTCGAAATCGGGGCTTTCGAGGGACGGGAGCATGACCAAACTGACCAAACGGTTTGTAGAAGCCGTCGAGCCACAGAGCAAAGGTCATGTCGTCTGGGACGACGAACTGCCGGGCTTCGGTCTCCGCGTCTATCCCTCAGGCAAGCGCAGCTACATCGTCCAGTATCGGTCTCGTGGCCGATCGCGCCGCTACACGATCGGCCTGCACGGCGTCTGGACTCCGGAGACCGCGCGCCGCAAAGCCAAGGCCCTGCTAGGCCAGGTCGCCCATGGCGGCGATCCTGCTGAAGAGCGAGAGGAAGACCGCAAGGCGCTGACCATCAAGCAGCTCTGCGAGCAGTACATCTCCGACATGGAGGCAGGCCTCGTCCTTGGCAAAGGCGGCAGACCGAAGAAGGACACCACCATCGCCACCGATGTCGGCCGTATTCGCAGGCACATCATTCCCCTTCTCGGGACACGACGTGTGCGGGACATTACCAAGCCGGACATGAACAATCTGATGAAGGACATCATCGCCGGCAAGACGCGCGTGACCATGAAGACCGAAAAGCTCCGAGGCAAGGCCATCGTCCGCGGCGGCCGCGGCACCGCGATCCGAACGATGGGTCTGCTTGGCGGTATCTTCTCATACGCAGTCGAGGCTGGGGTGATCGAACACAATCCCACGCATGGCCTCCGCAAGCCGAAATACCAGGTTCGCGACCGTCGCCTCAGCGAAGCTGAGTACCGTATTTTGGGAGACATCCTTCGTCGGGCTCAGCGAAGCGACCGCTACAGAATTCATGCCGAGATCCTCAGGCTGATTACGCTGACCGGCTGCCGGCGCGGAGAAATCGTCAACCTCAAATGGAGCGAGGTCGACCTCGAGGGTAGCTGCTTGCGGCTGGTTGACAGCAAGGAGGGATCATCGGTTCGCCCGGTCGGCCTGCCAGTCGTGGAGTATCTGGAGAAGGAGCGATCGCGGAGAACCGGCACCTATGTTTTTCCCGGCCAGGGCATCGACAACGCGGTCGGAAACTTCCCGCAGAGCTGGAAGAAGCTCTTTGCCGACACACCGCTCTGGGATGTCACGCCGCATGTCCTACGGCATAGCTTCGCCAGCATTGCCAACGATCTCGGCTTTACCGAAATCACCATCGCCGCGCTTATCGGGCACGCAAAGGGCTCGGTCACGAGCAAATACGTTCACACGCTGGATTCGACGCTAATCATGGCCGCCGACACCGTATCGGGTTACGTGAAGGCGCTTCTCGATGGGGTCGAGTTCAGGCGAAACACGTACACGCTCGACCGGCAGACACGGCGGACCGCTATCAACGACATGCTGATCGAGGCATGGCCGCGCACTTAGTCGGCCTTGTCGATCACCACCATGCGGATCGCTAAACGTCATATGTGACAGCTAGTCCCACGTTAAATGTCATATCTGACAGTTAGGACCGCACCTGATAATGCCAGCCCAACTGCTTGCTAACCACGAGCCGGTTGCGTCATATCGTTATATGGAATGCTACAGGATTGATGAGAGCGGCTACACTGGTTTCGACTTGCTCAACGCTGACCAGCCCTTCCAAGGCGCAGCGGCCATAGCCATAAGCGATGACAATGCAGCACGACTAATCGGCGAGCATTTCCCTAAACTGCAGGCGAGCGAGCTAAAGTACCGAGCTCTCTCGCGCCGTCCGGGCAATCGCCCTCGCCTGCTCGGGCTGTTGCGCGATCTGTTGGCGGACCACAAGAGCGTCACCTATATCTGTGACAAGCGCTTCCTGCTAATTCTGATGTTTTGCGACTACGCCGTGGAACCTTGGTATTACGAGCGAGGGCACGACTTTTACAAAGACGGTCAGAACTATGCCATGGCGTCGCTGCTCGCGCTCACCGGACGTACGCTGCTAGGCGATCCACAATTCGACGAAATGCTCGCCGCCTTCCAGCATGCGGTCAAAGAAAAAGACGCGAGTGCGCTTCATGCCCTCGTCGATGCCACCCGCGCGACAGCCTGGCATCAGTTCCCTGAGGCGCTTGGACCACTTGCCCAATATGCCGCTCCTGAATGCCTGTCGGCAGTAGCTAATCCCGGCGTTGACACAGACGCAGCGCTAATCGTCCTGCAATCACTGATCAGCCGGATGGAAGCGATGTGCGATACGCCATACAGGGTCGAGCACGACCGCTCCAAGAACTTGGCGACCTATAACTCACTCTTGCATCGGTTGATCGCCCATGAGGACGAAATCGAACTCAAACAGACAAAGATAGCTAGCTTCAAGTTCCCGCTAAAACTAACGGAGGTCCGTCAGGTCGATTCAAAAGCCAGTCCAGCTGTTCAAGTCGCGGACGTGATGATCGGCGCCGCGATTGAGGCTGCTATGGTGATGACCGGCCATCGCAAGAACGGCATCGAGCCCGATAGCCTGATATCGCTCTACGAGGATAACCAGTTTATCCACCTGACGCCGAGCATCGATTTCGAGGAGCAGAAGGAGTTTCGGCGCGGCACACAAGCATCTGAAGTGATCGATTACTTTGCTGCTAATTTCGTCGACCCGGCGCGGGGGCGCCGTTGATCGCGACTGGATACCGATCGAAAGGACCTTGCCCCAAAGGCTTGCATGCATTCATACATAAGGACGGCGATCGTTAATCAGCGCAGTCGTTGTGGCTCCAGCGGGGGCCAGTCAACGGACCTGAAGCTTTCCAGAGCGCACGCGCCATAGTCCGGCTCAACGGTTTCCGCCCAAGCGATCAAACCGCGAACGTGATGAAAGATACCGGACACGGAAGTTTTCCTCGAAGCTGCGTGCTCAGACGGCCCGTATGATTCCGAAGTCAGGTAATGTAGATGCATGCGGATGTTATCCTTGTATTCGCGCGGCAATCGCGGCCGCTCGGTATCAACCAACATGCCCAGAACAATCCGTCTTGTCCCTGGCCCGCGAATGACCGTTTTCCTGTGGTTGGGTCGAAACCCTGAATTGTTCAGCTTACCCAAGACCAACCGCTTAAAGCGTCGGACGTGCTCAGCGTCGATTTTGTCGCCACACGAGAACGCCAGGTCATCGGCATACCTTGTGTAGGTCATCCCGTGCTCCTCAGCGAGCTCGCTCAAGATCTCGTCGGTCTTCAGCATTGCAAGGTTGGCGAGCATGGGGCTCGTCGGCGCGCCTTGTGGAAGCATCCCTTCATGCTCGCACTGATAGTGCGGAATTGCAGGCCAACGTTCTTCTGGATCAGGTCGCGGTCCGCGGCGCTCACACGCTACCGTCGTTAGTCTTGCAAGTTCGAAGGACAGAAGGCGCGGAAATCCCAGACCCTCGAATACAGCGGCGACTCGCCCTTCCGACACTGTGTGAAAGAACTCTTCGAGATCGATCTTGAGCAACCAAGAGCATCCGCAATGCTCCGCCGCCGCTTCATAAGGCCGACACTCGGGATGGAACGCGTAGCTGGCAGTATGCGGGCGGGTGAATTGCAGGATATTGTCGACAATCCATCTCTGAAGGCTCATCAACGTCCCATTCGGCACGCTGATCATGCGAACGCGATTTCGGCTGGGAATACGTTTCTTGAGATAGAAGAACTTATAAGGCCGATGCACGTGCCGCGCTACCAGATCGCGAAGATGCAGGAACGGAATATCGGTCAGATGGCTGAGATGCCTGAGCGTCAGAACCGGCGTGATCCTGGGATCTACGGCGCGGATCCGCTCGAAAGTCGCCACCGCATTGTCGAGCACCGCATCGTCGACACCTTCGCGGCGCCCTTGAGAGCGGTAACGTTGAGGGCTCGGCGCCGGCATCTACTTTGACCCACCCGGGTGGGTGGTACTGCGCGTCGCGGCCAAGACACCGCCAGACGTGACGTGCAGTATCGCGCAGCGTGAATACTCCGCTCCTCTTAGCGAACGTCGGAAATCCAACGTTCCAGGCCCCCAAGGGACCCGTCGCTGCCGAAGCAGCGCATTTCTAGACCCCGTCACCGAGCCCTCAACTGAGTGGGATAGTAGAAGGGTTTGTTCGGCTTTGGAAGGACGGGACTGCGCGCGCGGCGCCGCTTGAGCCGCCGCAGCTCGGATCGTCCAAGCGCAGACAGTGTCAGCTTCCGTGTCGTCCAACGCGCGATTTCGGTGAAGTCGACGATCTCTCGCACTGTCTCAAGCTTCAGCCTGCTGTGCGCCGATATCTGCGCGCGGGAGCGAGCACCCGCCTCAATCGCCGCCAGCACCAGCATCGTTTTGATCCAACGGCGGCCACGCGAGTCAGACAAGTAAATCTCGGCATCGCGGATGCGAAGCAGCTGTTCTGCACGCGCAGCGAGCTCCTCACGGTTTGTGCTTGGGAATTCGCCCATGGCCGAGACGGTGCTCCGCCGCTGGAAGAGCGGCGCCCATTTGCCCCAGCCACGATGCAGTATGGGTGGAGCATTGTTTGGCACACCATGCTCGAATGCGATTAGCGCTCCCGCCCAGCCATAACCGAGGGGCCAGTTGTGATTAGGAGGATAAGTCCGGCACAGTTGCCTCACAGCTTCGCGCGCCGGCTTGCGGAACGCGGTGTCGATCGTCGGACATCCCGTCACCGTCAGCACCTTCGGTCGCAAACGGCTTGATCGCACGTGGCGCAAACCCTCCTCAGTGCCCGAATACGCGACGACGTAGAAATCGATCAGGTGGTAGGAGCGCCAACTTCGAACAGTGGCGACAGCGCGAAATGCTTCGAGCATCTCCCAAACCCGCTGCCCCGATCCGATGAAATCAGCAACGATAACAATCGGGCCTGCTCTGCGCCCGCGCAGGAGGTCCGGACCCGGATGGTTGAGCATCTGTCGGCCATGTTGGCGACAATAGCTGGTGATGAGATTTGCAATGAGGCCTTCGCTTCCGACCTCGGGACGATTGGGATCGAAGGGAATAGGCTGTGGGCCTTTGCCGACCGCGCGCCCGTTCCGAGCTCCAGGAAAGATCGGTAAGACTTGGCTTTTGTCCCATTTCACTTCGCGTTCTGCGTAAAAGGCGAGCGGGCCCTGACTTCCGTGCTCAGCCTGGACCTTATCAAAAAGTCGGGTGATGCCGCTCGTTAGTTCGCCACCGCTGACGAGAAGCACCTCGTCGATGAGGTTGGCAGCTATCTCTCGATCCGTTTCTGAAAAACGGTCAAGCCAGCGTTCTGCAACTTCGCTGTCAGAGAATCTCGGCACCTATCCGTCCATCGTCGTTGGCAAATCTCACCTTAGCGGATTCTTTTGGGGCGTGATAGAACCTCTGCACTTCTGGGTTTTTTGCAAGCTTTAGTCACACGGCTACGCAATGGCGAAGCGCGAGGGGAATCGGATTGAGATCCCAAGAATTATGTGATAAAACCTCTGCACTTATTGGCGAGAGCAGAGCAAATGTCACCACCCTCCGCGTCTCAACGCAAAACCGCTTGCGCCCTCCTGAGCGAGAAGGGCCTTGTCCGCATGCGTGAGTTTCGCGACGCGGGCGTAGGGGCCGAGACTGTTGCGCGCCTGGTTCGAGACGGCGCAGTCGAACGCGTGGCACGCGGCCTTTATCAGCTTTCAGGTGCCATGCCCGATCCGCAGCACAACTTCGCCGAAGCCTCGGCCCTTGTGCCAAAGGGCGTGATCTGCCTGACCTCCGCGCTGCAGTACCATGACATGACCCTGCAGATGCCATCTGCCGTTTGGATGGCCATCGACCGCACCGGCTGGAAGCCAAAGGTCGAATATCCCCCGATCCGGTTCGTGCGGTTTGGAACCAAGGCCATGTCTGAAGGCATCAAGCGCCATCAAATTGACGGGGTCGCTGTCCCGATCTTCGAACCCGCCAAGACGATCGTCGACTGCTTCCGTTACCGCAACAAGATTGGTCTCGACATCGCCCTTGAAAGCCTGCGCGAGGGACTTCGGGCCAAACGCGTGACGCCAGACCAGCTGTGGAAATTCGCGCGCTCCGCTCGCGTCTGGACGGTTATGCGCCCCTATGTTGAAGCCATGGTGGCCGATGGCGCGTAAAGTTAACAATATAGGCGCATCCGTGCGCGCCCGCCTGCTCGCCCGCGCGCGTGCCGAAAATCTGGACTTCCAGATTTTGCTGACGCGCTACGCCTTGGAACGGCTGCTCTATCGCCTCAGCATCTCGGACCGGCGAAACGATTTCATCTTGAAGGGCGCGATGCTCTTCGCCGTATGGCGAGACGATCCCTTCCGCCCCACGCGCGACCTTGATCTGCTGGGCCACGGCGACCCCGAACCCGCTGCAATCGCCGAGAGCATGCGGTCAATCTGTTCAGCCATCGTACCCGACGACGGCGTTATTTTCGATATCGATGGAATCGAAGCCACCCCCATCCGCGACGAGGCCGAATACGCCGGCGTACGTGTGAGAACCAGCGCAACAATCGCTGGCGCGCGCGTTCCCATCCAGATTGATGTCGGCTTCGGTGACGCAATCACACCCGCCGCGCTTGAGATCGAGTACCCCAGCCTGCTGGACGCCCCGGCACCGATGCTGCGCGCCTACCCGCCTGAAACGGTCATCGCCGAGAAGACTGAAGCGATCGTCTCGCTCGGTGTTGCCAACAGCCGAATGAAGGATTTTTACGACCTCTGGATGGTTTCGCAGACCTTCGCTTTCGAAGGCAAGGCTCTCACGGACGCCGTCCAGAAAACCTTCGAGCGACGTCGGACACCCTGGCCCGAGCAATTGCCCACCGGTCTCAGCGATGCCTTTGCCAGCGAGAAGGACGCCCAGTGGCGAGCATTCCTAGCGCGTGATCGGCTGGCAGCTGCGCCTGCTTCCCTCATCGACGTCGCCGACAATCTGCGGGCGTTCCTGGGACCGGTATTGGCGCGAGAAGAGCTGGCATCCTGGCCCGCAAGCGGACCTTGGATGTATCTGGAGGCTGCCGAATGACGCCACCGCCAAATACAGAGCCGGAAGCGAAGGATGCGCCGCGTGAGGCCATCTTCATCAGCCACGCCGCTCCCGAAGACAACGCGTTCACAATCTGGCTTGGCGCCAAACTTGCCGCCATGGGCTACGAGGTCTGGGCCGACGTGCTCCGCCTGAAAGGTGGTGACGACTGGCAGCGTAAGCTCGAAGACGCGCTTCGCCACCGTGCCTGCAAGATGTTGCTGGTCGCCAATCCCCGCGCCGTCGACAAGCAGGGTGTTCGCAACGAAATCCAGATCGCCTCCGAGGTCGCGCGCAAGGTTGGCGACAACGCCTTCATCATTCCGCTGCGCATGGAACCCTTCGAGGCGCCGTTCCTGATTGCCCATGCGCAGTATATTGACTTCACACGCGGCTGGGCGCGCGGCCTCTCGGAACTGCTGGAGACCCTGCAGGAAACCTATCATGTTACCCGCAACGCGAGCGGCGGCGACGCGATCTGGCGCGAAGTCCAGCTTATTCACGGCAAGACTCTTGTCTCCCAACCCGAACGCCTGATCTCAAACTGGCTCTCGATCGAGCAATTGCCGGAGAAGATCCGCTACTACGAATTCAAAGGCCAAGTGTCCGAACGTCGAGCCCAGGCGGCGATGAAAGACGCCCCATGGCCACTGCGGCCATTCCAACGGGGCTTTCTTTCCTTCACACGCATCCATGACCTGCAGGACCACTTTGGGCCGAACCTTCCGATTGGTCAGAAGGCACAGCGTCGCGTCGCCGGCTTCCTAGACACCGGTTGGGACAAGATCGGGATCGAACGACTCGACGCCCGCAATCAGTTCAGCGATCTGGCTCGCCAAGCGTTTGAAAAATTATTCACCGAGCGCGGCCTTCGTTCCTACGAATTGTCCGGCACCCAACTGGCTTGGTGGGGGCCCGTCGACGTCGTGCCGACGACAAAGATTGCCTTTCGTTGGGGCGATGTCGCTGGTCTCCGGCAAATACAAGGGATGTCGGTCAAGCGGCAAATGAACTGGCATTTCGCCGTGAGCGTCGCCGCACGCTCAGCGCCACAGCACCATGTTCGGATCGTCAACCGCCTCGTCTTCACTGAGGATGGCCACAAGCCATTTGACGACCCCGCCAAGATGCATCGGCTCCGCCGCTCCTTTGCCAAGACATGGCGCAATGCCCGTTGGCGGGACATGCTGCTCGCCTTCCTGCACTGGCTTGCCGACGGAAAAGATTCGCTCTCCGTGCCGGTCAGCTCCGAAGAAGGGATTGTGCTCGGCCTGCCGCCGATTTCCTGGCAGGTGCCGGTCAGTCTTCCGGTCGAGGAGGAAGCTCCCGAACCCGATGACGACGATCCCAGCAACGATGACGAACCGGATGAATCCAGTAGCCAAGGTGGCGATGGGGGCTCCGAGGAGGCAGGCGATGACGACTAGGCCGCGATCCTTCAAGCCTCAGATGCTCTATCTGGAAGAACCTCAGCTTGAGTTCCGCCACGGTCAGCACCTCGTCTATCCCCGCGACGGCCTCTACCTCTATGGACCCGTCGGCGAGACAAAAGAACTGCCGACGATCCGATACGGCGTGATTGGCACGCCGGATGGCGTAGGTCGCTTCAAAGCCTGGGCACAATCCATGGCAGGATTTATAGATATCCCACCGCCTGGGCCGCGTTCGCGCGCTGTCGAACCACAGCATGTTCCATTTCCGGGCTTCGCCGCGGCTTTCCATGCTGACTGGCCCGTTGAACCGCCCTACATCATTGACAGCCTTGATCCCGACGAGATCGAACAAACGCTCAGGATCGCCAATCGTCATGAGGCGGTGCGCAACACTGTCGACATGTTCGTGTCGCGCCTCGTCGCTGAGAACAATCGCCTCGAAAGCGCACCGCAATTCTGGTTCGTCGTCATTCCCGAAAAGGTCTACGAACTCGGCAGACCGAAATCGACGGTTAGACGTGACGATCGCGTTGCGGGCGAAGTGACGATCTCCCAGCGTCGTGCAAAGGAGCTGCAGCGCCAACCGACCTTGTTTGGCGAGGACGAGCGCGAAGCCGAAGTCTATCAATATGCGACCCATTTCCGCCGGCAACTAAAGGCACGGCTCCTCAAAGAGCGGATTGTCACGCAGATCGTTCGTGAAACGACGCTGGCGCCCGGCGATTTCCGTCGCGAGAGCGGCATGCCGATCAGACGCGTCGAGGATCCTGCGACTATCGCCTGGAAAATGGGAACGGGCGCCTACTACAAGGCTGGCGGGAAGCCTTGGCAGTTGGCCGATGTTCGACCGGGCGTCTGTTATGTCGGACTGGTCTACAAACGCAGCGAACTAACAAGCGACAAGCGTCATGCCTGCTGCGCAGCCCAAATGTTTCTCGCTGACGGGGAAGGCGTGGTCTTCCGCGGCGCGCTCGGCCCTTGGTTCCAAACCGATACGAAGCAGTTCCACCTTGATAAGGATGCCGCCAGGAACCTTATCAAGATGGTGGTGGGCGAATACACCCGCCTGCACGATGGCCCACCAACCGAACTCTTCATCCACGCGAAGTCCGCCTTTACCGACAACGAATGGCGCGGTTTTTCGTCCGCCTGCGGGGATGAGACCAACCTCGTCGGTGTGCAGATTGCCGAGGCTCGTGATGACCTGAAGCTCTATCGTCCTGGAGAGTATCCCGTCATTCGCGGCACGGCGCTGCAGATCGGTGAACGTCACGCACTTCTGTGGACCTCGGGCTATGTGCCACGGCTGGACACCTATATGGGGCCTGAGACCCCGAACCCGATTTCGGTTCGCGTTCTTCGCGGCGAGTGCCCACTGACGACGGTCCTCGCCGACGTGCTCGGGCTCACGAAGATCAACTTCAATTCGTGCCTTCACAATGACCGGTTACCGGTGACGATCCGTTTCGCCAACGCGGTCGGAGATGTCCTCATTTCCGCCCCGATGGATGGCGAGCCGAAGCTGCCGTTCAAATTCTACATCTAGAACAAGTGAGGAAAATCCGTCTTTTCGACTGCCATTTTACTCCACGTGCCTAACACAAGCTCGCAATCCTATAGTTCAAGGACTTCCACTAACGCTCCTTGGGCATTCAAATGGGTAGCCAGTCGTTGAGATTGGCTCCGGGGTGCGGCGATCACAAGTAACTCTTCCGCACGCGAAGCCGCGACATAAAGCTTGCGGGCATCTTCGGCTTTATCTGCGGGCTCCCCGGTATCCAGGTAGTCGAGTATGCTTTTGAGAGTAGAGGCTGTGGTCACGACACAGACGGCGGGAAACTCCATACCTTTAACCGCATGTATTGTGCGTGGCATCGCCGTCGCCGCCGGAACGGCCGCAAGCACGGTGGAAACCGCGTTGTTCCATTTAAGCCTTTGAGACAGCGACGGCCCGTCGTTCAAGGTCAGTTGCCGGGAGAGCAATTCCTTGGTAGCGGCATGCCACGCTTTGGCATCGGCATGTTTTGAAGGGTCGAAGCGCAGCGCCCGCAGGAGAAACAGGACCTGGGGACGCCAGCTCGCCTGTTCGATCTCGTTGTCGGCAAGATATTGCCGGTAGGAGAGATCACCCAGGCGTCCCTCTAGCTCCAGCAGGATGTGGTGCATCTGGTCGATCGCCGTCTTCATATCGTTGAAGCCGGCCGCAAAATGAAAATCCGTCACGGCCTGGGCGAGGCGCACGGACCGGTCCCGTCTTTTGCTCGGACGCGGCTGTCCTGCAGCGGCGGCGCCGCTGGCTTTGGTCGCGGCAATGACCGGAGACTCGGCAAGGTCGATCTCCGCTTGTGTCACCTGTTCACAAAAGGTCGTCCCGATCGCCGCCGGAACGGCGGCGCCGGGATAGGACAGGATGAGAACCGGTGTGGCGTCGTCCTTGTGGCGACCGAGCGGTTCATCCGGTGCGGAACGCGATGCGAGTGGGCGTAACTGCGCCGTGGTCTTGCATATATTGGGCGCCGACCGGAAGTTTCCGGTCAGAGCTTTGCGGCCCTCTTCGTCAAAGGTCTCGGCAAACGCAAAAAGCTGGTCTGTAACACCACCGCGAAATTCATAGATCGATTGGTGCGGGTCGCATACGACTTTCACCGGCAGTCCCGAATCCCGCAGCCATGCAATGATATGCAGATCGTCAGGATTACAGTCTTGCGCTTCGTCTACGATGACTTCGCTGAACCGGGCCGCCAGGGCGGCCGAAATGCGGGGCGCGGCCGCCGCGTCTCTAAGCCGTTCGAGCGCAACGCCCCGCGCCTCATCAAACCCTAGTTGTCCGCGCGTCCGCAAACCGGCGCGGATACTCGCCGCCGCTGTGACATAGGCCTGGATCTGCTGGTTGGACTTTTGGGAAAGGTCGAATCCGCGCTGTTTCGCTGCCTGCGCGAATATTGTCCCGGTAACCGGACAAAAGCAGGATAGCGGCAAGGGATGGGCGCCGTTGAAGGGCGTCACGGCAAGGTCTGCGATATCGGCGATCAGGCGCGGCCGAACATCGCAATTCGAAATGCCGAAGGGCGCGACAAGAAACTGCCAGACGAAACTGTCAAACGTGCCGATGAAGCTCGGAAACACGGGCGAAGGCAGTATCCCTTCTTCCCGGAGCCGTGTTTCCAGCTCGAAAACGGCACCCTGCGTAAATGACAGGAACGCCACGCCCCGGCCCGCCGGCATGTCAGCGAACAAGCGCCGCGCGCGTTCAGTCATAACCCGCGTCTTGCCGGCGCCAGGACATGCCGTCACAAAGGCGGAACCGTCATGATCGATAATTTCCTGTTGTTCCCGGGTGGGCTGAAAGGCTTGCGGTCTCATTTCACAAGCGCCTCGATCGCCTGCCGAATGTAATCTGGCACGACAAAAGACGGGCTGGCAGCCTTCTCCGCTAGAAGCTGCGCAAAATCTCCCTTGGGCGTTGTCTTAAAGAGGTCCTGTATCGCACGGGCCCGGTCGTCGCCCGTCTTCGCCACAGCCTCGTTCCACTTGTCTTCCGATTGCGGATGCAAACCCAGGTACACGGCCTTCAGACAGTCTGCATTGCCTGCTGCCACGAGTTCGGTTTCGAGCGAATAGGTGTTTGTGAAGACGTCCAACACCGCGCCGGCGCCTCTTTCGGCGGCCAGTGCGTCGAGCGCGGATTTGCGATTGCCGCCGGGAAGCGGTTTGTCGGCGGTAACGGTCTGCTTATCGCCGTCCGTAATAATCACAAGACGATCGGCAATACGAACATCGTTAAAGGGCGATAGCAGCGCTTTCGCATACGGGCTGAAATCCACGCCGTCTATCGGGACGAAGACGGCTGACCGGAATGTGCGAAAGGCCGAGGGGATATCTTTCAGGACATGGTGTTTGGCGATGACCGGCAGCAACAATGCCTCGGCAATACCTTCAACCAAGAGGACCCGTCCACCGAAGAGCAGGGCGGATTTGGTCACATCAAGATAGCGGTCGATTTTGCGGCGTTCCGGATCGCTCAAATCAAGCTTGGAAAGCGGAATGCAGCGAGACTGCGCACGCGGCGCAACCACCGCGTGCGGCGTTTCCGAATGTTCGGTTTGTTCGCTCCCCTGTTGCGCCGTTCCTTCGTTCTTTCCGCTGATGGGCGCAACCGACCGCACGAATACCAGATTCTTGCTTGGGACCCAGGCCGACAAATTCGGCGAGTGCGTAGCGACAACAACCTGTAGATGGCCCGCCGGCGCGTTTTGGTCTTCCTTCGGTTTGAGCGACTGCGCGGCCCGCTCTTCAAGAAAATTCAATACTGCTGCCTGGAGCTGGGGATGAAGATGGGCTTCGGGCTCTTCGACAAGAAATAAGGTGAGTTCGGCATTGTCGGTCTTTTCCAGCTCGACCGCGATCGTCGCCATGTAGAGAAGATTGGCAAAGCCGTGCCCGGAGTATTGAAGGTCCTCCGGGGCGATGCCGTGATCGGCGAGTTTGAATCGCAGGTCGCGGGCAATATCGATCAGCTTTTCGTCCGTATTGAAGCCGAGGCTGGCGCTTTGCCGCCTGACTCCTGTGGTCAGAATGTCGAGACCACCGGCCACGGCGAGGTCCACGTCTTTAAGAAGCTGATCGTCACTGGTGCGGGCCAGTTTTCCGGCAATCTCGTCGGGATCGCGGTCGCCGAGAAAGTGGTTCAGCAACGCATGGATACGGGTCGGATTGCCTGACGCGAGAGCACGTTTGGCGTCGCGCAAGGGCGGCAGATAGACATGCCTGATCATTTCATGGGCGCCGGATTCCGGCGGCGTTTTGAAGCGGCCTGCCCACAGGTTGGGGCGAATATGTGATTGTTTGCCGGTGGCCTCATATGTGAGGCCGAAGCAGGCCGCGTTCAGCGTATCGTCGGTTGCTGCCGAGATGAGGCGTCCCTGCTGCGGCGGTGTCAGGTCCTCAAAGATTGCCTGAATGCTGAACGCTCGGGTCGCGGTCCCAAAGCGTATGTCTGTCTGTTCGCAATAGAGTTCCCGGCGCCCGCTCAATGGCGTCGAAACAAGACGGATGGCGTCAATAAGATTACTCTTGCCGCCGTTGTTTTCACCAACGAGCACCGTCAAGCTGCGCTCAAACGTAACCTGCTCTTCGGCGAATGAACGAAAATTTGTGAGTTGAAGTTGGCTTAAGTGCATATCCCCCGCCAGGCCATCCTATTGTTATAATTCCTTATATCTGGTCGTGCTCGGCGATCCTTTTGTCATCATGCCGATACCAGTTCCTCCGCGCTCCCGGCTTGTAGTGAGAGCTGCCGACCACCCAGTTCCTCGAAGAGCTGCTCGCGGCATGTGAAGATGACGACCTGAACGTTGCGCGCGGCCATGTTCAGTATGTCGAACATCCGGTTCATGCGGTGGTCGTCGGAGAACACGAGCGCATCATCCAGTATGACGGTTGCCGGATGGCCCTGTTCGACCAACATTTCGGCAAAAGCGAGCCGAATCAGAACCGCGATCTGCTCCTGGGTCCCCATACTTAGATGATGGAAGGCTTCCTCGTATCCGGCCTCCCTGGTGACGCCGACGATACGCAAGTCTTCGTCGATTGTGATTTCGGCGCCCGGAAAAAGGAGCTGCAAATACGGCCGCACGCGGTTGAGCACGGGAGACAGGTAACGCTCCTTCGCCTCCTGTTCGGCAGCCCGCAGGGTGGTCAGCAACAAGTTTAATACCTGGACTTCCCGGTCGGCGCGGTGGCGCTCGTCCGTCGCGCGTTCCAGCTCACGGGCTTTTTGTTCAATGGCCTCGTCCAAACCGGCACCTTCGAGGACTTCGATATGAGAACGCAGGCCGGCGATGGTTTCCTTGAGGTTGCCACGTTTTTCACGGCGATCCCTTAACGCCTGTTCGAGACGGCCGATGCGGGCTTCGAGTTGAGGAAGGGTTTCGTCCGTGCGCTGATCCTTGAGACTGGCAATGGCATCTTCCTGGTCTGACACTGCCTTTTCGGCGGCGTCGATCGCGGCTTGCAGGGCGGTGTCCGCCTGATTTTCTTCGGCGGCCGCCAACTCTGCGCGCCGCTTTTCCAACCGGACGCCGCTGTCGTCATATCGCGTTCTGACGGTTCCGAGTTGAGTCTGAAGTGCGCCCAACGCATCTTCGGGACCGCCGAGGGCTGCCCTGGCCATGTCCACGGCGCTTCGGGCCTCTTCGGCCTGTTCAAGGGCGGCGCGCAGCGCCGTGTCGGCCTCCTGCTTTGCGGGAAGCGTATCAATTTCAAGATCGGCGAGATCGCGCGTCAGGATGAGTTGCAAACTCTCTATATAACCCGCCAGCGCCTCGGCCCCGGCGTCGTGATCGTCCGTGGCCGGCGCATGCAGCACGGCTTCCTGACGGGCGAGTTCTCCATCCTGCACCAGCTTCTGCCGTCTCCTGTGCTGCTCTTCGGCGTCATCGACAGTTTTCACGCCCCCGGTCTGCAAGGCGGTCTCAAGAGCGGTTCTCGCTTCGCGTTGCTGATCGCGCAGCTTGTCCCGGTCCTTGACCGCCGGTTCGACCGTGATGCGGCCCTGGCCGGGTATCGTAATCGTCGTCGGACCGATTGCCTGAACGGGCGGGTCATCGATGGCCACCTTGCGGCCATCAACTTCAATTCCCGACAAGGCATCGGCTGCCATATCGAACGTAATGCGCGTGGCGGCGGCGCTTAGGCGGCTGTCGATGGTCTCGAGAGCTTTCGCGGCATCGCGGATTTCCGTCAGGGTTTCGTCTGTGACAAGAATGGCGGCAGCCTCTTGCCGGGCCTTGCGTTGCCGTTCTTCCGCCGCCGCCGCTTTTTCGTGCCGTCCTTCGAGCTCACGAATGCGACCCTTGCGTTCGACGGCTGCCAATATACGCCGCTGATGGGATACCGCGTCATCTGCCGTGGTAACGCCGGCCTCGGCTTCACGGACCGCGGTCCGCAACTGGTCGAGCCGCGCACGGGCCTCTTTTTCCCGGCCACGTACATCATCTAGCCCCTTGCGGGCCGTTTCCACGGCCTCCTCTTCGTCAGCAATAGCCTGTCTTAACGCGGTGCGCGCGACCAGGGCCTGGTTGGCCTGCTCAAGATTGCGCTGTTTCAGAGCAAGATCGCTGTCCGCTGCGGCGATACGCGCTTCCAGTTCCGCCAAATGACCGTGGCGCTTCCGGGCATCCGCCAGTTCCGTCTCATCGGCTTCGTCGCGATCGCCGGTGGACAGGCGCGCCAGCGTCTCCTGCGCTTGCTCAAGCTGATCGAGTGTTCTGGACAGCTCTTCGCGGCGGCCCTGTAAATCCGCAAGATCGGTTTGCAGAGTTTCGATGTTGTCGATCAGTTCCTTGTACGCGCCGCGCGGCTTGCCGCCGCCCGTGACCAGTTCGCCAAGCTGCTTTTCGATGGCCTGCGGAAGCGCCCGGCCGCGACGGCCGCCGAGGACCGTGCCAACCTCGGATTCCAAGGCACTATGCAGATTAGCTCTAGCGCTTTGCGGCAGGTCGAGCGCACCGAACGAGTGGCCCTGTTGAACCCACAGCACATTCCACATGCCAAGCGTTTCGGCTTTGGCGCCAGTTTTTCCCGGCTCATCGAACCCCAGCAAATCGCGCAGGACATCTTCGGCAGCATCGCCTTCCAGCGTTCGCCCATCGGGGCACGACAATCGGGCATAGGGCTTTTTGACGAAGCGTTTCGTTATGCGGTACACGCCGTCATCCAGCTCAAAGGCAAGCTCGACAACCGGCCCGGCCTGGTTGCGATCGTTCTGCAACGCCGTAATCGGCTGAGCCTTCGAGCTGTATTTCTCAAACAGCGCCGCCCGGAGCGCTTCAAGCAGCGTCGATTTACCCATCTCATTGGGACCGACGATGACATTCAGCCCGTCCGCAATGCCATCGAGCCGCACCGGGCTGGTGAACTTCTTGAACTGATTCAGCGCAAGCGACCGCAGTTTCATTGGCGGCCCGCCTGGAGCTTCATGTGCTCGATATAAAGACGCTGCAACGCCTCGGCGGCAATGGCCCGTTCGTCGTCGCTGCCTTCCTCGGATTTGCGTTTCAGCTCTTCCGCCGCCGCACGGACGAAGCCGCCGCGATCGATCCGGTCAAGGTCCTCCGCCGTCGGGTGCGGGAACAGGCGCCGGTCATCAACGCGCATGAAACAGAACGCGGCTGATACGCCATCCACCACTTCGTTCTCGAAATATTGGCGGTCATCAAGCGACACGGCGCCTTCAATCGCCAAACGGATGAGCACGCGATCCAGGTCAGCGGCGACCGTCCGCAGCGTTCCAGCGAGGCGGTCTATGTCCTCGCGGCTGTTGATCTGCTCCGATTGCGTGAGCCATTCGTAGTGGCCGGTCGGCAGCGGTGTGACTTCCGGTGCGCGCTCATGAGCGTCGATTTCCACCAGCAGCGCCTGGCCGCCACCGGTCACATCGAAGGCATCGGTCTCCGGTGTACCGCTGTACCAGCAGCGCTCGTTGATCTTCTTTTGTCCATGCCAGTCGCCCATTGCAAGATATGACAGGCCGGCACGGGCCGGGCGGTCTGGCGCAATGAAGTTGGGAACGTCGCGATCCTCCGATCCGAAGCCGGTCACCGTGCCGTGGGCAATCCCGACACGGAACAGCCCGTCCCGCAACGCCACATCGTCCATATAGGCCGTCGGATCATCAAGCCGCCGGCGGTGATAGAGAGGGGCCGGAAGGATCGACAGCGAGTCTTCTTCAAAGGTGACAGGCCCCGGCTCCGTATAGACATGGACGTTCGCGGGAAGCCCCTTGCGCAGGAGTTGATCCCAAAGTCCGTTGGGGCGATGCGGGTCGTGATTGCCGGGTAGTAGGTGCCAATGCGTATCGGGGAAGTTGCGCATCCGCTCCAGCGGCTGGTTAAGCGAACGCGGAGACAGGGCTTCCATATCGTAGACGTCGCCGGCAACTAGCACATGTTGAACACCGTATTCGTTCGCCAACTCGCCGATCTTGCTGACAGCGCGCAAGCGAGCTTCTTGGAGGAGGCCCATAGTAGCAGGATCTACGAAACGAAATACCTTGCCGATTTGCCAGTCTGATGTGTGTATTACGCGCATAGCCATTTGGTGATCTTCTTAAAATAACTTCGTCTCAAGCCAAGGTTCAAAATAAGTCAAACCGGCATCGCCAAGCATACCTGACACACTGACTCTACACATTTACGGTTTTCCTGAACATGCGGAAGGGGAAAGGTTTCCCTCTGCGGACGAGCCTGTAGTCTCGGCCGCCCCCTCCGAGCGGTGAAATTCCCCCGTACCCCACCCCCAGAGAGCAAGAGTTCGGCGGCTTTCGCCGTGACGGGTTTGGAGGTCGAGAGAGAGGCTCCCGGCCGGCCCGCCCACGGAGATTGACCCATGACCAACCTTGAAACCCTGGAGGGCCGGCGCGACGCAAGTGGCGGCTACAAAGTCGATGTAGCGCGCGGAGAGCGGATCGGCCGCGTCTCCTCGGAATGGTTTTCGCGGCCGGACGACGAGCGCTACCTGTCCCTGTCTGAGCTCTACGCCTCTGTGAAAACCCGCGCCGAGCGCAGCCGCACGCGGATGGTCGAGAGTGCAGCGATCCGCGTCGAGGCCCATCGCGACGGTCCGGAAACCCTGGCGCTCGTCCTACCCGACGCCGAGGCCCCGGTTGCGCCGACCCATTGGAGCTTCGGCCAACTCGCCAGCCTGGTCAGCGCGCCGGCGGCCTATCTACGCCAGCTTCCGGCGCCGCTCGCCGGCATTAATTTACAGTACGGGCTCACCTCGCACCGCGCCGATCAGATCAAGACGCTGGAGACCGAGGACGGGCGCACGGAACTGCGCGCCGTCACCGGCCCGGACTATGGTCGCATCTACGACCACGAGCTCGTCACCGCCGTGCAGAAGATCGCAGGCAACGGCACCGGCGATACGCGCTGGAAGGTGCCCGGCACGCTCGACTGGTCGAGCGGTGTCTACAACCCGATAGTCGACATCACCAAGGACACGACGACGCTCTACGCCTCGGATCGCGACGTCTTCCTCTTCCTGGTCGACGATATGAATCCGATCGAGGCGGGCAAGCTGCCCGACGGATCGCCGGATCTCTATTTCCGGGGCTTTTATTGCTGGAATTCCGAAGTCGGCGCCAAGACGCTCGGCATCGCCAGCTTCTATCTGCGGGCCGTCTGCCAGAATCGCAATCTCTGGGGCGTTGAGGATTTTCAGGAAATCAGCATCCGCCATTCCAAATACGCCGCCAATCGCTTCGCGCGCGAGGCGGCGCCGGCGCTGACCCGCTTCGCCGACTCCTCGCCGCGGCCTTTCATTGAAGGCATCCGGGCTGCGCGCGAGCGCATCGTCGCCCGCAGCGACGACGATCGCACCGACTTCCTCCGCAAACGCGGTTTCTCCAAGGCGGAGACGGCCAGGATCATCGAGACGGTCCTTGTCGAGGAAGGCCGCCCGCCAGAGTCCGTGTTCGACTTCGTGCAGGGTATCACTGCCGTCGCCCGCTCGAAACCACAGCAGGACGCCCGGCTCGATATGGAGGGCAAGGCGAAGAAGCTTCTGGAGCGCGCGGCGTAGCTGCAACTGGCGTTCTGTCTTTCCGGTCCGTCGCTTCCTCGAGAGGAAGAGGCGGGCCGGTTTTTTCGTGACGGGTTTGGAGGCTGAGAGAGAGGCTTTCGGCCAGCCCGTCATGGAGAACTGACATGACCAAGTCTCAGAAAATCACTCTCAGCGCCTCGCGCGACATCCCCTTCAACAAGCTGGTGCTGAGCCAGTCCAATGTCCGGCGCGTCAAGGCCGGCGTCTCGATCGAGGAGCTCGCCGAGGACATCGCCCGGCGCACGCTCCTGTCCTCGATCACCGTCCGGCCGGTGCTGGACGAGGACGGCGCTGAAACCGGCATGTTCGAGATCCCGGCCGGCGGACGCCGCTACCGGGCGCTCGAATTTCTGGTCAAGCAGAAGCGGCTCAATCGCACCGCGCCCGTGCCCTGCATCGTGCGCACCGACGGCCTCGCCGAAGAGGACAGCCTCGCCGAAAATGTTCAGCGTGCGCCGCTTCATCCGCTCGACCAGTTCCGCGCCTTCCAGGCGATGCGGGAGAAGGGCAAGAGCGAGGAAGAGATCGCGGCGGCCTTCTTCGTCTCCGCGAATGTCGTCAAGCAACGGCTCAAGCTCGCCGCCGTCTCGCCGTCGCTCCTCGACGCATATGCGGAAGAGGAAATGACGCTCGACCAGCTCATGGCCTTCACGGTCAATCCCGACCATGAGCGCCAGGAACAGGTCTGGGCATCGATCAAGCGGACCTACGTAAAGCAGCCCTTCGAAATCCGCCGTATGCTGACCGAAGGCGCCGTGCGCGCTTCCGATCGCCGGGCGCAGTTCGTCGGGCTCGACGCCTATGAAGCCGCCGGCGGCGTCATCCTGCGCGATCTCTTCCAGTCCGACGATGGCGGTTGGCTGCAGGACGCCGGCCTGCTTGCGAAGCTCGTCGACGAAAAGCTCGAAACAGAGACGCAAGCGATCCGCGCCGAAGGCTGGAAATGGATCGAGATCGGCGCCGACTTCCCTTACGGCCACACCTACGGTCTGCGCCGGATTATCGGCGAGCCCGAGCCGATGAGCGACGAGGAGACGGCCAGCTTTGAAGCGCTCAAGGCTGAATACGATCGGCTCGAAGACGAGTACGCCAGCGCCGAGGAGTTCCCGGAAGAGATCGACATCCGGCTCGGCGAGATCGAAACGGCGATGGAGACCTTGCAGGAGCGGCCCGTCCGCTTCGAGCCGGACGAAATCGCCATGGCCGGCGTCTTCGTCAGCATCGGCCATGACGGTCGCTTGCGCGTCGAGCGCGGCTATGTCCGTCCCGAGGACGAACCCCCGGTCGAGACCAATGGTCAGGATGAGGTCGATGGGATTGACGCCTCCGCCGATGAAGAGGTCGATCATGCCACGACTGCGGATTCCGGCGGAGAGACCGAAGAGGAAGACGATGGCCTGAAGCCGCTCTCCGACCGCCTCGTCATGGAACTGACGGCGCATCGCACGCTTGCCCTGCGCGACGCGCTGGCCAACGATCCGCAGACGGCGTTCCTCGCCGCCCTGCACGCGATGACGCTGCGGCTGTTCT